>JANMCC010000014.1:0-40948 GCA_031360885.1 Burkholderiales bacterium | reverse complement strand
AAGCGCCGGTTCGGGGCCCCGGGGCCGCGCCCGGGGCCCACGCGGCGAATTGCTTCGCGGCGAATCCCCAGACCATGCGCGAGGCATCGGGGCCCTCTTCGTCGCTGAAATCCTGATTGCGCGCACCGCCGCTCCAGGCGTGCCCGAGGCGCGCCACCTGGACGAGCGTGGCCATGACCACGCCCTTGCGCTTGAAATCGGTGACGGTCATCGGATAGCGCTTGCCGCGCCGGACGCCGCGCTCGTCACCGGCACGCGCTCCGGAGGCATCGGCCCAGACCTGCGCTGCAGCGCGCCCGTTGCTCGACGCGACCACCGAGTCTTTCGTGCCATGGATCACCATCAGCGGCGGCCAAGACGCCGACATGGCGGTCTCGCTCGCCTGCAGCGGCCTGGGGCTGCGCCGCCCGAACATCGCGCCAACGGCCGAGAGGGTCGAGTGCGCGGTGCCCGGTGGAATGCCCGAGTGCATGGTCACCGCCTTGAACCGTTCCGGATAGCGCGTCACCAGCAACGCCGCCATGCTCGCGCCGGCCGACAGCCCGGCGACGGCGACGCGCTCGCGATCGGCGCCGTACATCAGCCCGACCTGGCCGATGGCCGACATGATCAGCGCCGCCTCGCCGAATGCCCGCCCGGTAGACGTGTCAAACCAGTTCCAGCAGCCCTTGAGGTTGCTGCGGCGATCCTGTTCGGGGTAAAGCACCAGGAAGCGCTCGCGCGAGGCGACGGCGTTCATACGGGTGCTCGCGGCGAAGCTCTTCGCATCCTGGCCGCAGCCGTGCAGCATCACCAGCAACGGCAGGCGCTCGCCGAACCGGGCGCCGGCCGGGCGAAACAGTCGGTAGCGCAGCGCCCCCGCCGGCCCCAGCACCCTGCCCGAAAGCCAGTCGCCGGGGCCCGCCGGCGCGCTAGGGTCTCCTCTTGGGCTTCGGCCGGGCGGCGCTGCTCAGGCCGCCGGTCCAGAGGGAGAACATGTCCTGGCTCGCCTTGGTGATGGCGGCGCTGGACTGGCGGCGGGCTTCGGCGGCCATGCGCCCGCGCGCCGAATTGGCCACCGAGTTCGCGCCGCTCAGCCACATGCTCATGAACGGATTCTTCTTCAGCCAGGGATTGCTCATCGGGATTCCAATCGGAGATGGTGGCATCGTCACCGGCGGCGCGCTCCGCATCCATCGGACGGCGAAGTCCGGGCGCGTAGGCCGAGGCGCCGTGCCCTGCCCGCCGCCGACGCGATGCGCTCCGAAAGCCCCATGGCGGGGCGAGGGGCCCGCGGCCTGCGACAATTCACCGTGCAACTGCAGCAGCGCCATAGCGTCGCCACCCGGGGAACCGGCCCCGCGACGATGATCTTCGCCCACGGCTTCGGCTGCGACCAGAACATGTGGCGCTACCTCGCGCCGGCGTTCGAGGGCCGGTTCAAGACCATCCTCTTCGACCTGGTGGGCAGCGGGCGGTCGGACCTCTCGGCCTACGACAAGTCGAGGCACGGCTCGCTGCACGGACACGCGAGCGACCTGCTGGAGATCGTCGACGCGTTCGCCGACGGCCCGGTCATCCTGGTCAGCCACTCGGTCGGCGCGACGATCGGCCTGCTCGCCACGGTCCAGGCGGAGGATCGCTTCGCAGCGCACATCATGGTCGGGCCGTCGCCCTGCTACATCAACGACGGCGACTACGTTGGCGGCTTCACCCGGGCCGACATCGACGGCCTGCTGGAAACGCTCGAGAGCAATTACCTGGGCTGGTCAAGCACGATGGCGCCGGTGATCATGGGCGCCCCCGACCGGCCCGAGCTCGGCATCGAGCTGACCAACAGCTTCTGCCGGACCGATCCCGACATCGCCAAGCACTTCGCCCGCGTCACCTTCCTCTCCGACCACCGCGAGGACGTTCCCCGGGCGAAGACGCCGGCGCTGATCCTGCAGTCGACCGAAGACCTGATCGCGCCGCTGTCGGTCGGCGAGTACCTGGAGAAGACGCTGCCCGATGCCGTGCTGGAGGTGATCGAGAACGTCGGCCATTGCCCCCACCTCAGCGCGCCGAGCGCGAGCGTCGCGGCGATCGAGCGATTTCTGCGGCGCGCCCGCTGAGCGAGGTTGGCTTGGTGCCGCCTCTTCCCGGGTTCGATTCGCTCTACGAACACGCGGCCTGCGGCCTGCTGTTGACGGGCACCGACGGAACGATCCGCCGCGTCAACACGACCTTCTGTACCTGGGCCGGCTTCGCGGCCGAGGACCTCACCGACCTGCGCCGCTTCCCGGAGCTCCTCTCGATCGGTGGGCGGATCTTCCACCAGACCCACTGGGCGCCGCTGATGCAGATGCAGGGCTCGGTGTCGGAGGTCAAGCTCGACCTCCTGCATCGCGACGGCCGGCCGATTCCGATCCTCGCCAACGCGGTCCGCCGCCGCCACGGCGAGCAGGTGTACGACGAGATCGCGGTGGTGGTGGCCACCGACCGGCAGAAGTACGAGCGCGAGCTCATGCTCGCCCGGCGCGCGGCCGAGTCGGCGAGCGAACGGCTGGTGCGCGACGACCGTCGCAAGGACGAGTTCCTGGCGACGCTGGCTCACGAGCTGCGCGGCCCGCTCGCGCCGATGGCCAACGTGCTCGACCTGCTGCGCCGCATGGACATCGCCGATTCCGACGTGCGCTGGGCGCGCGACCTGCTCGGCCGGCAGGTGGCGCAGATCACGCGCCTGGTCGAGGATCTGCTGGAGATTTCCCGCATCACAGAGGGCAAGCTTCGCCTCCGTCTGATGCCGATGGCGCTCGGCGTGGCAATCGAGCACGCGGTCGAGGCGACCGAGCCGCTGATGGCCGCGGCACGGCAGCAGCTGACCCTCTCCCTCGCCGCGGAGCCGCTCTGGCTGAACGCCGATGTCGCCCGCGTGACCCAAGTCATCGTCAACCTGCTCGTCAACGCCTCGAAATTCACGCCGCCCGGCGGCTGGATCCGGATCGGAACGGCGCGCGAGGGCGCGATGGCGTCGTTCACGGTTCGCGATTCCGGCGTCGGCATCGAGCAGCAGCATCTCGGCAGCATCTTCGAGATGTTCTCGCAGGAGGAGCCAGCGCTCGAGCGCGCCACCGGCGGCCTGGGCATCGGGCTGGCGCTGGTCCGCGGCCTGGTCGAACTGCACGGCGGCACGGTGAGTGCGTTCAGCGCCGGCAAGGGCAAGGGCAGCGAATTCGCCGTCCGCCTGCCGCTCGCCCAGGCTCCTTCGCTGCCGGCGCCCGTGGCCCTCGCCCCCGTCGCGACGAGGCCCAGGCGGATCCTGATCGTCGACGACAACGTCGACTCCGCCGAGAGCCTGGCGATGGTGCTCGCCATGGACGGCCACCACACCCGCGCCGTGCACAACGGCGTGGCGGCGCTCGATGCGCTGGCCGCCGGCGACATCGAGATTGTCCTGCTCGACCTGGGACTGCCCGGGCTGAGCGGCCTCGAGGTGGCGCGGCGGATCCGCTCGAGCGAAGCCGGTCGCAGCGCGCTGCTCATCGCCACCACCGGCTGGGGGCAGCAGAAGGACAGGGAGGCTTCGGCCTCGGCGGGCTTCAATCACCACCTGGTCAAGCCCGTGGATCTTCCCGCGCTCAGGGATCTCCTGGCCGGGAGCCTCGTTCCGGAGTGACGCTGCGCACTCAGGCGCTGGCGGCGATCCGCTCGGCCAGCCGCACCAGGCTCCGGTCGCTGCCCGCCGGCCCGAGCAGCGAGATGCCGAGCGGCGCGCCGAGGCGCTCGCCGAGCGGCAGCGAAATCTGCGGCAGCCCCGCCAGCCCGGCGATGCAGAGCATGCGCGTGGCCCGGTTGCGGTAGTCCTCGAGGCCGGCTTCGTCGGCGCTGACGAGCGGGGCGACGTCGGGCATGGTCGGCAGGACCAGCACGCCGTCGCTGCCGAGCAGCGCCGCCATGTGGGCGCGAAAGCGGGCGCGAAACGCCGTCGCCTTGGTCACCTGCTCGTCGGCGACGGTGCGCGCCCAGGCGAAGCGATCGGCCACGCCCGGCCCGAGCGGCGGCGCGAAGCGCTCGAGCAGGGCGCCGTCGGTGCGCCAGGCCTCGCGGCCCTGCAGGTAGCGAAACGCCCAGTACATCGCGTCGAAGCCGTCGAGCACCACCTCGACCGGCGCGGCGGCGCCGAGCGCGGCCTCGATGCGCGCCCGCGGCCCGGCCTGCGCTTCGAGCACTTCGGGCGCGAGCAGCTCCCACACGTCGGTCGGCGCGAGCAGGCGCGCGCCTCGTTCGGGCAGCGGCTCCGGGTCGGTGCGCAGCAGCACGTCGGCGACGCGGGCGAAGGTGGCGAGGTCGCGCGTGAACCAGCCGCAGGTGTCGAAGCTCGGCGCCAGGTCGAGCGCGCCGCGCAGGCTCACCCGGCCGTGCGTCGGCCTGAGGCCCACCAGGCCGCAGTGGTTGGCCGGCGCGCGGACCGAGCCGCCGGTGTCGCTGCCGAGGGCGAAATCGCAGAGGCCGTTCGACACCGCCGAGGCCGAGCCCGACGACGAGCCGCCGCTGATGCGCTCGGGCGCGGCGCCGTTGACCGGCGAGCCGAAGTGCGCGTTCTGCCCGTTCATCGAGAACGCGAGCTCGTCGGTGACGGTCTTGCCGGCGAAGCGTGCGCCGGCATCGAGCAGGCGCTGCACGGTCGGCGCGGTCTCGGTCTTGGTGCCCGACATCGCCAGCACGAACGGCTGGCCGCCGCTGGTGGGGTAGCCGGCCACGTCGAACAGGTCCTTCACGGCGAAGGCCAGGCCGGCGAGCGGGCCCGAGGCGGCATGCGCCACGGGCGCGTCGGGATAGGGCATGAACGCGTGCGCGCTGTCTCTGGTGGTCACGGCGGCCCCCTTTGCGGATTGCGGACGATCATTGTCGAGGAGGGCGATGCCTCAAGACGGGTCTTCGTCGACGGGCGCCCATCCGGCCAGGTTGACGTAGTAGCGCGTGGAACGACCCCCGCCGACGACGACGAGAAAGCCGAGCCTCGTCAGCTCGATCAGCTCGCGCGACGAGGTTGCGCGCGAGGTCCCCGTCATCGCCTCGTACTTGCGCGTGTTCATGCCGCCCTCGAAGCCTCCGGGACCGGCATCGAGCAGGGTCTGGAGCACCTTGCGCTGACGGGCGTTCAGGTCCTTGTCGGCGTGCGTCGTCCAGAACCGCGCCTTGGCCAGCGCGAGGTCGACGACGCTCGCCGCCGTGTCGCAGGCCTCGTGCACCTGGGCCACGAACCACGCCACCCACGGCGTGACGTCGAGGCCGCCATGCTGCGCGCGCTGCAGCTCCTCGTAGTACCCCTCGCGGTGCATGCTCAGCTGCTGCGAGATGCGCACCATGCGACTGGCTTCGCCGCTGTCGCGCGCCAGGGTCAGATCGACGATGGCGCGACCGACCCGACCGTTGCCGTCCTCGAACGGGTGGATCGTCTCGAACCAGAGGTGCGCCAGGGCGGCCCGCACCAGCAGGTCGGACTCGCTGCCTTCGTTGAACCACCTGAGGAACCGCTTCATCTCGGCCGCCACCGAGCGCGAGGGCGGCGCCTCGTAATGAATCCTCTCGCGCCCGACCGCTCCGCTGACGATCTGCATCGGCTGGCGCCCGGCCCGGTAGGCATTCACCCGCACCGGGGTCAGCCCCGAGAACCCGGTCGGAAAGAGGGCCCGTTGCCACGCTTGCAGGCGAGCGTCGGTGAGGGGTTCGGCCGCGCGCTCGAAGGCGTCTTCCATGACGTCAAGCAAGCCTTCGACGTCGCGCGGCACGCGCGACGTCCTGGCGACTTCGACACCCAGGCGACGGCAGACCGACGATCGAACCGCGCCGAGATCCAGTCGCTCGCCTTCGATCGCGGCGGTCGCGAGGGCTTCCTGGGCCCAGGACTCGGCGACGAGCTGGCGCCGCGCCGCGAGGCCGATTGCGCTCAGACGGCCCTCGACCCTGCCTTGCGCGCGCCGCGCGTCGCCGACCGCGCGATCGATCTGCGCGCTTTCGTAACGCAGCTTGGGCCAGTCCGGCTGCTGCCAGATGTACGCGGGATCGGACATCGTGCGGTGATTATCTCCCTAATCGACTCAAATAGTGAGTCGATTAGCAGCCTATTCGACTCAGCCACCCGGCGTCGAAGCACGCGCCACTCCGGCATGCGTAGGATCACTGCCGAACAGGAGCACGTCATGAATTCATCGAGCGCCCCGGCCGGGAGCCGCGTTGCGATCGTCACCGGAGGCGCCAAAGGCATCGGCTGGGCGACGGTAGAAGCGCTGGTTGCCGACGGCGCCTGCCCGGTGCTGCTCGACCGCGACGCGCCGGCGCTCGCCGCCGCCAGCCGGCAGCTCGCCGAGCGCGGCGTCGAGCACCACGCCGCGCCGCTCGACGTCACCGACGAGGCGGCGGTCGAGGCGGCGATGGCCGCGGTGCTCGCGCGCTACGGCCGGATCGACATCCTGGTGAACAACGCCGGCATCGCCCTGCGCAAGCCGACGCTCGAGCTCTCGCTCGCCGACTGGCAGGCCGTGGTCGATGTCAACCTGAACGGGGTGTTCCTCTGCTCGCGCGCCGCCGGCCGCGCCATGGTCGCCGCCGGCCGCGGCGCGATCGTCAACGTCGCCTCGATCATGGGTCTCTCGGGCGGCGGGCTCTACCCGAACCTCTCGTACCAGTCGACCAAGGGCGCGGTGGTCAACCTCACGCGCGCGCTCGCGGTCGAGTGGGCAAGCCACGGCATTCGCGTCAACGCGGTGGCGCCCACCTGGGTGCGGACCGACCTGACGCAGGGCCTGTTCAAGGATCCGGAGCTGCTCGCGCGGGTGATGCGCGTGACGCCGCTGCAGCGCGTCGCCGAGCCCGCCGACGTGGCGAACGCGATCGTCTTTCTCGCCTCCGAGCGGGCGGCCATGATCACCGGACACACGCTGCCGGTCGACGGCGGCTTCCTGGCGCAATAGCGCGAGGCGAACCGCCCCGCCCTCCGGGCTCAGCTCCGCCAGGGCAGCTCGAGCGCGCTGCCGTCGGGCAGGCGCGTCAGCACCGGCGTCGCGCCGAACAGGCCGACGATCTCCATCGGCTGCGGGCCGACGTTGAAGATCTGGTGGTCGCGCCCCCGGGGCAGCACCACCGTGCAGTCGGCGCCGAAGCGCTGCACCGCGCCCTCGCTGTGCACCTCGCCCCGGCCGGCGAGGCAGAGCACGACCTCGTCGCAGTCGTGGCGGTGCGGCGGCGTGGCCGCGCCGGGGGCAAGCGTCTGCCGCCAGATGGAAAGCTGCGCCAGGCCGTCGGCCTCGCCGGCCCAGGTGGCATGCGCCACGCCGGGAATCGGGGTGGCGGCGGGGCGGGTCTGTTCGATCACGTTCATGGTTCGTTCTCCGTTCGGTGTTGAGTGAAGGAGTCCGCGGCGCCACGGACGTCGTCAGTGTCGAAGCCGGATCGTCATTCCGGAAGATGCGGCAGCGCCGTAACATTGAGGACATTTCTTCCGCAATCAAATCGGGGACCCGGATGCAGGGACTGCAGCAATTCCTCGCCTTCGCGCAGACCGCGCGCCGCGGCAGCTTCGCGGCGGCGGCGCGCGACCTCGGCGGCTCGCCCTCGACGCTGGCCAAGAGCGTGGCACGGCTCGAGACCACGCTCGGGGTGAAGCTCTTCCATCGCACCACGCGCCAGGTGAGCCTCACCGCCGACGGCGAGCGGCTCTTTCACCGCTGCGAGCGGGTGCTCGCCGAGTTCGAGGACCTGCAGGCCGACGCCTCCGGCATCCGCGCCGCGCCCTCGGGCACGCTGCGCCTCGACCTGCCGGTGTACTACGGCCGCCGCTTCGTGCTGCCGCTGCTGGCGAAGCTGCAGCGCGCGCACCCGGCGCTGGTGTTCGAGCTGCGCTTCCAGGACGGCTTCGCCGACCTGGTGAAGGACGGCATCGACCTCGCCGTGCGCGCCGGCGAGCTGCGCGATTCGTCGCTGGTGGCGCGGCGCATCGACTCGCAGGGCCTGGTGCTGGTGGCGAGCCCCGCCTACCTGCGCGCGCACGGAACGCCGGCGCGGCTGGAAGACCTGGGCGTGCATCAGGCGGTGGTGTTCCGCATGCCCACCAGCGGCCGCAGCCGCCCATGGCAGCTCAGGCAGGGCCGGCGCATCGTCGAGCTGCATCCGCCGCACAGCGCGCAGATCAGCGACACCGAGGCGCTGGGCGCCGCCGCGCTGCTCGGCTTCGGCCTCTGCCAGCTTCCCGACTACATCGTGCAGGACGAGCTGGCGCGCGGCAGGCTGGTCGAGGTGCTGCCCGGCCACCGCCCGCCGCCGATGCCGCTCAGCGCGGTGATACCCTCCGGCCGGCTCATGCCGCCGCGGGTGCGGGTGCTGCTCGACGCGCTGGAGACGCTGCGCGAGCGCAAGCGTTGAGCGGGTGGAGGGAGAAGACGGATGGACGCACGCTGGCGATCGCTCGCAGCGCTCACGCTCGCGCGCGCGGCGATGGGCTTCCAGTTCCAGTCGGTGGCGGCGATCGCGCCGCTGCTCGCGGGCAGTCTCGGCGTCGACAAGGCGCAGCTCGGCTGGCTGATCGGCCTCTACCTGCTGCCCGGCGTCGCCTTCGCCCTGCCCGGCGGCCTGCTCGGCCGGCGCTTCGGCGACCGGCGCATCGTCCTCGCCGGCCTCGTGCTCATGGGCGCGGGCGGCCTGGGGCTGGCGCTCGCCGAGTCGTACCTGCAGGCGAACGCGGCCCGCTTCGTCAGCGGCATCGGCGCGGTGATGCTCAACGTCGTCGTCACCAAGATGGTTACCGACCTGTTCGAGGGCAAGGAGCGGCTGCTCGCGATGTCGGTGCTGATCAACTCGTGGCCCATCGGCATCGGCATCGCCCTCCTCGTCGTCGGCCCGCTCGGCGAGCTCGCCGGCTGGCGCTGGGGCGTGGTCTCGGCGGCGGCGTTCGCGGCGCTCGGCTTCGCGGTCGTCGCCGCGGCGTGCCGCGCGCCGGCGGCCCCGGCCGTGGCGGCGCCGGCCGCGGGCCTCGGCCTGGCCACGATCACGCGGCGCGAATGGCGGCTGCTCCTGATCGGCTCGCTGCCCTGGATGCTCTACAACGCCGCGTTTCAGATCGTCATGTCGTTCCTGCCCTCGTTCTTCACCTCCCACGGCATTGGTATCGCCCGCGCCGGCAGCCTCGTCGCCGTGAACACGGTGCTCTTCGTCGTCGGCGTGCAGGTCGGCGGCGTGCTGCTGAAGCGCCTGGCGCGCACCGACCTCGCCTGCCAGCTGGCGATCGCCGCCTGGTGCGCGACCCTGCTCGCCGTCGCCGCCGGCGCGGCGCCGCTGCCGTGGCTGGTGCTCGGCGGGCTGCTGGGCGGCCTTCCGGCGGCGGCGCTGGTCTCGGTGCCCGGCGAATTCCTGCGGCCCGAGAGCCGCGGCGCCGGCATGGGCATCTTCTACACGATCTACTACCTCGGCTGCGCCGTCCTGCCGACGCTGGCCGGCGTGATGTACGACCTCGCCGGCGGCGCGGCAGCGCTCTGGATGGCCGCGGCCCTCGCCTTCGCCGGCGCGCTGAGCCTCGCGCTCTTTCGCCGGGGAATGCAGGCGTCGCCGGCGTCGGCCTGAGAGCACGGACCGGCCAGGTGCTTCGTTGTCGCCGCCGCGATAGCTGCTACGGTCTGCCACCCCTGCGGGCGAGCGGCGACGCCTTCGTCGGCAGCCTCGGCATCCGGCCGGCGGGCGCGACGACCGCACGGATCGTTCCGGCGACCTTCGTGCGCGTGACCGTCCAGCTGCCGGAGCCGGGCCCGCCCTACTTGTGGGCCTCGACGTAGGCCTTCGGGTCCTTGTCGACCGCCCGCACGCCCTGGTAATGCACTGCCTCGAAGGCGGCGAAGGCGACGGCCAGCTCGTGCCGCGCCTGCAGGTCGGCGTTGTCGCGGAAGTCGGCCAGGCCCTCGCGCTCCTCCTCGGCCATGTGGTCGCTGTTCGCCTTGTTGGCCGCGGCGACCGCGGCGTACCAGGCGTCGCCGCCGACGGCGTGCGCGGCCACCGCCGCCACCGCCCGGCGGATCTCGTTGTGGTCCTTGATCGCGTGCTCGGTCTCGGCGTCGGCGCTCGCCCGGCCGCCGGCGCCGGTGCCGACCTTGAGCAGCGTCGGATAGAAGTGCCGCTCCTCGGCCTCGGCGTGGATCTCCAGGACGTCGGCGAGCCGGGCCCAGATCGGGCCGAGCGCCTCGGTGCGGCCGCGATCGATCTGCTCGAGGATCGCGAACAGGCGCCGCTGCTCCTGGTGGTCGTCGAGGATGAGCTGGGTGATGTCCATGCGGCAAGGGTACCCCGCGCGCGCTCGTGCGTTTCGCGCCTCGCGCCGACTATCCTCCCGACCGGACGCCCACCGACGAATGAACCGACGCACCGCCATGCAGCTGATCCCGGCCGGCCTGATGCTCGGCGCCTCGCTGGCGCCGGCCGACGGCAGCCACGCCGCGCTGGCGTCGTACTACGACCGGCATCTCGCGCTGCTCGACGGCACGGCCTGGGAATGGCTGGGCCAAGGCGCCCCCCGGCCCGCCCGCGAAGGCACGGTCCAGGTCGGCGCCGGCAGGAAGTCGTTCGCCCTCCTCGGCAGTGCGGAGCTCGTCGCCTGGTCGCAGGACGCCGCGGCCGCGGTCGTGCTGCAGCGCGACGTCGCCGCCTTCGCCGCCGGCGAATCCGGCTGGTTCGCGATCGATCGTGCGCAGGCCCTGTGGCATGCGGCGACGGACGTGCCGGCGCGGCGCGTCGCCGAGGGCGTGGTCGCGGCCTGCATCGGCGACGGCGCCGACTACTACATCGCCCGCGACGGCAGCCTGTTCGTCAAGGGGCTGGCGCATCGCGGCCAGTACGGCGACGGCCGGCTGAAGGCGACCGACCGCTACGTCGCCACCGCCGGCGATGCGGTCGCGGTGCGGGCGCATACCGGCCACGCGATCTACCTCGGCCGCAATGGCGACGTCTTCGGCACCGGCGGAAATCGCTACGGTCCGCTGTCGTCGCACGGGCTCGGCGACAAGGCCGACCGCTGGGGGCGCATCTTCGACGGCGCCGTGGCCATCGCCACCGGCTCGCGGCACTCGCTCGCGATCCGCGCCGACAGGAGCCTGTGGGCCTGGGGCGACGGCTTCGAGATCGAGCCGCGCAAGCTGCTCGACGGCGTCGTCGCCGCGGCGGCCGGCGACACGGCGATGATCGCCCGGACCGCCGACGGCATCTGGCAGTGGGAGCGTGGCGGCCGGGCGCGAAAGGTCCTGTTCGTGCGCTGAGCCGGCCGGCGCGCGGCGCCCCGGACCCCGCCTCGCTCAGCGGCCTTGCAGTTCCTCGGGGCGAACGGCGGCCAGCGCCTGGAGGAACCGCTCCCCCGCGGCCAGCTGCGCCAGCGACACGTACTCGTCGGCCTGGTGCGCCTGGGCGATGTGGCCGGGGCCGCACACCACCGTCGGGATGCCCGCCTTCTGAAACAGGCCGGCCTCGGTGCCGAAGGCGACCAGCGTGGTCGCCTCGGCCTCGGCCAGGCGGCCGGCGAGCAGCACGGCCACGTCGTCGGCGCGCGCCAGGAACGCGGGCGTCTCGCAGATCTTCTCGAAGCGGATGCCGGTCCCGGGCGCCACCGCGCGCATCGCCGGCTCGAGGCCGGCGGCGAAGGCCGTCACCTCGGCCTGCATCGCGGCGACGTCGGCGCCGGGGAGGTTTCGGAATTCGTAGTGGAAGCGGCAGTCCTCGGGCACCACGTTGTCGGCGATGCCGCCCTCCATCACGCAGACCGCGCTCGTCGTGTACGGCACGTCGAAGCCCGCGTACTGCGGCCCGCTGCGAAAGCGCTCGGCCATGTCGCCGATCTTGCCGACGACGCGGGCGCCGACCTCGATCGCGTTCACCGCCTGCGGCGTGAGCGACGAGTGCGCGGCCTTGCCCTTGATGCAGCAGCGCCAGCGGTACACGCCCTTGTGCGCCAGCGCCGGCACCATGCCGGTGGGCTCGCCGACGATGCAGGCCAGGGGCCGGATGCCGCGCTCGTGCAGGTCGGCGATGAGGCGGGGCGCGCCGAAGCAGCCGGTTTCCTCGTCGTAGCTGAAGGCGTAGTGAATGGCGAACGGCAGGTCGGCGGCGAGGAAAGCCGGCGCCTGCGCCAGCGCCAGGCCGATGAAGCCCTTCATGTCGGCGCTGCCGCGGCCGTAGAGGCGGCCGTCCTTCACCTCGGCGGAGAGCGGGTCCATCGACCAGTCCTGGCCATCCCAGGGCACGGTGTCGGTGTGGCCGGAGACGATCACGCCGGCCGGCTTGCCTTCGCCGAGGGTGGCGAAGAGGTTGGCCTTCCTCTTCTCGTCGTCGAAGGTGAGCGTGCTCTTCACGCCGTGGCGCGCGAGCTCGTCGCGGATGAAGTGGATGAGCTCGAGGTTGGAGTTGCGGCTGACGGTGTTGATGCGCACGAGCGCACGCGCCATCTCGAGGGCATGCGCGGAAGGCGCGAGCGGCTGGTCCATGCGGCGCAATATAAGCGTCCGAACCGACCCGCGCCCGGCCGCGCGACCTGCGCATCAGCCCGGAAGAGGGGCATTCGCACGGCGAAGTCCCTGTGCTACGGTTTGCGCCCGTCGAAAAGGCGACGGTTCTGCGAAGGAGGTGCTTGGATGGGATTGCTCGAAACCCTGGGCCT
Source organism: Burkholderiales bacterium (assembly GCA_031360885.1). Classification (GTDB taxonomy): domain Bacteria; phylum Pseudomonadota; class Gammaproteobacteria; order Burkholderiales; family Burkholderiaceae_C; genus Schlegelella_A. The sequence goes on along the minus strand of JANMCC010000014.1, from coordinate 28,302 downwards.
GCGACAGCTCGGCGCCATGCCCCCGCCGCCGCCCCTGCGGGACGACGAGTCCGCCACCAGCCGGTCGAGCGACGCGCCTCCGGCGGGCAGCGAGCGCGAAACGGCGCGCGCCGAGGCCGACGCCGTCATCTCGCCGATCAAGGCCCTCACCGAAGGCGGCATCCGCGACCCCAAGCTTGCCGCCAAGATCAAGGCTGAGCTGACGCCGATCGCCACCGCGTTCGCCAAGGCCGACCAGCAGAAGGGCGACCCGGCCGCGATCAAGGCCTACAAGGCACTGCTCGGCCCGGCCGGAAAGCTGCTCGCGCGCGCCGAGCAGTTCAAGGCCGCGTCCGATCTGAAGATCGACGAGTGGGATCCGGCCGCGGGCCGGGCGAAGGCAGCGATCGGCAAGGTCGCGTCGGCGCCGGCGAAGGCGGCGCTGCAGGCCGAGCTGGGCAAGCTCGAGGCCGCCGCCAAGCCGAAGTTCGCCGCCGGCGATCAGGCCGCGCTCGAGCCGCTGCTGCCCGCGCTCGAGCGGGTCGACACGCTCTCGGCGCGGCTGGCGACGCGCGGCGCCGAGATCGACACCGAGATGACGCGGATCGAGGGGGTCGTTTCCGGGCTCGGTGCCGCTGCGCCGGCCGGCCTGGCCGAGCGCATCGCCACGCTCAAGACCGAGAAGACGTCGGCCTGGCCGAAGGGCAAGACGCTCGACGCGCTCGGGGCCTCGCTCGACGACTTCGACACCCGGCTCGACGCCCTCACGACCGAGGCCGACGCGGCGAAGGCCGGCAACGACGCCAGGATCGCGTTCGAGACGGCGCGCGCCGCGGCGCAGGCCGACATCGACGCGGCGACCAAGCTTCACGTGGACAAGGGCGCCGTCCTCGGGGCCGCGATCGCCGCCAACTTTGCCGCGGCGCGCAAGGCGGTCGACGACGCCGTCGCCGCCGGCGACTGGCCGAAGGCGCTCGCCGCCTTTCCGGCGCTGCGGACCGCGGCGACGAAGGTGCGCACGGCCGCCGTCGAGCAGCCGAAGTTCGAGGCCGCCTACGCCAAGATCCGCGCCGACGTTGTCGTCGCCGGTCGCCAGGCGAAGGCGGCTTCGCCGATGCCGGGCAGCCTGGTGCGCGACTTCATCGACGCCGACAGGGACGTCGACTTCGAGGTCAACCGGGGCGACTGGACGCGCGCCCTGGCCTTGGTGCCGACGCTCGCAACGGCGACGAAGGCGTTGCTCAAGACGCTCGCCGACGGCAAGGACTTCTACGACGCGCTGACGCCGAACCTGCCGATCCGACAGGCGGCGCGAGACATGGTCAAGCGCGAGGTCGGTCAGTCGATGACCGACAACGCGCAGCTGAACATGCTCGGCCTCGCCTTCCACGAGGCCGACTCGGCGATGAACGGGGCCGCCGAGGCCGGCGAGTGGAAGCAAGCGAAGAAGCTGGTGCCGGAGATGCGCCGCACGGCGATCGAGTTCGTCAATGCGCAGACGAAGCGCGACAACGAGCGCAAGCCCTACGACGCGGCGCGCGCCAAGCTGACCAACCGCTGGAAGGCCGACCAGGCCGCAGAGAATCCGGCGCCGGCGATCGCCGCCGAGGCCGCGGCCTACCTCAAGGTGCGCACGCAGGTGTTGAGCCACGAGCACACCGGGCGCTTCGCCCAGGCGCTGGCGATGCTGCCGGCGCTGCAGTCGGCGATCGACGACCTGGTCAACGCCGACAAGGCGCACGGCGATGCGAAGAAGACCTTCGAGGCCGCGTACGCGGCGATGCCGCACTACGCCGAGGCCAAGGCCCTGACTGCCAACCAGACGCCGCCCTTCGTCGCGCCGATCAAGGCGTTCCAGGACGCCGACCGTGTCGTCCAGCACGCGAGCAAGATCGAGAACTGGCCCGCGGCGAACAACGCCCTGCCGCCGCTGCAGACGGCGGTCGACGCGCTCGTCAAGGCGGGCAGCGACGTCAACGCCGGCTTCGCCGAGGCCGACGCCGCAGCGCTGCAGGCGCGGCTCGACGCGCTGAAAGCCCGCACCGACAAGGCCCTCGAGGCGCCGGTGCCGAGCCACATCGACACCCACCAGAAGGCGGTGACCGGCAAGCTCGCCGACGTGCAGGCGCGCCTCGCGGAGAAGAACTACGCCGCGGCGCAGGCGGCGCTGAGCGAGCTCGAGAGCCTGCTCAATGCGATGGAGAGCGCCAAGCAGGTCTACGCCAACCACCGCGCCAAGGTCGCGGCGGCGAAGAACGGGCCGATCCGGGCGGCGCTCGCCGTCGCGCTCACGCCGACCAAGCTCGCCGCCGAGCGGGCGGCGGCGGTTTCTGCCGGCGAGGCGGCGATCGCCAAGCTCGCCGACGCCGGCGACATCAAGGCCGCCGACGCGGCCATCCCCGGCTGGGAGACCGAGGCCAGGGGCTGGGCCGAATCGAAGAAGGCGTTCGCCGAGCTGCACAGCGGCGACCCCGACGTCGACGACCTCGAAGACCTGATGAAGAAGCCCGGCGGCGAGAAGGTGCTCGACCAGCTCATCGCCAACATGGATCCGAACACCACGCCGAGCAAGGTGTTCGCGGCGGCACTGAAGGCGCGCTACGGCTTCGAGATCAAGCACTTCAAGACGACCCAGCCCGGCGTCGAGAGCCTCGACGACGAGCCGCTCGGCGATCTCGAGAAGCACGACAAGAACCGCCCCGATCCGGAGCTGCAGAAGATCTACGCGCTGATGAAGAAGATTCCGTCCAAGCGCATCAAGGGCAAGATCAAGCAGATGGTCGATTTCGACACCGACGAGAGCCGCGGTCTCTACAACCCCAACAACAAGAAGATCTACCTCGCGGCCGACCGGCCGGGCAAGAAGGGCTTTGGCGACCAGCAGGACTTCAGCATCAGCGGCGAGGTGGTGCCGGTCGGGCAGAAGGTCGACCCGCGTTGCGAGCCCAAGGACACCCAGCCCGTGCCCGAATTCGACTGGGTGCTGCTGCACGAAGTGGCGCACGCCGAGGACGACGCGCTCAGCTTCATGGACAACCGCAGCAGCGGCAAGGACAAGCCGACCGGCGGCTGGAACAAGGAAAGCCCCGGCAAGATCGCCGCCGTCGCCGCGACGCACTTCGGCTACGACGAGGAGTACATCTGCGACTGCCTCGAAGACAAGGCCAACAAGCCGCCCAAGAAGGCGCCCAAGCCGCCCGACAAGGTCGACAAGGACGAGTGGGAGCGCCGCCGCGTCGCCGCGTTCGACTGGACGCGGGGCATCCGCGCCGCGGCGAGCCCGTGGTCGAGCGGCTCGGTGGCGGCGCAGATCGCGATCGGCAACCGGGTGTACCAGGAATCCTATTCCCCCGACACCTGGTTCAGCTACGACCTGGCGGCGCGCTCGCAAGGTCTCACCGCCTACCAGTTCCGCGCGCCGTGGGAGTGGTTCGCCGAGCTGTACGCCGCGCACTTCAGCGGCAAGCTCAAGCCCGAGCACCCGGCGATGGCGTTCCTCAAGCAGTTCAAGCCGCCCGAGGCCTGAGAAGGGAGCACGCGATGTCGATCTTCAAGCCCGTTCGCCTGGCCTGCCCGAGCTGCGGCGCCGGCGTCGATTTCCAGGCGGTGAGCAGCGTCAACGCCGACCGGGCGCCGCACCTGCGCCAGCAGATCGTCGACGAGGCCTTCCAGCGCGAGGAATGCGCCGCGTGCGGAACGTCGTTCCGCCTGTCCCCCAAGTTCTCGCTCATCGACCACGGCCGCGACTCATGGATCGCCGTGCTGCCGGCGATCGAGCGCGCCAAATGGCCCGAGCACGAGCAGGCGGCGGCAGCGAGCTTCGAGCGCGCCTACGGCGCCGGCGCCTCGCCGCGCATTCGCAAGATCGGGAGCGCAATCCGCCGCCGCCTCGTGTTCGGCTGGGCGGCCTTGCGCGAGAAGCTGATCGCCCAGGACCTGCACCTCGACGACCTGACGCTCGAGCTCACCAAGATGGCGCTGCTGCGGAGTTCGGGCTCCGCGCCGATCGGCGCGAGCACCGAGCTGCGCCTGCTCGGCGGCGACGCCACCCGGCTGGCCTTCGGCTGGCTGCTCTCGAGCGACGAGTCGCTGGTGGAGGGCCTGGAGGTGGAGCGTGCTGCCTACGACGAGATCGCCACCAATGCGGGCGGCGACTGGGCCGAGCTGCGTGCCGACTTCGATGGCGCGCTGTTCGTCGATATGGGCCGGCTGACGATCGCCACCGCCTGAAGCCTCCCGGCCGTCGCTACGCTAACCTGTGCGGCCATGATCGACACCGCTCCCATCACCCGCCAGGAAATCGAAGCCGCGCGCAAGCGCATCGCCGCCGACGTGCGCCGCACGCCGCTGCTGCGCCTGCGCGGCAGCCAGCTCGGCATCGACTGCGCCGAGCTCTGGCTGAAGCTCGAGCACCTGCAGGTGGGCGGCAGCTTCAAGGCGCGCGGCATGTTCAACCGCATGCGCGCCAGCCCCGTGCCCGAGGCCGGCGTGGTGATCGCCTCGGGCGGCAACGCCGGCATCGCGGTGGCGGTGGCGGCGCAGGCGCTGGGCGTGCGCGCCGAGGTCTTCGTGCCCGAATCGTCGAGCGCGGCCAAGCGCGCCAAGCTCGTCGAGCTCGGCGCGGCGGTCACCGTCACCGGCGCGAGCTACGCCGACGCCCTCGCCGCCAGCCTCGCGCGCCAGCGGCAGACCGGCGCGCTGCTGATGCACGCCTACGACCAGCGCGAGGTCGTGGTCGGCGCCGGCACGCTCGCCGCGGAAGTGGAAGAGGAAGCCGGCGTGCCCGACCGGGTGCTGGTGAGCGTCGGCGGCGGCGGGCTGATCGCCGGCGTGGCGTCGTGGTTCCAGGACCGGTCCTGGATCGACGCGCTCGAGCCGGAGCACGCGCCCACCCAGTACCGGGCACGAAAGGCCGGCAGGCCGGTGGACGTGGAGGTGAGCGGCATCGCCGCCGATTCGCTGGGCGCGCGCCGCATCGGCGAGATCGCCTGGGCGGTGACGCAGGCAAACGTCGACGGCCGACACCTGCTCGCCGATGCCGCCATACGCGCGGCGCAGCTCGACCTGTGGACGAAGCTGCGCCTGGCGGTCGAGCCGGCGGCGGCGCTGCCCCTCGCCGCGCTGACCACCGGGACCGTCGTGCCGCGCAAGGAAGAGAAGGTCCTGCTCATCGTCTGCGGCGCCAATCTCGACCTGGCATCGCTGGCGGCCTGAAGCGCCTTCGCCGCATCGAATGCCCAAGCCAGCCTCGAGCGACGGCACCGCCCGCATCCGCCGCGAGACCGGCGGCCGCGGCGGCAAGACGGTCACGGCGGTGTACGGCCTGGCCCTCGACCCGCCTGCGCTGCTCGCGCTCGGCAAGCGCCTGAAGGCCGCGTGCGGCACCGGCGGAACGGTACGCGACGGCGTGCTCGAGCTCCAGGGCGATCACCGCGACGCGGTGACGGCGCTGCTGGCCAAGGAAGGCATCAAGAGCAGGCTCGCGGGCGGCTGAACCGTCGAAGGCGGGCCCGCGCCGTCTGTTGGCGAGCTTGTCGGCGAGCTTCGCGGTGGCTAGTCTCCGGTGTGACGGAACCTTGCTCCAAGGGCCGTTGTTCCGGCAGCCGATTTAACCCTCGACCGCCACCAGAGAGGGAGCGCGTCGAACTTCACCCGCGTCACAACTTCGAGGAGACAACATGAGAACGATTCGTTTGGGATTCATCGCCGCTGCGGGCCTGGCCTGCAGCCTCACCGTTTCGGCCCAGGCCCCCTGGTATCCGAGCAAGTGGGGGGCCAACGACGAGATCGGTGCGGCCAACTACCTGACCGCGGCGGGCGCCCTGCAGGCCGCAAGGCTGGTCAGGACCGGCAAGGTGTATTCGCTGGGCATCACGGTGAGCACCACGACTCCCGCATTCCCGCCCAGAACCTGCGCCATCTACATCGTTCAGCCCGGCCAGGTCGGTTCGGCCGAAGGCCTCGGGTCGACGCACACGACCTACAACGACGACATCCTGAGCTGCTGGAACGGCATCGGCACCCAGATCGACGGGCTCGGGCACATCGGTGTCGGCGATCGCTACTACAACGGCCTGAAGTGGGGTGAGTTCGCGACGATGGGCGGATTGAAGAAGCTCGGCACCGAGAAGATCCCGCCGATGGTGGCGCGCGGCGTCCTGCTCGACATGGCGGCGCACTACGGCGTCGAGGTCGTCAAGGAAGGAACCGCATTCAACCGGGCCGAGATCGATGCCGTGGCGGCCAAGCAGGGGGTAGAGATTCGCCAGGGCGACGTCGTCATCTTCCATACCGGCTGGCTCAGCCTGATCGAGAAGGATCCCAAGCGCTTCGGTTCCGTGGAGCCCGGCCTCGGCCGTGAGGGCGCGCGATACCTCGTGTCGAAGGGCGTCGTCGCGGTCGGTGCGGACACCTGGGCGGTCGAGGCGATTCCGTTCGAGAAGAACGGCGACAAGGACGGCGGCATCTTCGAGGTGCACCAGATCCTGATCCCCATGAGCGGGACCTACATCCTGGAGAACATCGACACGGCGGAGCTGGCGAAGGACAAAGCCTACGAGTTCATGTTCGTGCTCGGGCAGAACAAGTACCAGGGCGCCGTGCAGTCGATGATCAACCCGGTCGCGATCCGCTGACAGGCGCCCCGCGCCCGCGGGGCACCTATGTCCTGGGCTTCATATCGCGTCGGGAGGTGACGGCGGACAACAATGCGTTGTCTCCCGATCTCTCGAATCGACCATGTCACCGACCCGACGCGCGACCCTCCGCAAGGCCCTCATCTCCTCCGTCTTCCTGGCCGCCTCGCTGCTCGGCTTCGGCGCCTCGGCGCAGGACAGGTTCATCGTCATGGCCTCGACCACGTCGACCGAGCAATCGGGCCTGTTCGCCCACCTGCTGCCGGCGTTCAAGCAGGCCTCGGGCATCGACGTTCGCGTGGTCGCGCTCGGCACCGGACAGGCGCTCGACGCCGCCCGCCGCGGCGACGCCGACGTCGTATTCGTGCACGACCAGGCGGCCGAGGAGAAGTTCGTCGCCGAGGGCTTCGGCCTGAAGCGCCTGCCGGTGATGTACAACGACTTCGTCGTCATCGGCCCGAAGTCCGACCCGGCCGGGATTCGCGGCAACGACGCGGTCGCCGCGCTGAAGAAGCTGGGCGCGAGCGGCGCCTCGTTCATTTCGCGCGGCGACAAGAGCGGCACCCACGCCGCCGAGCTGCGCTACTGGAAGGAGGCCGGCGTCGACCTCGCCGCCGCCAGGCCGGCGGGCTACAAGGAATGCGGCTGCGGCATGGGCCCGGCCCTGAACATCGCCTCGTCGGTCGGGGCCTACGTGCTCGCCGATCGCGGCACCTGGCTCAACTTCAGGAACCGCGGCGAGTTGGGCGTCCTGGTCGAGGGCGACAGGCGGCTCTTCAACCAGTACGGCGTGATGGTCGTCAACCCGGCGAAGCATCCGCATGTGAAGAAGGACCTGGCGCAGGCCTTCGCCGACTGGGTGGTCTCGCCCGCGGGCCAGGCCTCGATCGCCGCCTTCAAGTTCGGCGGCGAGCAGCTGTTCTTCCCCAACGCCGGCGGATGAGCGCGGCGTCGCGACGTCGCGTCAAAGATAGGTCCACGCCATCTTCGTCGCCAGCAGGTAGAGCAGGCCGGCGAAGATGCGGCGCATCGTCGCCACCGGCATGCGGTGCGCGGCGCGCGCGCCCCACGGCGCGGTGAGCATGCTGCCCGCGACGATGCCCAGCAGAGCCGGCCCGTGCACGAAGCCGAGCGCCAGCGGCGGCAGCTCGGCGACCTGCCAGCCGCTGAACACGTAGCCGATCGTGCCCACCACCGCCACCGGCACGCCGATCGCGGCGCCGGTGCCGATCGCGGTGGTCATGGCCACGCCGCAGAACAGCAGGAAGGGCACGGTCATGAACGCCCCGCCGGCCGAGACCAGGCCGCAGACCACGCCGATCGCCAGGCCGATCGCCACCAGCGCCGGCGTGCCCGGCAAGGTGCGCGCGGCGGGGGGCTTCCTGCCGAGCAGGATCTGCGTCGCGCCGGCATAGACGATCACCGCGAAGCTCAGCGCCAGCGCGCGCTGCGGCACCCAGCCGGAGATCGCCGTCGAGAGCAGCGTGCCCGCCACCATGGCCGGCCCGAGGCGGCGCACCAGCGACCAGTCGACGCCGCCCAGGCGATGGTGCATGCGCACGCTCGCGCTCGAGGTGAACATGATCGAGGCCATGCCGGTGCCGAGAGCGAGGTGCACCGTGTGATCGGGCGCGAAATGCTGCGCCGAGAACATGGCCGCGAGCACCGGCACCAGGGTCATGCCGCCGCCGATGCCCAGCAGCCCGGCGAGGAAACCGACGAAGGCGCCGGTGACGAAATAGGCGAGCATCCAGGCCGCGATCACCGGTCGAGTATCGCTGCGGGCTCTTGTTGTAGGTCAACACCTACACACGACCCCCGGGATCATGGGGTGGCACGCCACAAGTCGATGCATAGAGTCGACTGCATCTGGTTTCGACGCCTGCACCTGCACGACGGCCAGTCGGATCGAAGGAACTTTCATGAAATTGAACGCTGTACTGCTCGCCCTCGCACTCTCCAGTGCGGCTTTCTCCGCAAACGCGTTGCTCGTCGTGACACCGGGCAACGTGCCCCAGATCGATAGCAATCTGGTGCGCAACCCTTGCGGCCTCCCCAGCGCCAGCGGCAGCGGCAATCCGGTCCAGGGCTGCCTCAACGACAACCACGCCCAGCTCGTGAACATCTCGTCGGACGAGAGCCTCGAGATCACCGGCGGGCAGGCGACCCTCGACGCCACCGACGGCTCTCTCTCGCGCCTGTCGTTTCAGCTCGTGGCCAACGCGCTCGGTACGCTGATCCTCGACATCGATGCTACGGAGAACGGCTTCGTCACCTTCTCCGACGGCACCGGACCCGACGGGACCTTCGCGCTCAGCGCAAGGGGCTCGAACTTCTTCACCCTGACCGGCATCATGGGCGGGGTGGCGTCGTTCGTCACCTTCAACAGCAACATGGTTGAGTCCGACATCGTGGCCGACGTCAAGCAGATCCGCCTGGGCGTGGTCGGCGCCATTCCCGAGCCGGAGACCTATGTGCTGATGCTCGCCGGCCTTGGCGCCATCGGCTTCCTGTCACGCCGTCGCAAGCTTCGCGCCTGAGCTCCACCCCAGCGGGCGGACGGCGCGTGCCTTAGTCGGCGAGCACCCGTCGCAGGCGCTCGATGCGTCGGCCGAGGCCCGAAGCGGCATCGGCGTTCACGACGACGGCGATCCGCTCGGCTTCGGCCAGGGCCGCGCAGGCGGCGGCGCGATCGGCACGCGCCAGCTCCACCAGGCCGCGCGTGCAAAGCAGCTCGGCCAGCAGCGGCCGGTCGTCGAGCTCGCGCAGCATCGCCTCGGCCTCGGCGAGGCCGGCAGCGGCCTCGGCGGTGCGACCTTGGCGTAGCGCAACCATGACCAGGCCGCCCAGGGCCTGCGCCTCAACCCGCCGGTTCGGCACCAGGCGCAGGATCGCCAACGCCTGCTCGAGCGCCTCGCGTGCACCTTCGAGCTCACCGCTCTCGATCAGCGCATCGCTCAGCATGCGAAGCGTGAACGCATGCAGGCGCCGGTTGCCGATCTCGCGCGCCAGCGCCAGCGCCGCCCGCATCGTTGCCAGCGCTTCGTCGACAAGGCCCTGTTCGAGCTCGAAGCTGCCCAGCTGTCCGAGCGTGACGGCTTCGGTGTCGCGGTCGCCGAGCTCGCGCAGCAGTGGGAGCGCGGCAGCGAATGTCGCACGCGCGCGGTCCGTGCGGCCTTGGCCGCCCAGCAGATCGGCCAGATTGCAGAGCGTGATCGCCTCGTCCCGCCGGCTGCCGATCTCGCGCTCGATCGCCAACGCCGCCTCGTAGTGCGCCAATGCCTCGGCGGGTCGTCCCTGCTCATGGTGCGCGATCGCGAGGTTGCCCAGCATGCGCGCTTCCAGCAGCGGGCTTGCGATGTCGCGAAAGCATTCCAGAGCAGCGGCATAGTGGTCATGCGCCTCGCCGTGCCGACCTTCCCATAGACAGATGTTGCCGATGCGGCTGAGGATGCGGCCCTCGAGCCGGCGATCGCCGAGCGCGCGCACCCGAACCAGCGCCTCGGCGAACGCAGCTTCCATCCCTTCGGCGGCACCGACGCGGATCAGCGCCTCCGACTGGATGAGCCGGGCCGTCTCGGCAAGCTGGACGTCCAGACCCTCCATGGCCACGACCTCGCCGCCCAGCGCCACCCCGACGCCGAACGGCCCCTGCAAGGCCAGCACCTCCCAGGCCGCCCGATAGCACGCGACCGCGATCTCGCCGTCGCCTCGCGTCACGGCGCGCCGGCAGGCGGCCACCAGGTTGTCGAGCTCCTGCCGCAGCGCCTGCTGGCGTTGCGTGCCGCCGTGCATCGCCAGCGCTTCGATGGCGGCGTCGCTGCCGGACTCGGCGAAGCAGCGGCCATGGCGCAGTTGCAGCGCGCGTTCGACATCGAGCCCGCGCGAACGACGCTTCTCGGTCGCGTATTCGTGAATGCTGAGATACATGCCGAAGTAGGGCTCGTCGAGCTCCTGGCGCGGCTGCGCCTGCGGTGGCACCCAGCGCCGCAGCAGGCTCTTGTCGAGCAGCGCCTGCATGGCGTCGACGACCGGCGGCGCGTCGGGCCAGGGCGCGAGGTCGATCACCGCTTCGGCGGCAGCGAGCGTGAAGCCGCCTTCGAACACGGAGCATTGCTCGAATGCCGATTGCTCCCAGGGGCTGAGCAGTCGCCACGACCAGTCGATCGCCGCGCGCAGGGTCGCCTGGCGGCCGCTGCCGCCGCGCCCGGCGAGAAGCGCGAAGCGGTCGCGCAGCCGCAAGAGCAACTGCGCCGTCGACAGAACGGCGATGCGCGCCGCGGCGAGCTCGATCGCGAGCGGCAGCCCATCGAGCAGGCTGGTGATCTCGGCCACGGCGGCACGCTGCGCGTCGTCGAGGACGAAGCCGGGGCGCTGCGCCTGCGCGCGCACGACGAAGAGCTCGATCGCCGGCCCGTTCAGCGGCAGCGGATCGACCTGCTGCACCACCTCGCCGGCGACATTCAGGCGCTCGCGGCTCGTGACCATGAAGGCCGCTTCGGGCGCGCCGTCCAGCCAGGCGCCGAGCGTGGCGGCGGCATGCTGCGCGACCTGCTCGAAGTTGTCGAGCACGACCAGGCAACGCCCGCGGCCGGCGATCGCTTCCGCAAGCTGCACCGCGGCGTCGCCGGCGCCGAGGCGAACGCCCAGCGCGCTCCCGGCGGCGTAGTGGATGCCATCGAGCGTCGACGCCTCGGAGAGATCGCAGAACCACACGCCGCCCGGCCAGTCGCCGAGCCAGGCGTGCCCGTAGCGAACCGCGAGCCGCGTCTTGCCGGTGCCGCCCTGGCCAAGCAGGGTGACGAGCCTGGCGCCTTCGTCGAAATGCCGCGCGATCGCCTGCAGTTCGGCGCCGCGGCCGACGAAGGCGTCGCGTTCGGCCGGCAGATGGCGCGCGATCGTGCGCACCGGCTGCCACAGGTCGCCGCTGCGCACGACGCGGTACGACTTGTCGGCATCGCCCGGGGGCGTGAAGCTGCACTGCGGCACGGCGCCGAGCTCGAACACCTCGACCGGCTCGTCGATGCCCTTCAGCCGGTAGTGGCCGTGACTGCGGACCTGCACCGCGGCGTCGAGGCCGGCGCCCTGCAGCGCTTGCCGCGCCGCCGCGCTGAGCAGCGTCTGGCCGCCGCTGGCGAGCGCCATCACGCGGGCGGCGAACGGCTTGGCGACGCCTTCGACCTCGACCGGCTTCGCGCCCAGCGCCACGTCGTCGGCCGACGCGCGGCGCAGCACGACAGCGCCGACATGCAGGCCGGCACGCGCCGCCAGGCCGAGCCCGGCCATCGCGGCGTGGTAGTCGAGCGCGTAGCGCGCGGCGTCGGCCGCGGCGTCGAACAGCAGCAGGAAGCCGTCGGCGCGGTCGATCTCGCGCCCGTGGTGGCGGCGCAGCAGATCGCGGGCACGGCGGTCATGCTCGGTCCAGAGCGCGAGTGCGCGCTCGTCGCCGAGGCGCTGCGTCGTCAGCGTGCTGTCGACGGAATCGGTGAACAGCAACGCGACGATCTCGCTCATTCCTCCCCCGCCACCCTGCAAGCCGCCTGGCACGGCCGACCCGGGAACAACATAGCATGGGCCGATGTACGACCACAACCAGACGCTGGTCCCCGAGTCTTTCCTGGCGCTCTACGTGCGCCATGGCCGGCCGCTGCTCGAACGCAAGGAGATGGAGACCCGACACGAGGCGGCCGAGTTGCTCGCCGAGCAGATCGCCGCGGTGCTGGCGAACGTTCCGGCCGACGACGCGGCCGCGCAAGGCGAGGCCCTGCGCTCGGTCGAAGCCGGCCTGCTGGCCGATGCGCCGCCCGGGCGCGAGGCCGAGACCGCCTGGGTGATCGCGCGGGTGGCCGAGATCTGCGACTGGGCGCGGCCCGGCTGAGCCGGCCGCGCTCGCCGGCGCGCCTACTTCGTCAGCAGGTCGCCGTCGATCTTCTTCAGCCGCTCGGTCCAGCTCCTCTGGAACTCGGCCTGCTGCGAGAGATCGAGGTTCTCGAACATCGGGTCGTTCTCGCGCGGCACCGGAATCGGCGTCTTCGTCTTGTCGCCCTTCTTCGGCCGGAGGCTTCGCGCGTAGATCACCTGGCCGGTGAGGTAGTCGCCCAGGCCCGGCGGAATGTTCGGGTAGCACTCGGCGATGTGCGTGCGGATGACCGTCTGGTTGGCGGTGATGAAGTTCACCCCGCCCGGCTTGGCGACGAGCGGAACGTTGTCCATGTCGGTCGGCAGCGCGTTCAGCTGCGCCTCGATGCGGCTGCGCGCGGCGGCGAGCTGGTCGTTGCCGACCACGTTCTCGGGCAGCGTGGCCACGGCCTCGTGCAGCCCCTCCCTGCCGGTGGGCGAGAGCCCCTTGGGCTGCTTGCCCGTGCCCGGCAGCGGCTGCGTCTTCAGCCGCGCGGCGGAGGCGCCCATGAACTGCATCGACGACTGCGCGGTCGGCCCGTCCTTCGTCTTCACGCCGATCATCACGTCGTCGGCGTTGCCCTGCACCGCCTTCAGGTCGGGATCGCCGAGGAGCTTCAGCAGCTCCTCGGCCTTGCCCTTCTCCTTGGAGACCTTCGCGCCGAGCTTTTTCATCAGCTCGGCCGGATCGCGCTCCTCCATCTGCTGGTTGTAGTGGCGGTCGGGGTCGACCACCGGCTCGAGCGCCATCGGCGCCTCGGTGCCCTTGCCGGTGTCGTCGACCTCGTCGACGAACATCGCCTGCATCGCCTCCACGTCGGGCCCCGAGCCGTAGACGACCAGGTCGACGGTGATCGACTTCACCGCGTTGCCCTCGATCTCCACCTCGACCGGGCCGCTGCCCTTGGCGCTCTTGAAGCGCCCCTTGTAGACGGTCATGTTGCCGTGGGTGACCGGGGCCTCCTTCAGCTCGCCCGGCGGAAAGGCCTTCTCGGCGAGGGCGTTGTCGGTGCCGCGCAGGAACGCGGGCTTGCCGGTGAAGCCGACGATCCAGTGGATCTTCAGGTCCTTCACGTCCTTGTCGCGCAGGATCGTCGTCGCCACGTCGATGGCGGCGTTGCCGCCCACCACGGCGATCGACTCGATCGTCTTGCCCGGGTAGCCCTCGCGGATCGACTTGCCGTCGACGGCGCGCTTGAAGGTGTCCATGTCCTTCACGCTCTCCTTCGACTCGATCGGGTCCGGCTCGCCCTTCTTCTTCTCGCCCGGGTCCTTCTGCTTGCCGATGCCCAGCGCGTTGGTGATCTTCCTGGCGTAGTAGATGCCCTTGCTGGTCTCGACCTCGAAGAAGTCGCCCTGGCAGCGCGTGACCTTGCCGACCGAGGCGTCAACGTTCGCCACCCGCTTGATCACCGCCGCGATCCGCTTCGAGAACTCGGCCCGGTCGGCGAGGCTGCCGTACTCGTCGACCGGCTCGTCGTCCTGCTCGGGGTCGATCATGCTGTGCGGGTGGTTGACCTTGCCGCCCTTGCCGCGCTCTTCGGCCCAGGGCTGCAGCGTGCCGAGCACGAGCGTCTCGGCCAGATCGAGGTTGGCGTAGTTGTTGGCGATGTAGTACGAGGCGCTCGCGCCCGCCCCGAGGATGAGCTCCTTGTAGATCTCGATGCTCTTCGCTTCGCCGGTCACCGCCCCGCCCTTGCGGCCCTGGCGCGCCTGCGCCGCGAGCTGCGCCTTCTGCTCGTACTCCTTCCAGGCCGCCTCTTCCTCTTCCGCCTTCACCGCCGCCTCGAGGATGTTCCAGAGCACCTTGAGGTCCTGCTCGGTGGCCTTGGCGCCGAGCGCCTTCTGCACGTCGAAGTCGCCCCAGGTGTCGTTGCGGGCGATGTGCTTCTTCAGGTCCTCGCGCTTCAGGGCGGCAGCCACCTTCGAGGCGTCGATCGTTCGATTGGTGCGCGGCGCGCTCGGCACGAACGGAAGGTCCTTGGCCGGAATCTTCTCGGCGGCTTCAGACTTGTCGAGGACCCAGCGCGCCTGGTCCAGGTACTTCTGCACCATGCGCGGATCGTCCTTGAGCTCGGCGGCCTTCTCGCACAGGTGGGCGGCGAGCTCGAAGTCGCTGTCCTTGCCGTACTTGGCGGTGTTGAGGGCGATGAACTTCTTCCACTTCTCCAGGGTGTCGTCGGCGGCGAGGCGCTTGCGGCACTCCTCGGTGTCGATGGCGTCGAGCTTCGTCGCGGCCCTCTGCACGTCTTCGCCGCTGATGACCTCGAGCTCGTCGGTCACCTTCTCGTAGTGCCTGAAGTTGGCATCGAGGATCTTCTGGAACTCGACGTCGGCCTTGCCGCCGAGGTCGTGCGCGCGCGCCTTCTGGATGGTGGAGAACTCCTTGCGCCACTGGGTCGACTCGATCGATGCGAGCACCTCGTGAACTGCGGTCTTGCCCATCGCGCTTCCTCCCCCTTCGATGTTATCGCCCGCCTCCGCCTAACATCGTCGCATGACCGGTCCCCCCGCCTCTCCACGGGATTCGCCCGAGGCGCTGCGAGCGGCCATGGCCGTGCTCGAGGCGCAGCGCGGCGTGCTCGGCGACACCGTCGTCGAGGCCGCGCTCTCCGGCCTGCGGGCCCAGCTCGGGGCGCTGCAGGCTGCTTCGGCCGAGGCCGCGCCGGCGCCCACGCCGACCCAGGCGCTGCGCCTGGTGAGCATCCTGGTCCTCGACATCGTCGGCTCGACAACGCTGGCGCAGCACCTCGACCCGGAGGACGTACACGCCCTGATGGACGGCGCGCTGCTGCGCTTCACCGCCATCGTGCGCCGGCACGGCGGCCGCGTGCTGCAATACGCCGGCGACAACCTGCTCGCCGGCTTCGGCGCCGGCGAGGTGCACGAAGACGACGCCGACCGCGCCGTGCGCTGCGGCCGGGCGCTGCTGGCCGAAGGCCGCAGCGAAGGCCGGGAGGTGCAGGCCGTGCACGGCCACGACGGCTTCGACGTGCGGGTGGGCATCCACTCCGGCAGCGTGCTGCTGGGCGGCGGCGTGGACGCCGAGGGCACGATACGCGGCAACGCGGTCAACGTCGCCGCTCGCATGGAACAAAGCGCGCCACCGGGCGCCTTGCTGATCAGCGTGGACACCTACCGGCTGGTGCAGGGACGCTTCGACGTGCAGGAAGGACAGGCGTTGCGCGTCAAGGGCGTAGCCGCGCCGATCCTCACCTACCGGGTCGAACGCGAGCGCCCGCGCAACGCGCAGAGCGTGCAGCGGGGACTCGATGGCGTCACCACCGTCCTCGTCGGGCGTGAAGCGGATCTGGCGCAGATGCACGCCGCATGGGCCGCGGCGCAGGCCGGGCGAACGCAACACGCGATCACCCTCGTTGGCGACGCCGGCCTGGGCAAGACCCGGCTCGTGGCCGAGTTCGAAGCGGGCCTGCCCGCCTTTGAGCCCGGCACCGGCCCGCTGCGCGCCAGCGCCCATCCGCAGGGGCTGCACCAGCCCTACGGCGTGATCCGCGACCTGCTGTTCCGGCGCTTCGACGTGCAGGACAGCGACCCGCTTGCGCTGGCGCAGGGCAAGCTCGCCAGCGGCCTGGCCTCGTTGTTCGGCCACCGGGCCGAGGAGCAGACCGCCCTGCTCGGCCAGCTCATCGGCCTCGACTACGCGGCCAGCCCGTTCATCGCCGGCATCCTGCAGGACGGGCGGCAACTGCGCGCGCGCGCCTTCCACGCCTGGGTGGAGTACCTGCGCCTCTCGTGCGCCGGGCTCCCGCCCGGCGCGGTGCGGGTGCTGATGCTCGACGACCTGCACTGGGCCGACGACGGCTCGCTCGACGCGGTGGCGCACCTGGCCGGCGCGAGCGACGACGTGCCGCTGATGCTGCTCTGCGCTGCGCGGCCCGAGCTGCTGGAGCGGCGGCCCGACTGGGGCGATTCGTGGCCGGCGCACCGCCGCCTCACCCTGCAGCCGCTCGGCGCCGACGATCAGCAGGCGCTCGCCCGCTCGCTCCTGCAGCCGCTCGGGCAGACCGCGCACGCCGCGAAGCTGCAGCGCCTGCTGATCGAGCGCACCGACGGCAATCCGTTCTACATGGAGGCGCTGCTGCAGATGCTGGTGGACCAGGGCGTGCTGGTCACCTCCACCCTGCCCTGGCAGCTGGCGGGCGAAGGCCTGAACGAGCGGCAGGTGCCGACCACGCTGGTCGGCGTGCTGCAGGCGCGGCTCGATGCGCTGCTGGCGCCGCAGCGGCGCGCGCTGCAGCAGGCCAGCGTCGTCGGCGCGGTGTTCTGGGACGACGCCCTCGCCTCGCTCGACACCCGGGCAACCTCGGAGCTGAAGGCGCTGTGCCAGCGCGAGCTGGTGCTGCCGCAGGCGCAGAGCGCCTTCGGCGATGCCGGCGAGTTCGCCTTCCGGCACCACCTGCTGCACGAAGTGACCTACGGCACGGTGCTCAAGCGCGACAAGCGCGAGCAGCACCATCGCGCCGCGCTCTGGCTCGAGGCGCGCAGCACCGGGCGAGGCGGGGAGTTTGCCGGCCTGATCGCCGAGCACTTCGAGCGCGCGGCGATGCCCGAGCGCGCCGCCGAGCACTGGGCCCTGGCGGCGGCGGAGGCGGTGCTCCGCCATGCCGACAGCGCGGCGCTGGCGCATGCCGACCGGGCGCTGGCGCTCGACACCGGCGGCGACCCGAAGCGGCTGTTCGCGCTGCTGCGCGTGCGCGCCAACGTGTGGTCGCGCCGCGGCGACGTGGCCGAGCACGAGCGGGCGATCGCCGCGCTGGAGGCCGAAGCCGACGTGCAGGACGACGACGTGCTGCGGCTCGTCGCCGCCCAGAGCCGGATGTACCGACTGTGCCAGGATGGCGCGTACGAGCAGGCGCATCGGCTCGGCACGCTGCGCCTGGCAGCGGCCGAGACGCTGGCGCCGATCGAAGCGGCGAGGACACACAACATCCTGATCATGGCGCTGGGCCGTCAGGGCCGGCACGACGAAGCCCGCGTCCACGCCCAGGCCGCTCTGACCCTGGCGCGCGCCAGCGGCGATGCCTACACCGAGGCTTCGGTGCACAACAACCTGAGCGTCGGCTACCTCGCCGAGCGCCGCGTGCACGAGGCGCTGGCGAGCGGCGAGCAGGCGCTCGCCCTGTACCGGCGCATCGGCAGCCGCTACGGCGCGGCCATCGCCCTGCTGAACCTCGCCTTCGCAGCCCAGTGCCGCGGCCAGGTGAGCACCGCCCGCGACCAGTTGCAGCAACTGCTGCAGCTCTGCGACGCCATCGGCCATCAGCAGATCGGCGCCCAGGGGCGCTGCAACCTGGCGGGCGTGCTCGTCGAACTCGGCGAGCCGCAGGCCGCGCTGGAGCAGGCGCGCGAGGGCATCCGCATGGGCGCGAGCATCGGCGACCGGTACATCCAGACCACGGGGCACGCGGCCGCTTTCGAGGCCTGCTACCGGCTGGGGAACTGGGCCGAGGCGATCGAGCACGGAAGGGTCGCGCAGGCCGGCCATGCGGTTGCCGGCGAGCCCGGGGAGTCGCTGGCCTGCGAGGCCGGCGTCGCCTGCGCGCTGCAGCAGGCAGGCGAGAGCGCGGCGGCGCTAGCCGGCGTGGAAGCCGTGCTCGCGGCGGTGCAAAGCCGCGGCGGCTGGCAGGACAGCGAGGCCGAAGCCGCGATCTACTGCACCCGCGTGCTGGCCGCGCACCAGGATCCTCGCGCCGCCGCGACCCGCGAAGCCGCGCTGCACGGCCTCATGGCGCAGGCATCGGCGTTCGCCGACCCCGCGGAGCGCGAGCAGTTCCTGCAGGCGACCGCTTCGCGGCGCGACATCCAGGCGGCGGCGATGCCGACATGACCTGCAATCCACCCTGACCGAAAGGCGAACGATGCCCACCCCGCCCCTTGTCGTCGACATGCGCGACCCCGCGTTCCGCAACGATCCGCACCCGCTGCTGCACGCGGTGCGCGCACGCGGCCGCGCCGAGCGCGACGTGGTGGGCATCTGGCTGGCCACGCACCACGCCGACTGCAGCGCCGGCCTGCGCAGCAGCCAGCTCAGCCGCGAGGTGACTCGCATGCCCGGCTACGCGCAGATGCGCCCCTACGTGGCCGATTCGCTGCTCGAGCGCACCTGCGAACGATGGATGCTGTTCAACGACCCGCCGGTGCATACGCGCCTGCGCCGCCTGGTGAACGCCGCCTTCAAGCCCGCCGTGGTGCAGGCGCTGCGCGCGCGGGTGGCGGCGATCACGGCCGAGCTGATCGCCGCGCTGCCCACCGAGCCCGGCGCCAGCTTCGACCTGATGCCCACGCTGGCGCAGCCGCTGCCGGTGCGCGTGATCTGCGATGTGCTCGGCCTGCCGGCCGAAGACTTCGCGCAGACCAAGCAATGGGCCGACGCGCTGGCGCTGATCGTCGAGCCGGTGATCCGGCGCGCCGAGCGCGAAGCCGCCAGCCGCGCCGCGACCGAGATGGTGGAGTACCTGCGCGCGCACATCGCGCGCCACCGCGCCAGCGGCGAGCGCGACGACCTGCTCGGCACGCTGGTGGCGGCGCACGACGCCGGCGACGGCGCGTCAGCGGCATCGCTGAGCGAAGACGAGCTGCTGGGCAACCTGATCCTGCTGTTCGTGGCCGGGCACGAGACCACGACCAACCTGCTCGGCAACGGCCTGCTGACGCTGCTGCGCCACCCCGAGGCGCTGGCGCGGCTGCGCGCCGACCCCGAGAAACTGATGCCCGGCGCGGTGGACGAGATGCTGCGCTACGAGAGCTCGGTGAACATGGTGGCGCGGCACGTGGTGGCGCCGTATGCCATCGGCGAGACGGTGCTGCCTTCGGGCGACGTCGTCTTCTTCATGACCGGGGCGGCGAACCGCGACCCAGCGGTGTTCGCCGAGCCCGACAGGTTCGACATCGCGCGCAGCCCCAATCCGCATCTGGCGTTCGGGGCGGGGATCCACTACTGCGTGGGCGCGCCGCTGGCGAGGATGGAGGCGGAGGTCGCGTTCGGGGAGCTGCTCCGGCAGCGGCCCGGCCTGAAGCTGGCCGACCCGCACGCCGCGCCGGCCTGGCGCAAGCTGATCAACCTGCGCGGGCTGGAGACGCTGCCACTGCGGAACGCGGAGACGGCCTAGCCGACGCAGCCGGCCTCACGTCTTGCCGGCGGCTCCCTGTCGCCGGCGAACGAGCGAGCCGATCATGGCCAGGCCGGCCAGCATCAACGCATAGGTTTCCGGCTCGGGCACGGCGCCGACGACGCCCGGAGTCACCCTCACGTTGTCGAGGCCGATGTACGCGTTGCCGGCCGGAAGAGCGAGGCCCCGGATCGTGAGCAGCATGTTCGCGCTGTCGGCGACGAAGCTGAATCCGAACGTGTCCCAGACGTTGCCGGCGACATTCGAGGCCTCGACGAAGGTCTGGCTGGTCGTGCCGATGGTCGCGCTGGCCTGGACGGGGCCGTGGCAGTTGTTGCCGCCGCCCACGCAGGCGCCGTTGCGAATGCCCAGGTCCATCGAGAACACGTAGGTCTGGCCGATGGTGAGCCCGGTCAGCATCTGCGACAGCCCCTTCGGAAACCCGCTGTTGGAATAGCCGGCGAGGTCGAGAAAGTTGGCGCCGTCCGAGGCGGACAGGTTGTAGCTGTTCGGACTCCTGAGGACGGCGATCTCGCCGCCCACGATCGTCCAGCCGGTGAGGGTGGTTGAGGTGCTGATCAACTGGGCTCCGCCATCGCCGCCGAAGTTGCCGGTGAACGTTTCGAAGCTCCCGTTGGAGACGATCTGCGCCGAGGCGGCCGTTGCCAGACCGGCGAGCGCGCAGGCAATGAGTGGGGTGAACTTCATCGGTTGTCCTCTCGAACGGGTGTCTTCGGCGTCTCGCAGCGGCACGGACACCCGATTCGGGCCACGGCAGCATCGACGCTACGCTCGGGGCGTTACCGCGGCGTTACCGCTTCTCGACGAACTACACGACCTCGGCACTCGGGACGGTCACCTCTTTCCGCCTGTCCACTGCGATCCCAGGCTGCGATGGCGCGCAACGATGGCGTCGGCCTCCGCTTCAGCCGACCGGTCGCCTGCTGCCCGCGGGCTCGCCGCGGCCAGCTCGCGCAGCGCCGCCACCCGCAGCGGGCTGAGCGCGGGATCGCTGAGGACTCGATCCTGTTCGAGCAATTCCGTCAGCACGGCAGCGGCCTCGTCGTGGCGACCCGTCGCATCGAGGCTTCGCGCGAGAACGAGCCGCAGCCGCTGCTGGTCGTAGTCGCTGTCGGGCTCGGGTGCGCGCGAGCGCAGGAGCCGCAGCGCTTCGGTCGTGCCCGGGACGGCACTGGCAGCGCCATCGTGGGCGAGCGCGACCTCCGCGTGCAGCGCCAGGACCGAGGCCGCCTCGCGATGCCCCTGGACTTCCGGCAGGGCCTCGAAGCTGCCGTAGGCCGCCGCTGCCTCGTCGGCCCTGGCCCGGGCGATCGCCAGCCTCACCTCGGCCTGCGCGAAGGCGTTGCTCTGCTGGAATGCATGCAGCTGCGCCTGATCGCGCACGCGCCGGGCCTCGCCCAACGCCTCCTCGGCCGCGGCGAACCGGCCCATGTCGGTCAGCACCGACGCCTGCCCGATCGCCGCGAACAGCGTCGAGATCGGTTCCCCGTCGGGTCGCCGGGCGAACGCCGAGGCTTGCTCGAAACGCTCCAGTGCGCCTGCCAGGTCGCCGCGGCGGTGAAGGCTCCGGCCCTCGAAGACGAGCGGGGGCACCCCGATCCGGGCTTGCTGCGGGGTGAACGGCGATGCGCCGAGCCTGCGACGGGCCTCTGCGAGGACCTCGAGTGCCTCCGCGGGTCGCCCGTGCTCGCACAGCAGTTGTCCCAGCCTGCCGCGCAGCACGATCGCCATGGGCGAGTTCGGTCCGGCATTGCGATCGGCCACCGCGATGGCGCGCCGCATGTCCGCTTCGGCCGCACTGCGAAGTCCGGCGGCCGATTCGGCCGTCGAGAGCTCCAGCAGGGCAGCGCCGAGGCCGTTCTCGCCGCCAGCGGGAAGCTTGTCGGCCGTGGCGACCGCCTCGCGCAGCGTGCGCACAGCATCGTCGGTGCGCAACGCGAGCTTCTCGAACTTGCCCCGGAGCATGAGCGCGCCCATGAGCTCCATCGACGGCGCTTGCCGGCCCAGGCGCTCCGCCGCGCGCTTCGCCGGCTCGAGACCGCGCACGTCGGCGCGCTCGCCGAAGTAGTCGGCGAGCGCGAGGTCCACCGCGACGTGCGTGTGGTCGGAGGCCGCCGGCAATGTCTTCAGCAGGGCGTCTGCCCGCGTGAGGCGTTCCAGCGCTTCCGGGTATTTGCCGTTGATCCCCAGCACCCCGGCCAGATCGGCCAGGGCGACGACATGCTCCTCGCCCGGGGTGGGTTCCGAGCGCTCGACGAGCGCGAGGCGCTTGCGCTGCAGCGCCTCGAGCCGATCCATGTCGCCGAGATCCTCGTAGATGCGGGCCAGGAGCTTCAGCACGCGAAGCTGCGCCTGCGGCGCATCGGCAAGCGCGCGGTCGACCCGGGCGGCGCCTTCGTCGAGCAGGTCCCTGGCGCTGCGCTCCCGGGCCTTGAGCGGCTCCGACTGGTCGCCCGAGCTGGTCATGAACACGCCTTCGAGGAAGTCCTGCACCGCCTGCGCCGTGCGCGCTTCCTGCACCGCGATGCGTGCCTGGTGGCGCGCGACCCCCGCCTGCCACAGGGCCGCCGCCGTGGCCGCGACGATCGCGGCGGTGACCGCCACCGTCACGGCGCTGCCGACGCGATGCCGGTGAACGAACTTGCGCGTGCGGTACCAGGTGCTGTCGGGCTGGGCGAGGACGGGGAGGCCGTTCAGCCAGCGATCGAGATCCGCGGCCATCGCGTTTGCGGTTGCATAGCGCTCGGCCGGCAGCCGCTTCATCGCCTTGGCGACGATCGTCGCCAGGTCGGCCGGCACGCCGGCGGCCTTGGGCGCGTCGCGCGTCGCGATCGCCTGCTCCAGCTGCTTTCGGTCGCCCTGGAAAGGCCGGTTTCCCGTGAGCACTTCGTACAACAGGACGCCGAGCGACCAGACGTCGGTCGCCGTGCTGACCGGCTCGCCGGCGACCTGCTCGGGCGCGGCGTAGCTCAGCGTCAGGGCGCGACCGCCGAGGCGCGTGAGCTCGGTCTCCGCCACGTCGGTGTCGACCTCCTCGAGCATCTTGGCGATGCCGAAGTCGAGCAGCATGGCCTGGCCGCTCGCATCGACGACGACGTTGCTCGGCTTGATGTCGCGATGGACGACCAGGTTGGCGTGCGCATACTGGACCGCCTCGATCACCTGCTGGACCAGGCGCACCTTCGCCGCGATGTCGAGGCCCTCTTCACGGCAGAAGTCGGTGATGTGCCGTCCGGCGACGAACTCGAGCGCCAGGTAAGGCTGCCCCGACTCGGCCACCCCGGCGTCGTAGAGCCGGGCGATGTGCGGGTGGGCCAGCCGGGCGAGGATCTCCCGCTCCCGCGCAAAACGCTGCGCCAGCACCCCGCCGCCGCGAAGGCCGAGAAACGGCAGCTTGAGCGCCACGGAGCGCTTCATCACGCCGTCGCTTCTCTCCGCGATCCAGACCTCGCCCATGCCGCCGCGGCCGAGGGGCTGCACCAGCCGATACGCGCCGACCGTGTGGCCGGCGGCGAACTCTAACGGCGAAGCCGCTTCGCCGAGGGCAGTGAACTCGGGGCCTCGACTCCACTGCCTGTCTGCGGAGGTGTCGGCGGGCTTCGAGAGCATCTGGCGGAGCAGCGGCGCCACCTCGGCAGCCTCGCCTTGCAGCGTGGCGAACCACGCTTCGCGCTCTTCGCCGCGCAAGTCCATCGCCTGATCGAGCAACGTCGACAACAGGCGCATCTGCTCGGGCGACATGGGAAAAGAATACACCGCCGATCCCTCGGCGAAGCGCCGGTTGCTGGCGCTGGCAAGGCCCGACGAACCTGCCGGACTCGTTGAACGAGCTCAGCGAGGAGTCGACGTCACAGAAAGACCGGCCTTTCCCCCTCCCCCTTTCAGCGACTCAGCGACATCACCGCCCTTGAGTTGATCGCCCCGAAGCTATCGCTAGTGACGCACTTTCAAGGGCCGCGTCGACTACAACTAAAGCCAGGTACGGGATCGGACCCACGCGATTCGCCGCAGGCAGCATTCCTCCGATTTCAGGGCCCCCAGGCCTACGGCACGCCGGCGGCGAGTTCGGCCTCGACCAGGTCGGCCAGGTCGCGCAGCAAGGTGAGCTGCCGCTCGTCGAGCCGACGCGGTCGGGCGTCGATCAGGCAGAGCGAGCCGACTCGGCTTCCGTCGGGCGCAGCGAGCGGCGCCCCGGCGTAGAAGCGAACGCGCTGCTGGCCGGTGACGGCCGGGTTGTCTGCGAAGCGCTCGTCCTGCAAAGCGTCGGGCACCTGCAGCACGCCGCCGTCGAGGATCGTGTGGGCGCAGAAGGCCACCTCCCGCGGCGCCTCGGTGACGTCTGAGCCGTAGTTCGACTTGAACCACTGCCGGTCGCGGTCGACCAGGCTGACCAACGCGATGGGGACATCGAAGAGGCCGGCGGCGATGCGCGTGTAGCGGTCGAAGCGCTCTTCCGGCGGCGTGTCGAGGACGCGCAGCGCGTGCAGCGCGTCGAGGCGCCGTTCCTCGCCGTCGGGCAACGGCGCGGGCAACCAGCGGCACGCCTCGCGCAGCATCCAGCGGTGAAGGCGCGTGCGCGCGTAGGTCTCCTTGAACGGCCAGAGCAGCCAGTCGGTGACGCCGGCGCGAACGCCGGCCTCGACGTCCATCTCGCCCTGGCTGGCGGCGACGACGACGAGGGCCGGGTTGGCGGCGTCGAATCCTTCCATGGCGCGGATGGCGCGGCACAGATCGAGCGCGTCGATGCCGGCGCTCGCGCGCTGCAGCACGACCACCGACGGTCGCTCGTCCTGCACCATGCGCAGCAGCTGGCGGTCGTCGCTTGCGACGAGCAGCGGGCTGCCATCGGCGCGAACCGCTGCTGCGAGCACGCGCGCCGGCTCCGCGTCGAGGGCGATCACGACGCTGCGGTCTGACGCCGCGCGCACCTCGGGCCGCTCCATCGCGGTCCCCGCCTGCGGCGCAGCAGGCGCTGGCACGCCCCGGTCGAGCTCGACGACAAGGCCCTCGGCAGCGCCGAACACCTCGAGCGACGTGCCGGCGGCACGCCGGCGCGCCAGGGCGACCAGCTCGTCGACACCGGCGTCGGTGCGCGTCGGGTCGTGGTGGTAGAGCGCGAGTCGGCGCACCCCGCCGGCAACGGCGAGGTCGACCGCGAACTCGACCGGGCTGTGGCCCCAGCCAAGGTGCTTGTCGTATTCCCCCAGGGTGAACTGCGCGTCGTGGATCAGGAGATCGGCGCCGGCGACGAACGCCGCGTAGCGCCTTTCGTCGACACTCTGCGGCGGCCGTTCCCCACGCGCGAGGGCGGGCGAGTGCGGCTCGTGGTCGGTGGCGTAGACGACCGATGCGCCGTCGGCCTCGATGCGATAGCCGAGGGTGAGCGCGGGGTGGTTCATGTAATGCGCGCTGACGCGAACGTCGTCGATCTCGACGTTGCCTTCGACCAGGTCGTGGTAGCGGACCTTCGCGGCGAACTGCTCGATCGTGATCGGGAAGTACGTGTACTGCATCTGGCCCGCGAGCGTCTCGCGAATCGACGGCCCCAGGCCTCGCGGCCCGTAGATGTCCCACTCGAAATCCGTCGCGAACAAGGGCGCGAGGAACGGCAACCCCTGGATGTGGTCCCAGTGCGTGTGGCTGATGAAGATATGGCCGCGACGCGGCCCGTCGGGCTCGGCAAGGAGCGCCTGGCCGAAGTCGTGGGCGCCGGTTCCGCAGTCGAGCAGGATCAGCGCGCCGCCCGCGCTGCGCACCTCGACGCACGAGGTATTGCCGCCATAGCGGACGGTGTCCGGGCCCGGCTTCGGGATCGACCCGCGCGTGCCCCAAAAACGGATGCGCATGGGGCCCTCCCGTTCAGGCGTTCAGGACGAAGGAGTATCGAGAAGGAAGCACGCCGGGTCAACCAGGCGACTGTTGTCGGGGCGCTCCCCGGCGGATCGGAGTTATCGCGGTCGGTGGGTCGTTTTCGCGCGATGATCGTGTGTCTGTCAAAGCAGGGCTGAAGCCTGCCGAGAGACCGAAGGACAGGGACATCGCCGCGAGCGCCTGGGAACGAGGTCATGAATCGTCGCCGACAGCAAGTGCTTCACTGCCGCGCGCGCCAGCTTGCCCTGTGTGCGAATTTCGAAATCGTCTGCGAATGAGTCGCCATGACTGCCGCACTCGTCCTGTCCGCCGGCTACCAGTTGCGCGATCAGGCCGGCGCCTTGGCCGATGCGGTGGTTGCGTGCGAGTTCGGCCGGAATCCTAGATTGCGCATGCGCTACGGCCCCACGGGCCGCCACAAGTCGCACCAGGACGCCGTCAGCCATTTCGCGTACCTGGCCGACGCGCTCGACGCCAACAGCACGGGGCTCTTCAACGACTACATCGGCTGGGTCAAGGTGCTGCTGCAGCCGATCGGCGTGCTCGGCGAGGACCTGGACCTCCACCTCGGCTGCATGGCCGACGCGGTGCGCGAGCAGATGCCGCCACCGGTGGCCGCCGGCGCGGTAGCGATGATCGAAGGTGCGCGGTCGGCGCTGCCGGCGATGTCGAGCACGACCACCAGCTTCCTCGGCCCCGGGCAGCGGTTGTCGCCGCTGGCGCGAGAGTATGTGCACATGCTGCTGGGCGGCTACCGCGGAGCGGCAGGCCGGCTGGTGCTCGACGCCGCCGAACGCGGCGAGCCCATCGGCCTGCTGTACCTGCAGGTCTTGCAGCCCGCGCTGCGCGAGATCGGCCGCCTGTGGCAGATGAACAAGATCAGCGTCGCGCAGGAGCACTTTTGCAGCGCAGCCACCCAGATCGTGATGTCGCAGCTGCTCACGGGGATGCTCGTCGCCGAGCGCTGCGGGGGCAGCGTCGTCGTCGCCTGCGTCAGCGGCGATCTGCATGAGGTGGGTGCCCGCATGGTCGGCGACTTCTTCGAGATGGCCGGCTGGGACACCTACTTCTGCGGCGCGAACACGCCGCACGCCGATGTCGTGCAGTCGGTGATCGAGCGAGCGGCCGACGTGCTGGCCGTCTCGGTGACGATGGGCTATCACCTGCACCTGGTGCAGGATCTGATCGATGCGGTCCGCGTCGATCCGCGCTGCGCCCGGCTCCGCATCATGGTCGGCGGCCATCCGTTCACCATTGATCCGGCGCTGTGGCGAACGGTCGGCGCTGACGGCACCGCGGCCGACGCTGAGGCGGCGGTGGCGCTCGCGGGCCACTGGCTGGCGGGGTCCACGCCCGCACCGTGACCGCCGGGCGGAAGGGAGGCGGCATCGCGCTGATCAGTAGCGGAACAGGGAAGAGGCCGCGGGTCGCTTTAGCGCCCGGGCCCGCCGGGGCAGCCGGGGCAGCCGGGGCAGCCGGGGCAGCCGGGGCAGCCGAACTGTTAACCGCCCACCGACCCTACAACCCGGCCGGAGGAGCGGACACCGCACCCGTCCGGGGTCGCTGCAAGCAAAATGCCAGCGAAGGAAGCTTCCAGCCGACCATGGTTTCCAGCGTCACGTCAGTCAGCCACGCCTGCGATCCGGCCGCCATCATGGGCGGACTCTACGGCGACGGCATCATCGCGCTCAAGGGCGCCTTCTCGCGCGAGTGGGCGCAGCGCAGGCGGGAGGATATCGACCGGTTGTTCGCCGACCCGCCCGTACCATGCCGCTCTGCCGGCGTCGGTGCGCGACCATCTGAGTTGCCGGGTGGTCGATCGGCTGGTCGAGATCGAGCAGGCGCATTCGATCGAAGGGCTGCTCGAAGGTCGCGGCTGAAGGGGCGACTCGGCGGGCGGTATCGCCCGTAGCCTCGCTGCGTACGAAGTCATCCAACGCTGCCCGACGGTTGCCTACCTCTGTAGAGGCCCGAGGGCTCGAACATGCTCGGCCAGCGTGTCGCAGAACACCTTCGTGTAGCCCGGCAAGGGCCGAAGCTTGTCAGAGAGCATCGCAAGCGGCTCGTTGAGCGGCTCGTCGCGGTAGGTCACGCGCGGCACCCGCACGCGTACCAGTGGATGCGCAGAGCCGACGGGATGACGGCACGCCGGGGCCTGCTTCGGCCATCAACAGCGGCGCGTCGACCGCCTCGACGTCCAGCTCCAGTGCCATCGGACTCATGCGATTCCCCAACTTCGGTGCCGATCCCTCAATCCTCGTATGTTTCAACGCTGTGCCTTAGTCTCTCGTGGGACTGTCGAGCACGGCTACCTGCGCAGCTATCGGGTCGTCGTCAAACGAGCCTAAATCGTCGGGAGAATGCGTCGATGCAGGACACACTGGGCAGTACTGTCACCACCGCCTCAGCGGAAGCCTTGCGGCTCATCGAAAGCGCGATCGACCTGCACGCCAGGGGCTGGCCCGGTGCGCTAGAAACGGCCGAGGCCGCCGCGAGCGAAGATCCTGCCCTTGCGATCGCGCACGCGCTGCAGGCACTGATCCACGGCCTGTGGGGTCGGCGTGCCGCGGCTGAAGCAGCCATGTCCCGCGCGCTACAGCTTGCACGCCATGCATCGGCGAGGGAGCGGTCGCTGCTCGAACTGCTCGAGCACGTGCTGCGGGGACGGACGCAGGCGGGGCTCGCATGGCTCCTCGCGCACCTGCGGCGTTTTCCGTCCGACTTGCTGGCGCTGACGACCGGCATGGGTGCCTACGGGCTGTTCGCAT
>JANMCC010000363.1:0-11571 GCA_031360885.1 Burkholderiales bacterium | reverse complement strand
GCCGGCAATGCCGGCGATCGCGCCGGCGGTGACGAACACGACCAGCCGATAGCGGTAGGTGGGAAAGCCGAGCGCTTCGGCGCGCAGGTCGTCGTCGCGGATGGCGACGATCGCCCGGCCGAAGCGCGAGCGCACGAACGCATGCAGGCCGAAGAGCGTTGCCGCGAGCACGGCGACGGCGAGGTAGTAGAAGGTCGGCGCGTCCTTGAGGTCGAGGCCGAAGCCGAGCGCCGAGCGGGCGCGGATGTTCAGGCCCTCGTCGCCGCCGTAGCCCTTGATCGAGTTCGCCAGGTAGAACAGCATCTGCCCGAAGGCGAGCGTGATCATGATGAAGTAGACGCCGCGCGTGCGCAGCGAAATCGCGCCGATGACGAGCGCGGCGAAAGCGGTCAGCGCCACCGTCGCCAGCAGGTGCGCGCCGGCGTTGAGCACGCCCTCGCTCACCAGCACCGCGGTCGCGTAGGCACCGAGGCCGAAGAACGCGGCGTGGCCGAAGGAGACCATGCCGCCGTAGCCGAGCACCAGGTTGAGGCTGGTCGCGGCGATCGCGAAGACGACGATCTTGCCGGCGGTGCTGACGTAGAAGTCGAGCCCCAGGGCGTGCAGGACGAGCGGCAGGAGGAGCGCAGCGAGCGCGGCCGTAGCTGTTGCGGCGACGCCGAGATGCTTCGCTGCGCTCAGCATGACGCGTGCCGTGATGTCATCCTGAGCGTAGCGAAGGATCTCACCCGCGCGCAGGAAAGAGGCCCTGCGGCCGGACCGCGAGCACGACCGCCATGAACACGTAGATCGCCACCGACGCCACCGCCGGTCCGGCCGCGCTCGCCATCTGCGGCGGCAGGAACTCGCGAAAGAGCGCCTGCATCAGGGTGCGGCCGAAGGTGTCGACCACGCCGACGAGCAGCGCGCCGACGAGCGCGCCGCGGATCGAGCCGATGCCGCCGATCACGATCACCACGAAGGCGAGGATCAGGATGTTCTCGCCCATGCCCACCTGAACCGCGAGCAGCGGGCCCATCAGCACGCCGGCCACCGCGCACAGGCCCGCGCCGATGCCGAACACGACCGTGAACAACCGCTTGATGTCCACGCCCATGGCGGTGGCCATCTCCCGGTTCGAGGCGCCGGCGCGAACCAGCGCTCCCATGCGCGTCTTCGTCACCAGCAGCCAGAGCAGCAGCGCGAGCAGCAGGCCGGCCCCGATGATGACCAGCCGGTATGCCGGGTACGAGAGCCCGGGCAGCAGTTGCACCGGACCGTCGAGCACGGCCGGCGCCGAGAGCGGCAGGTCGTTGCCGAACACCATGCGCGTGCCGTCGTTGAGGATCAGGATCAGGGCGAAGGTGGCGAGCACCTGCGAGAGGTGGTCGCGCGCGTAGAGCGAGCGCAGCAGCGTCGATTCGAGCGCCATGCCGAAGGCGGCGGTGCCGAGCACCGCGCCCATGAGGCCGAGGACGAAGGAGCCCGTGAGGCCGACGAGCCAGGCGCCGAGGAACGCGCCCACCATGTACAGCGAGCCGTGCGCCAGGTTGATCATGTCCATCACGCCGAACACCAGCGTGAGCCCGGCCGCGAGCAGGAACAGCATCAGCCCGAACTGCAGGCCGTTCAGCGCCTGCTCGAGCGCCAGAACACTCACGCTTTCTCGCTCACTTCATCGCGCAGCCTTGCACGTAGGCGTCGCCGTGGTCCTTGAGGATCGGATCGTTGAACGACTTGTTGATCAGGCCGCCCTTGCCGTCGCTGCCGACGGTGCGCACGTAGTAGTTCTGGATCGGGTACTGGTTGGTGTTGAACCTGAACGGCCCGCGCACCGAGTCGAACTTCGCTGCCTTCAGCGCCTTCCTCACCGCCTCGTGGTCCTCGAGCTTGCCCTTGACGTCGCGCACCGCGGCGTCGATGAGGCGCGCCGTGTCGTAACCCTGCGAGGCGTAGAGCGTCGGCGTGCGGCCGTATTCCTTCCTGAACTCGGCAACGAACTTGACGTTGGCCGGGTTGCTGAAGTCGGGCGACCAGTGCGCGGTGTTGAAGAGGCCCGACATCGCCCCGCCCACCGGCCCGATCACGTCCTGGTCGGCGCTGAAGCCGGGCAGCAGCAGCGTCATGTCCTTGCCGAGGCCGGCGCCGACGAACTGCTTGATGAAGTTGATTCCCATGCCGCCCGGCAGGAAGACGTACAGCACCTGCGGCTTGGCGGCGCGGATCTCGGCCAGCTCGGCGGCGTAGTCGAGCTGGCCGAGCTTGGTGTAGTTCTCGCCGACCACCTGGCCCTTGAAGGTGCGCTTGAACCCGGAGAGCGAGTCCTTGCCCGCCTGGTAGTTGGGGGCGAGCAGGTACACGCTCTTCATGCCACGCTGGGTGGCGAACTGGCCGGCGGCCTCGTGGTACGCGTCGTTCGGCCAGGCCACGGCGAAGAAGTCGGGGTTGCAGTCCTTGCCCGCGATCGAGGAGGGCGCTGCGTTCGGGCTCAGGTAGAAGGTCTTGGCGTCGAGCGCCTCGGGCAGGGCGGCCAGCATGATGTTGGAGAAGACCACGCCGGTCATGAAGTCGACCTTGTCGCGCTTGATGTTCTTCTCGAACAGGCCCTTGGCCACGTCGGGCTTGAACTGGTCGTCGCTGACGATCACCTCTGCCGGCAGGCCGCCGAGCTTGCCGCCGTTGAGCTTCACCGCCAGCAGGAAGGCGTCGCGGATGTCGACGCCGAGCGCGGCCGAAGGGCCGGAGAGGGTGCTGACGAAGCCGATCTTCACCTTGTCGGCGGCGGCCGAGGGCCCCGCCAGGCCCGTCATGAGCGTCGCGAGGAGGGCGACGATGGCAGACGTCGGGGAACGGTGCTTGGGCATGGCGGGAAACCTTTCAAGGGCCTGAACGGGGAAAAGGTCCGCCGAATTGTAGGGACGGCCAGTCAACGCCGACCGAGGAGATGGCGTTGTGAAGGAGAGCTGCAAGTTCGCGGCCATCCCTCCCTCAAGGAAAACATCATGCTGAAGAAGACCCTCCTGGCCACCGCCATCCTGTTCGCCGCCACCGGCGCCTTCGCCCAAGTCACCACGACCGTCAAGGAAGGTGCCAAGGCCACCGGCGAAAAGACCCTGCAAGCCAAGGAAAACGTCCAGGCCGCCGCCACGAGCCAGCCGAAGAAGTCGGTTCACAAGGCCAAGGCCGCGCACCACAAGGCCAAGGCCTCCGCCCACGGCAGCGCCGCCAGCGCCGCCGCGAAGAACATCGGCAAGTAATTCATTCCGATGCGGGTCGAAGGGCGGCGCGAGCCGCCCTTCGGCTTTTCAGGGCGCGAAGTGGCGCGACGGCGCGTCGCCCAGGCCTTGCCGGGCGGCGAGCCAGTCGAGCGCCGCCCGGTTGAACGCCCGCGCGTTCTCGATGTTGCTCAGGTGGCCGGCCCGCGGCAGCACGCTGACCGGCGCACCGCCGAGCCGGGCCGCCATCTCGTGGTGCATCGCCGGCGGCGTGAGCGGATCGTCGGCGCCGACGATGAAGTGCGTCGGCGCGCGGATGGCGGTGATGTCGCCGAGGTCGATTTGCGCCACCGTCGCCTCGAGCGACTTGATGTACGAGTCCTTGTGCAGCGCCGCGATGCTGCGTCGCAGCTCCTCGAAATGCTCGGCCGAGGCATGCGGGCCGATCAGCGAGCGCGCCACCGGCTCGGCGATGTCGGCGGGCTCCTTGCCCGCCAGCAGCGGCGCGCGCCGGCTGTCGACGAAGGCCTGGCGCTGCTCGGCGCTGAAGGCGGCGAAGCCTTCATGCGTGTCGACCAGGGTCAGCGTCGCCACCCGGTCGGGATGAAGCAGCGCCGTGCGCATGGCGATGCGCCCGCCCATCGAAAGGCCCAGCAGGTGCCCCCTGGTGACGCCGAAGTGGTCGAGCACGCGCAGCACGTCGGCGACGAAGTCGTCGAAGGCGAGCGGGCCCTCGTAGTCGTCGCTGTCGCCGTAGCCGCGCGCGTCCCAGGCGACGCAGGAGAAGCGCTCGGCGAGCGCCGGAAGCTGCCGGCGCCAGTTGCTGCGGTTGCCGCCGATGCCGTGCATGAAGAGCACGAGCTCGCCCGCGCCGTCGCCGGCGAGGTCGAAGGCGAGCGACGGGATTCCGGGAAGGCGATGAAGGCGCATGGCGGTCGATCAGAGCCCCAGATAGGCCTGGCGGATCTTCGGATCTTCCGCCAGCTCGCCGGCGTCGCCTTCGAGGGCGACGCGCCCGTTCTCGATCACGTAGGCGCGGCGCGCCACGCCGAGCGTGCGTTGCACGTCCTGCTCGGCGACGAGCAACGTGATCGACGAGGAAAGGGTGCGGATCAGCGCGAACATCTGCAGCGCCATCGCCGGCGAGAGGCCGAGCGTCGGCTCGTCGAGCAGCATCAGGGCAGGGCGCGCCATCAGGCCGCGGCCGATCGCCAGCATCTGCTGCTCGCCGCCCGAGAGCGTGGCCGCGGCCTGATGGCGGCGTTCGAGCAGCTTGGGAAAGATCGCGTGCACCTCGTCGAGCGCGCCGCGCCAGCCGGCGCGGGCGCGCCGGTTGACGGCACCGAGGCGCAGGTTCTCGTGCACGCTCAGGTCGGGAAAGACGAGCCGGCCTTCGGGCACGAGCACGATGCCCGCGAGCACCCGCTCGGCGGCGTTGCGGCCGGTGATCTCCTCGCCACGGAAGAAGATCCTGCCGCTGGTCGAGGGCAGCACGCCCGCCAGCGTCTTCATCAGCGTCGTCTTGCCGGCGCCGTTGGCGCCGAGCAGGGCGGTGACGCCGTCGCCGCCGACGGCGAGATCGATGCAGTGGAGGATGCGCGTCGGCCCGTAACCCCCAGCCAGCGACTCGATGCGCAGCAGGGGATCGGTCATGCCGCCGCCCCGAAATACACCGAGAGCACGCGCGGGTCGTTGCCGATCGCCTCGGGCGAGCCTTCGGCGATGCGCTCGCCGTGGTGCAGGACGACGATGCGCGCGCAGAGCTTCATCAGCGCCTGCATCACGTGCTCGATGACGATCAGGGTGAGGCCGCGCGCGTCGCGCACGCGGCGCAGCGTGTCGAGCATCTGCGCCACCTCGGTCGCGGTCAGGCCGGCCATCACCTCGTCGAGGAGGACGAGCTTCGCGCCGGTGGCGATGGCGCGCGCGACCTCGAGACGCTTCTGCCCGGCCAGGGTGAGGGTGCAGGCCGGCGCCGACGCGAGCGAGGCCATGCCGACCTCCTCGAGCACGGCCATCGCCGCGCCGTCGGCTTCGCGCCGGTCGCGGTGGGCCGCGCGGCCGAACATCGCCGCCGTGCGCAGGTTCTCGAGCACGGTGAGGCCGGGGAAGGGCTTGACGATCTGGAAGGTGCGGGCGACGCCGAGGCGGCAGATGCGGTCGGGCGAGAGGCCGTCGATGCGCTCGCCGGCAAAGGCGATCGTGC
The DNA here is from genome assembly GCA_031360885.1 of Burkholderiales bacterium. GTDB lineage: Bacteria > Pseudomonadota > Gammaproteobacteria > Burkholderiales > Burkholderiaceae_C > Schlegelella_A. The sequence continues at coordinate 6,171 of JANMCC010000363.1, read as the reverse complement.
CCGCGCTCGGCCGGGCGTTGCCGGCGATCAGGCTGAAGAGCGTGGTCTTGCCGGCGCCGTTCGCGCCCATGATGCCGACCGTCTCGCCGGCGGCGACCGAGAACGAGACGCCGGAGAGCGCGGTCAGGCCGCCGAAGCGCTTGCCGAGGTCGCGCACCTCGAGCAGCGGCGCAACGGCAGCGTTGTTCATGCACCGTCGGCGCCGCGGGCGCGGCGACCGTCGAAGAAGCCGAGGATGCCGCCCGGCGCGACGAGCACGAAGCCGGCGAGCACCCCGCCGAGGATCAGCATGTAGGCCAGCGGCGCGCGGATCCAGAGGAACTCCGAGACGATGAAGAGGAATAGCGTGCCGAGGATCGGCCCGCGCGCGTCGTCGCCGCCGCCGAGCAAGGCCATGGCGATGACGGTCACCGAGATCATCGGGTCGAACACCTGGCCGACCACGAAGTAGGTGGAGCGCAGCGCCATCACCGCGCCGACCATCCCGGGAATCGCCGCCGAGAGCACGAACGCGAGCAGCTTGTAGCGGACCACGGGCACGCCGAGCGTCTCGGCGGCCTCCTCGTTCTCGCGCAGCGAGCGCAGGCCGTGGCCGAAGCGCGAGCGGCCGACGAGCACCAGCAGCAGCGTCGCCGCCGCGGCGAGCGCGAACATCGCGAAGTAGATGACCGTCAGGTCGGGCGCGCCGAACAGGATCCGGCTGGCGGTGCCGCTCGCCGCCTCTGCGGCGAGGATGCTGTACTTCACCAGCTCGGCGACGCCGAAGGTGAGGATCACGAAGTACGGGCCGCGCACGCGCAGCACCGGCAGGCCGATCAGCGCAGCGAACAGCGCGGCGAGCGCGCCGGCAGCGGCGATCGCCAGCGGCAGCGGCCAGCTCTGCCAGGTGACGACGACCAGGTAGGCGCCGAGGCCGTAGAAGACGACGTGGCCGAGCGAGACGTAGCCGGTCAGCTTCGAGAGCAGGCACCAGCTCTGCGTCAGTGCCAGCCACATCAGCAGCGTCAGGCCGGTCGCGACGAGGTAGGGGTTGGCGAAGAAGGGCAGCGCCGCGAGCCCCGCCGCGGCCACGATGCCGGCGCCGATCCAGCCGCGAGTCTCTCGCGTCGAGATCGTCACGCGGCTCTCGTCCGGCGCGCGAAGATGCCCTTCGGGAACAGCACCAGGGCGCCGACGAAGGCGCCGTAGAGCAGCACCGAGCGCATGTTCGCCGAGGTCAGGGCGACGCCGTAGGTCTCGAGCGCGCCGAGCAGGAGCGCGGCGCCGAGGCCGGCGAAGAGGTTGCCGAGGCCGCCGAGGATGATGACGATGAAGGCGGCGATCGTGAACGGAAAGCCGGTGAAGGGCGAGATCTGCTCGAGCATCGAGACCAGCGCGCCGGCGAGCGCTGCGGTCGCGAAGCCGAGGGCGAAGCTGATCGCCTGCACGCGGTCGACGTCGATGCCGACGATGGTCGCGGCCTCGCGCTTCTCGATCACGGCGCGCATCGACAAGCCCAGGAGGCTGCGGCCGAGCAGCGCCGCCACCGCGATGCAGGTCGCGCCCGCGATCACCAGCGCGGCGATCCGGTTGCCGGTCATTGCCACGTCGCCGAGGTGATAGACCTCGGTCCAGTAGGCGAGGCCGCGCGCGTTCGGCGTGAATGCGAGCGCGGCGGCGTTCTGCAGGATGATCGAGAGGCCGAAGAACAGCAGCAGCGAGTTGCCCTCGAGCCGGGTCGAGCCGGCGCCGGCGGTGGCGAAGAGGCGCCGCACCAGGCCGCGATGCACGGCGAGCCCGGCCAGCGCGCCGACCGCCGCGACCGCCGGCGCGGCGAGGATCGGCGACACGCCGGCGACCGAGAACGCCCAGTACGCGCCGTACGCGCCGAGCATGACGACGTCGCCGTGGGCGACGTTGAGCATGCGCAGCGTGCCGTAGACCAGGTTCAGCCCGAGCGCGACCAGGGCGTACAGAGACCCGGTCACCAGCGCCGCGAACAGGAGCTGGCCGGACAGCAGCGTGTCGACGATCGACGACATGAGCGTGCCCGACCGGGGGCGACTACCAGCCCTTCTTCGGCTCGTACTGGCCGGTGGCGATCGACTTCGGCCAGACCATCTGCAGCTTGCCCTTCTGCATCTGCACGAAGGCGGTGGGCGTGATCACGTTCTGCACGCCCTCGAAGCGGACCTTGCCGTTGATCGTCTCGAAGGTGTCCTTGGCGATGATCTCGCGGATCTTCTCCTTGTCGAGCCCCGCGCGCGCCACCGCGCTCTGCAGGATCTCGAGCGACATCCAGGGCAGCGCCGCGTCGAGGTAGTCGGGCGCCTCGCCGTACTTCTTGGCGTACGCGTCGTAGAACGCCTGCGATCCCTTCCACTCGGGGCGCGGCGTCCAGTGGGCGATCGTCACCACGCCCTCGGCCGACGAGGCGCCCACGGCCTTGGCGAAGAACGCCGCGGTCGGGCCGATGGCGATGAACTGGAACGGCGCGGTCAGCCCCAACTCCTTGGCCTGCTTGGCGTAGAGGATGGCGTCGCCCGGGTAGGCGAGGGCGATCACCGCGTCCACGTTGGCCTGCTTCACCTGGGTGAGCGTCGCCGTCATGTCCTTGACGTCGGGCGGGTACTCCGAGGTGTGCTTCAGCTCGATGCCGGCTTTCTTCAGCTCGGGCTCGAGGGCGTTCTTGATCTCCTTGGAGAACGGCAGCACGTTGGAGACGATCGCCGCCGACTTGACGTTGGCCGCCTTCATCATCGCCGTCAGCTCGACGCCGATGCGGTCGGGAATCGCCGAGGTCGGAAACCACAGGTAGCCGGGCTTGATCTGGCGCAGCGCGACCGAGGCGGCGGTGTTGCCGACGACCGGGAACTTGTACTTCTCGAGCACCGGCGCGATGGCGATGTGGAACGGTGTGCCCCAGGGCGCGAGCAGCAGGTCGACCTTGTCGTCGGTGATCAGCTTCTCGTAGATGCGCACCGCCTGCCCGGGGTTGGACTGGTCGTCGTAGCTCACGAACTCGACCTGGCGCTTCTTGCCGCCGACGTCGAGACCGCCCGCGGCATTGATCTGCTCGCGCCACAGGTCGTAGGTGGTCTGCTGCGGCGGCGTGGCGACGGCCATGATGCCGGTGCGGGCCATCGAGAAGCCGATCCGCACCGGCTTCTCGGCCTGGGCATGGACGCTGCTGGCGCCGGCGGCGGCGATGGCGGCGAGCAGGATCTCGCGGCGGCGAAGGTGATGGGTCATGGAGCCTCCTCGTCAGTGGTTGGGGGTGGGTATTTCACGCATCCAGGCGGCTGCGCGCTCGGGCCAGCCGGATTCGTCCTGGCCGCAGGCCAGGCTCGCCTCGAAGTGGTCGGCGCCTTCGAAGACGAACGCCTCGGCGGCGACGCCGGCGTGCTGCAGCGCCTCCTGCATCTGCCGGCCCTGGACGATGAGGTGCGGGAAGTCGCGGCTGCCCCAGGCGAGCAGGAAGGGCGCACAGGCCGCCGCGTCGATGCGCAGCAGCGGCGAGGCGGCTGTCGTCGCGTCGCCCTCGCCCGCCGGGCCGAGAAAGCGCGGCCGCATCGGCAGGCCGCCCTCGGCGTCGAAGCGATAGACGCCCGAGACCGGCAGGCAGCCGCGCACGACGTCGGCCGGCAGGCCGCGTGCGCTTCGCCAGCCAGGGGTGGCGGCGAGCAGCGCGGCGTAGTGGCCGCCCGACGAATGGCCGCCGACGAAGATGCGTCGCGCATCGCCCTCGCGCTCGCCGACATGGGCGTGCGTCCACGCGAGCGCATCGGCGGCGTCGTCGAAGCCGCTGGGAAAGAGCTGTCCCGGCGCGAGCCGGTAGCCGGGGGTGACGAGGGTGACGCCGCGCGCCTGCAGGGCCGGCGCCATGAATGCCATCCACTCCTTGTAGCCGCTGGTCCAGCCGCCGCCGTGGAAGAAGACGAGCACGTCGCCGGTGGCCGAACCGCAGGGGTAGACGATCAGCCGCTGGTAGGGATCGCTGCCGTACGCGTGCTCGCGCCCCTCGATGCCTTCGCCACGCGCCATGACGCGCGCCTGGTACGACGTGCCCAGCGCCGAAAGCGGTTCCTGCGGCGGGTAGTCGGCGAGCTTCATGCCTTCGGCACCGTCTCGAGCAGGCCGCGCAGCACGCGCTCGCCGGTCATCGGCAAGCGGCGCAGGCGGATGCCCGCCGCGTCGGCCACCGCGTTGGCGATCGCCGCGGCGACGCCGTTGATGCCAAGCTCGCCCACGCTCTTGGCGCCGAACGGCCCGCTCGGCTCCTCGCTTTCGACGAGGTAGGCCTTCAGCGTCTCCGGCAGCTCGGCCATGGTCGGGATCTTGTAGTCCATGAGGCTCGGATTGGCGAGCCGCGCGCCGTCCCAGACCATCTCCTCGACCAGGGCGTAGCCCATGCCCTGCACGAACGCGCCTTCGACCTGGCCTTTCGCCATCGCCGGATTGATCGCCCGGCCGATGTCGCACGCCGACCAGGCGCCGACCACGCGCACCTGCCCGGTCGCCTCGTCGACCTCGACCTCGACCACCAGGGCGGTGAAGCTGAAGACGCCGATCTGCGCGAACGGCAGGCCGAGGGCGACGGCGCGCTTCGGATCGAAGGTCTGCTGGTCGAACACCCAGCTGTGCGTGCCGATCAGCGGGCCGCCGGTCGCCCAGTGGGCGCGACCCGAGATGTCGGCGAAGCTCACCGCCTTCTGCGCCACGCCCTTGATCGCGACCTTGCCGCCGGGCAGCAGCTCGAGGTCGTCGACGCTGCATTCGAGCATCTCGCTGGCATGGCGCTTGAGCTGGCGCTCGATCTCCGCCGCCGCGCCGACGACGGAGCGGCCGGCGACGTAGGTGACGCGGCTCGCGGTGGTGCCCCAGTTGTACGGCGAGCCGTCGGTGTCGGGGCTGGCGATCGCCACCCGTTCGACGGGGAGCTGCAGCGCCTCGGCGCAGATCTGCGTCAGCACCGTGTTCGAGCCCTGGCCGATGTCGACCGCGCCGGTGTTGAGCAGCACGCTGCCGTCTTCGAGCAGGCGGACGATCGCGCCCGAGGCGAGCAGGCCGCTGATGTGCGCCGAGAGGGCGACGCCGCGGCCGCGGCGCAGGCGCTGGCCGGCGGGGGCGTCGGGCGTCGGATCGGGAAGCGGCGTGCTCCAGCCCGATTCGCGCTCGACGACGTCGAGGCATTCGGCCAGGCCGTTCGAGCGGATCGCCTGGCCGCCGAACCACGGGTCGCCGGGCACGAGCATGTTGCGCCGGCGCATGGCGGGCGGGTCGAGGCCGAGCTTCGCCGCGAGCTCGTCGAGCTGCGACTCGGAGGCGAAGGTGACCTGCGGCACGCCGAAGCCGCGGAAGGCGCCGAAGCGCAGCTTGTTGGTGTAGGCGACGCGGCCGTGCGCGCGCACGTGCGGGATGCGGTACGGGCCGCACTGCATCAGCAACGCGTAGCCGAGGACGCCGGGGCTGTCGTCGCCGTAGGCGCCGCCGTCGAGCAGCAGCTCGATCTCGCGCGCGACCAGCGTGCCGTCGCGCTTCGCGCCGGTCTTGATGCGGATCGTGAACGGATGGCGCGCGCGCACCGTCTCGAAGTCTTCCTCGCGCGAGAGGACCATGCGCACGGTGCGCCGCGCCTTCATCGCCAGCAGCACGACGACCGGCTGGACGTGCGCCTCCATCTTGTTGCCGAAGCCGGCGCCGACGCGCGGCGTCAGGCAGCGCAGCTTCGTCATCGGCAGGCCGAGCGACTCGCAGACGCTCGCCTGCACGCGGAACACCGACTGGTTAGCCGACCACAGGGTGATCCGGCCGCCGGCCTCGATCTCGGCGAGCGCGCCCACCGGCTCGAGCGAGAGGTGCGCCTGCGCCTGCGTCTGGAAGGTCGACTCGACGACGGCGTCGCACTCGGTCCAGGCGGCGTCGGCATCGCCGCTCTTGAATTCGGTGCGGGAGCAGAGGTTGCCGTCGGTGCCGGCGTCGAAGACCTTCACGTAGCTCGCCGAGCCTTCGTGGATGAGCGCGGCGCCGGGCGCGAGCGCCGCCGCCGGATCGACCACCGCCGGCAGCTCCTCGTAGTCGACGCGGATCAGGCGCGTCGCCTCGCGGGCGATCGCTTCCGTGTCCGCGGCGACCGCGGCGACGATCTCGCCGACGTAGCGCACCTTGCCCTTGGCGAACGCCGGCTCGTCC
>JANMCC010000179.1:0-6315 GCA_031360885.1 Burkholderiales bacterium | reverse complement strand
CACCTTCATCGACTTCATTTCGTGCTTCGGGTCGGCGGTGGGGTCGACGGCGAACGCCATGCCGTAGCGGCCTTCGGCGAGCGCGGTGAGGATGCGCGGATCGGCGCTCTCCGCCTGGCCCTTGATCAAGGCGTCGAGCGTTTTGGCGCCACCGCTGGCCGCCATCTTCTTGGCGATCGCCAGGATCTGCGGATCGCCCGGGTTGGCGGCGGCGGCGCTCTTCAGCTTCGCCTCGTCGATCTTCACCTCGATCGCCTGCAGCGCCGCCTTGGCGTCGCCGAAGCGCAGTTTGTCGGCGAGCTTCTTCGCCTCCTCGAGTGCCTTGGTGTGCTCCTTCTTCGCCTTGGCATCGGCGAGGGCGTTGATCGTCGCCAGCGACGTCGTCGCCAGGCCGTCGAACTCGGTGCGGTCGCGATCCGCCTTCTCGGCGGCGGCGACGGCGTCGTTGCCGCGGCGCAGCGCGGCGAGCGCCTCGACCTCGGCCTTCTTCTTGTCGGCGGCGCGCGCCTCGGCCAGCGCCTTCGTGATCGGCTCGAAGGTCGGCTTGATGCCCGCGGCGGTGGGCAGCGCCTGCAGTGTCTTCAGCTTGCCTTCGACCGTTGCCAGCATCGTCGTGTACTGGCCGTGGCCCGACTGCACCGACTTCGCCGCGGCGAGCGCGGTGGCCGCGTCGGCGAGCGCCTTGGCGCCGGCCTTGCCGTCGTTCTTGGCGAGGGCCTTGTCGGCCTTGTCGGCGGCGGCGGTGACGCTCTTGAACTCGGCGGCGGCCTCGGCCGCGAACGGCAGCTTGCCCGCCGCAGCGGCGTCGCTGCGCAGCGTGGCGAGCGCCGCCTTCATCCCGGCGACATCGCCCGGCTTGGCGGCGGCGGCCTGCGCCGCGACCGTGGGGCCGAGGTTGTCGGCGACCTTTTTCGCTTCGCCGAGGTCGGCGCGGGCGCGCTGCACCGCGGTGAGGGCGGTCGCCCACGCCTGCGCGTTGTTGGCGGCGAGGCCGACCGCGGCGGTCGCGTCCTGCAGGAGCTTCCTGATCGCGGCGAGTTGCGGCGCGACCGAGCCTGCGGCCGCGTGCGAGGCCAGCGCCGCCAGCGCCTTGTCGGCTTCGATCCGCTCCGTGTTGTAGGCGGCGACGGTCGGCGCGGCCGCGAGGATCGCCTTGGCGCGCCCCTCGGCGTCGACGAGGACGCGGTTGCCGCCGGTGAAGTTCATCGTGTCGTGGCTGGCGAGCGCGTCGGCCTGCACGACGAGCGCGTCGAGCGCCGGCGCCTGGCCCTTGACCGTGGCGTCGGCCTTCACCGCGGCGCAGGCGGCGACCGTCGTCGCGCGCTGCGTCTCGTAGGCCTGGCGGCGCGGCGCCATCCGCGCGGCCGGGCCCATGACATCGGAAATCGCCGACCAGGCGCTGAGCAGCACGCTCCACTCGCCGCTGGCGAACGACGACTCGAGGGTCGCGACCAGCGATCGCGCCTTCGTCAGCTCGGGCGCGAGGAAGGCCTTCACCTTCGGATCCAGCGCCTCGAGGGCGACGAGCTTGGTCTTGTTGCCATCGACCCTGCCCTTCAGCTTCGGCCGGATCGTGGTGTCTATGGTCTGCAGCTGGGCGGTGGCGGCGACGAAGTTCGGCGGCGTCAGCGCGACCAGCTTGTCGGCCTGGTCGATCGTGGTCTTCAGCGAGGCCGTGACGGTGGCGTCGTCGAAGCCGGTGAAGGCCCAGACCATCGCCGCGCACGAGGCGCGCAGCTTGGCGTAGGCGGCCCAGTCGTCGGCGAGCTTGCGCGCCGCGGCACAGATCACGCCGGTGGCGGTGAGGGCGGCGTCGGCCTGCGGAAACTCGAGCTTCTTGGCGTGTGCGTCGGCTTCGGCGAGCTTGGCCGTCGCCTGGTTGATCTGGGCCATGATCGTGCCGCGCTGGGCATTCGCGTTCAGGTCGTCGATCAGCTTCTGGATCGCGTCGCGCGCCTTCTGGTAGTCGCTCTTCGCCTTCTTCTCGGCCGGCGTTTCCGTGGCCTTCTCGACGCTGGGCTCGCTGCCCTCGACGCCGGGCTTGGAGACTTCGGGCGCGACGGTCTTCGCGGGGCTCTCGTCGCCGTCCTTGACGCCGGTCTTCTCCAGCTCGGGCTCGACCGCCACCTGCGCCACCTCGGGCACGATCGTGCCGCCCTTGTCGCCCCTGCCGCCGCCCGCCTTCTCGGTCTCGGCCTGCAGCTCGGGAAGGTCGATCTGCTTGAGTTTGAGTACCGCCAGAAGCCCCATCACGCACCTCGGTTCATCGGGAACCCGGCGAGTCTATGCCGCGCCCCGACGGCGCGGAAGCTCGCCTGCATGGGGGCCTGCAGGGGCTACCATGGCCGCTTCGAAACAGCAGCCGACGACCGGCGGTTCGGCCGCCCTCGCCAGGGAGTTGCGCGATGCAAGAGACTCCGATGCGGCCCCTCCTGGCCGCTGCCCTGCTGGTGCTTGGCAGCTGCGCCGTTGCGCAGCCCAGGCCGGCCACCGACAGCACGAGGAAACCCATGACGACGACGCAGCAGTCCAACGCTTCGGCCCCGGGCGGCCTCTTCACCCTCGGCGACCTGAAGCCGCTCCTGCCCGCCAAGGCCGGCATCTGGCACCAGCAGAACTTCGGCGTGAAGAACACCGACGACCAGGGCGTCGCCGGCACCTGGGTCGCGGGCGACTACAGCGCGGGCAAGAAGAAGGCAACGCTGACGATCACCGACCTCGGCGACGTGGCCGCGACCGCCACGCCCTGGACCGGTCCGCCGCTCGAGCGCGACGGGCAGAAGACCTACGGCGAGGCCGGACGCACGGTGCGCGAAGAAGAAAAGCGCGGCGGCAAGCGCGAGGTGACCGTCGTTCTCGGCAACGGCATCGCCGTTGGCGCGGCGGGGACCGACGTCGCCATGGCCGAGCTCAAGCAGCTGGCGACGGGGATCGACCTGGCGAAGGCAGAGCGGCTGGTGCGGCCGGCAAAGTAGGCGCGTCGCCGCACCGTCGCCCGATGCCCGCCACCGCTGCCGAGATCCGGGGCCACGAGCTCGACGGGCGCACCGCGCTGGTCACCGGCGCCTTCGGCGGCCTCGGGCTGCACTTCGCGCGGGTGCTCGCCGCGCATGGCGCGAAGGTCGCGCTCGCGGGCCGGCGCATCGATCTCGGACGCAGCGTGGCGGCGGAGCTCGGCGCCGCGGTCGGGCGTGCCGACGAGGTGCGCGCCTATGCGCTCGACGTGACGAGCGCGGCGAGCGTGGCCGAGGCATTCGCGCGCATCGTCGCCGAGCTCGGCGTGCCGGCGATCGTCGTCAACAACGCCGGCACGGTGGCCCGCGCGCCGAGCGTCGCGTTGACCGAGGCCGACTGGAACGGCGTCGTCGACGTCAACCTGTCCGGCGTGTTCCGGGTCGCGCAGGCGAGCGCGCGCGAGATGCTGCGCACCGGCACCCGCGGCACGATCATCAACATCGCCTCGATCCTGGGCCTGCGCGTGCGCGCCCAGGTCGCGGCCTACGCAGCCAGCAAGGCCGCCGTGGTGCAGCTCACCAAGGCGCTGGCGCTCGAGTGGGCCGAGCACGGCATCCGCGTCAACGCCATCGCCCCGGGCTATTTCGAGACCGACATCAACCGCGACCTGCTGCGCTCGCCGGCAGGCCAGGCGATCGTCGCCAGGGTGCCGCAGCAGCGCGTCGGCCAGCTCGCCGAGCTCGACGGGCCGCTGCTGCTGCTCGCTTCCGATGCGTCGTCGTACATGACGGGCGCGGTGATCCCGGTGGACGGCGGACACCTGGTGAGCACGCTCTGATTCCTGTCGGACGCCGGGGCACGGTGAGCCTGGCTCGCCGTTTGCCGAGCGGGCTGACCCACCCGGAGACAGACAGGACTCATGAAACAGATGGTCGCGCTTGCATTGCTGACCCTTGCAGGCTGTGCCGGCGCTCCGCAGGCCGTGCCGGCAGAGGGCAAGGGGACGCCTTCCGCCGGCGCGGAACAGCGGGCCAAGGCGCTGAAGCGCGCTTCCGACTACTGCCACGAGAAGGGCCTGGTGATGCAGCCGGCGCGCAACGCCGACACGCCCACCCGACCGGGACAGCTCGCCGCCGAAGTGCAGTTCCGCTGCGTCAAGGCGGCCAGGTAGCGCTTCGGCGCCAACGGCCGTCGGGCTATCGATACAGCAGCGTCCCGTCGTCCAGGTCGGCCGCGGGCAGCTCCGACTTCTCTGTCCCGTAGTCCTGGTTGTGCAGCCAGGGCGCCCGGCTTCCCTGGCGCGGCAGCAGGCCGACGCCGCGCGCCAGGTAGCCGGGGTTGAAGTTCTCCGGGTCGACCCAGGGCCGGAGCGCCATGTCCCGGTCCTGCGGGCGCAGCATCGGCACCACCACCCGCGCGCCGCGTGCGTCCATGTGCGCGAGCAGCCGGCAGACGAAGGCGCCGAGCAGATCGGCGCGCAGCGTCCAGCTCGAGCGCAGGTAACCGAAGACCCAGGCCAGGTTGGGCAGGCCGGTGAACAGGGTGCCGCGCCAGGCGATGGTCGCGGCGAAATCCAGCGGCTCGCCGTCGACGCTGAAGCCGATGTCGCCGAGGACGCTGAGGTGAAAGCCGGTGGCGGTGACGACGACGTCGGCCTCCAGCACCTGGCCCGATTTCAGGCGGATGCCGTGTTCGGTGAAGGTCTCGATCTCGTCGGTGACGACCGAGGCCCTGCCTTCGCGGATGCTCTTGAACAGATCTGCGTCGGGCACGAAGGCGATGCGCTGCTGCCACGGCCGGTAGCGCGGGTTGAAGTGCTTGTCGACCTCGGCGTCGCGGCCCGGCCCGAGTGCCATCCGTACGCCAGTCAGCAGGTCCTGCCGCGCTCCTTCCGGGTCGGTGGTGCAGCGGCGGATGAATGCGGCCTGGTCGAACAGCACCTTGCGGCGGACGATCTCGTGCGTCCACTCGGCGGGGATGTCGAGCTGGCGCAAGGTGTCGGCCAGCTCGTTGGCGTTGCGGCCGGTGATGAAGAAGGTGGGCGAGCGCTGCAGCATCGTCACGTGCGCGCAGCGGCCGGCGATCGCCGGGATCAGCGTTGCCGCGGTCGCGCCCGAACCGATGACCACGACCTTCTGCCCGTCGAGATCGATCTCCTCGGGCCAGCTCTGCGGATGCACGACGCGGCCCTGGAACCGCGCCATCCCCGGCCACTCGGGCGTGTAGCCCTCGGCGTGGCGGTAGTAGCCCTGGCACATCCAGAGGAAGCCGGCGCTGAGCTGCACCGACTCGGGCTCGCCGTCGGCGCCCGGGCGGGTGGCCTCGACACGCCAGCAACGCTCGCTGCTCGACCACGCGGCCGAGTGGATCGCATGCCGATAGCGGATTCGCGGCGCCAGGTCGTTCTCGGCGATCACCTCGCCCAGGTACTCCAGGATCCCGGCGGCCGAAGCGATCGGCGGGCCCATCCACGGCTTGAAGCCGTAGCCGAAGGTGAAGAGATCGCTGTCCGAGCGGATGCCGGGGAAGCGGTGCGTGCGCCAGGTGCCGCCGAAGCCGGCCTGCGACTCCAGCACCACGAAGGACTTGCCGGGACAGTGGTGCTGCAGATGCCAGGCCGCGCCGATGCCGGAAATGCCGGCGCCGACGATCAGCACGTCGACGTGTTCGCGGGCGGCGCTGGAGGCAGAGGCCATGGGATTCCCCGGACGTTACCAGCCGGCGGCGCCGGATCTCCGACCTTCGGGGGGAGCGATTTGCGCAGGGTCCAGGGGATATGCTCTCGGCCGCTCGAGGCACCGATTCACCCTGCTGGCGATTCAACCCGCGAAGTCCTATGGCCACCATCACTGAAGCACAACGCAAATGGCTCGAGGGCCTCGGCGTCGATACCGCCGCGGCCGATGGGGCGCCGGAGAAATCGGCCGGCCGTGCAGGCGCCGCGGCGCCCGGCGCCGCCGCCGACGAGTACGACTCGCCGGTGGTGGCGAAGCCCGCGTTCGATCCGCTTCGGCCGTCACCGGACCAGCTGCGGATGATGATGCAGGGCATCAAGGAACAGGACGAGCTGAACAAGAAGGAGGCCGAGCAGGCGCTGGTGAAGATGAACAAGGTGCTCGCCGACGTCAAGGCGTACGTCGACGCGATACCGCACGACGAGCTGGCGCGGGCCAGCTACGCGACGATCATCACCGAGGTTCGCAAGCGCTTCCCGGAGGCCGCCGGCTTGTCGCAGTGGGTCAAGCAGACCGCGAACAAGGTGCCCGCACTCAAGGGCAAGCTGCCGTCGGCCAAGGCCGTGATGGACATCGTGCAGACGACGGTGAAGGCGCGCGGCGGCGAGATGGGCTGGGCGCTGGC
>JANMCC010000316.1:0-6719 GCA_031360885.1 Burkholderiales bacterium | reverse complement strand
CGACGAGCTGGCGGTCGGCACCATCGCCGCCGGCGGCACGCTCGGCATCCTGATCCCGCCCTCGACCATCATGGTCATCTACGGGATCATGACCCAGACCAACATCGGCAAGCTGTTCGCCGCCGGCGTGCTGCCGGGGCTCGTGGCGGTGGGTCTGCTCTGCCTCGCAGTGCAGTACATGTGCTGGCGCAACCCGGCTGCCGGGCCGCCCGCCGAGCGCGCCGCCTGGCGCGAGCGGCTGCAGGCGCTGCGCGACGTCTGGGCGGTGGTCGTGCTCTTCACCGTCGTCATGGGCGGCATCTACGGCGGCATCTTCACCGCCACCGAGGGCGCCGGCATCGGCGCCGCCGGCGCCTTCTTCTTCGCCCTGGGCCGTGGCGTGCTCGACCGCAAGGCGCTGTTCGCGGTACTGAGCGACAGCGCCCGGACGACGGCGATGCTGTTCGTGATCCTGGTCGGCGCGCTGATCTTCTCGAACTTCCTCAACTACACCAGCATGCCCGCCGACCTCAAGGGCCTGATCACCCACTGGCAGCTCAGCCCGGTCACGGTGATGGTCGTGATCTGCGTGATCTACGTCCTGCTCGGCACTGCGATGGAAGAGCTGTCGATGATCCTGCTCACCATCCCGGTGTTCTTTCCGATCGTCACCGGCCTGGGGATGGACCCGGTCTGGTTCGGCATCATCATCGTCGTGGTGGTGCAGATCGGCCTGATCAGCCCGCCGGTGGGCATGAACATGTTCGTCGTCAAGAGCATGCTGCCGGGCATGACGACGCAGACCGTGTTCCGCGGCGTCTGGCCGTTCGTCTGGGCCGAGGTCGCGCTGCTCGCGATCCTGGTCGCGTTCCCGTCGATCAGCCTGGTCCTTCCGGCGCTGCTGAAGCTCTAGCGAGCGCGCTCAGCCGAGCGCGACGATCTCCACCCAGTTCGGGTTCCGGCCGACGGCCAGATCGGCGTGCGGCGACAGCACGCCGGTCGCAGGGTCGATGGCGTGCACGCGCAGGCGGTGCGAGGCCTGCCCCACGGCCAGCAGCCAGCGCCCCGAGGGATCGATCGCGAAGCCGCGCGGCTCGGCCTCGGTCTCGACCCGGCCGACGAGCGTCAGCCAGCCGCCCTTGGCATCGACGGCAAAGGCGGCGAGCGTGCTCGAGCGGCGCTCACTCGTGTACAGAAAGCGGCCGTCGGGCGCGAGGTGGATGTCGGCGGCCCAGGGCTTGCCGATGACGCCGGGCGGCATCGAGCCGATCGTCTGGATGTGGCCGAAGCGGCCGCTGGCGAGATCGAGCTCGAGCGCGTCGACGGCGGCGTCGAGCTCGTTCAGCAGGTAGACGAAGCGCGCCGACGGGTGGAAGACGAAGTGGCGCGGCCCGGCGCCGGCCCGGGTGCGCCACGCCGGCTCGGGCAGCGCTTCGAGCGCGCCCGCCCGGGCGTCGAAGCGGTAGGCGAGGACCACGTCGCCGCCGAGGCAGGCGGCGAAGGCGAGCGTGTTCGACGGGTCGGCCTGGATCGAGTGCGCGTTCGGCGCGGTGGCGAGCGTCTGCTGCGCCGGACCGGCGACGCCGTCGGCGCCGATCGGGCTCACGGCGACCTGGCTGCCGCCGTAGGAAGCCGAGAACAGGAAGCGGCCGCCGCGGTCGGTGCTGATCCAGCAGCTGCTCGCCGGCAGCGGATGGCTGCCGCGCAGGGTCAGGGTGCCGTGCAGGGGATCGATGCCGAAGCTCTGCACCTGCAGCGGCTCCGAGCGGATCGAGGCGTAGAGGAACCGCCGGTCGGGGCTCACTGCGAGCGGCATGACCATGCCGCCCACGGCCGCTCGTTGCACTTCGGCCAGCGCGCCGGTCGCGGTGTCGAGGCGCAGGACCACGATCTCCTGGCTGTCTGCGCAGGCGACGTAGACGATCGTCGAAGCCATCGCCTCAGCTCTCGTACGGGCCCTTGGTGACGAAGCCGCCGCCCTGGAAGACCGCCGCCGGGTCGGCGAGGTCGATGCGAGGCTGGCGCGCCTCGGCGGCGGCGCGGAACGGCTCGGAGCTGTCCTGGGCGCGAAAGCCGATGTGCGCCGCCGAGGTGTTGTCCCACCAGCGGGTCGCGTTGTCGGAGAGGCCGTAGACGACGCTGTGCCCGACCACCGGCGCGGTCAGGCTGGCGACGACGAGCCGCTCGAGGTCGTCGTAGCTCAGCCAGGTGGCGAGCATGCGGCGGTCCCTGGGCTCGGGAAACGACGAGCCGATGCGCAGGCACACGGTCTCGAGGCCGTAGCGGTCGAAGTAGAAGCGCGACAGGTTCTCGCCGAACGCCTTGCTCAGGCCGTAGTGGCCGTCGGGCCGCATCGGATCGCTCGGGCGAACGACCTCGTCCTGCCGGTAGAAGCCGGTGACGTGGTTCGAGCTGGCGAAGACGATGCGCCGCGCGCCGTGCTTGCGCGCCGCCTCGTAGAGGTTGTGCACGCCGACGATGTTGGCCTGCAGGATCGGCCCGAACGGCCCTTCGACCGAGACCCCGCCGAGATGGACGATCGCCTGCACGCCGGCGACCAGCGCGTGCACCACGGCCGCGTCCTCGAGCGGGGCGACGACCACCTCCTCGCCTTCGCCTGCCGGCTCCATCGCCGCGATGTCGCTCGCCCGGAGCACCCGGCACAGGCGCTTCAGGCGCGGCCGGAGCACGCGGCCGAGACCGCCCGCGGCGCCGGTCAGCAGGAGGCGATCGAAGGCGGGCGCGGCGGAAGTCGGGGCGGGAGGGGTTGTCATGAGGGGCCGATGATCGCCCAAGGCGGGCTGCGAAGGCATCGGCGAAAGTGCTTCTTGCGGCAGGTTGTCTGATGTCGTACAACTAGCGCAAAGCGATCCTGCCGATGAACGACACCGCCCTCCTCGAACGCCGCCGGCCGAAGAGCCTCGCCCTCGGCGTGGTCGAGGAGCTGGCCGACCGGATCCGCGACGGCCGGCTCGCCCCCGGGGCGAAGCTGTCGACGGAGGCGGCGCTGATGGGCGAGTTCGGCGTCAGCCGCACCGTCATCCGCGAGGCGCTGTCGAAGATGCAGGCCTCCTCGCTGGTGGAGACGCGCCATGGCGTGGGTACCTTCGTCACTGGCCACGCCGATTCGGCGGTGTTCCGGATCCGCGGCGACCAGCTCGCCACCCTGCGCGACGTGGTCGCCATGCTCGAACTGCGGATCGGCGTCGAAACCGAAGCCGCGGGCCTGGCCGCACAGCGTCGGAGCCCCGCCAACCTGGAGACCATGCGGCAGGCGCTCGGCGCGTTCACCTCGGCGGTGGAAGCCGGCAACAACGCAGTAGGCGCTGACTTCCGCTTCCACCTGGAGATCGCCCGCGCGACCCAGAACGCGCACTTCGAGAGCCTGGTGCAAACCTTCGGCACGGCGATCATTCCCCGCGCCCGGCTCGATCCCTCGGCCGCCTCGTTCGAGGAGCGCCAGACCTACCTGCGCAGGGTCAACGCCGAGCACGGCTCGATCCTCGACGCGATCGCCGGCCGCGACAGCGAGGCTGCGCGGGCAGCGATGCGCACCCATCTCGCGAACAGCCGCGAACGCCGCCGCCGCGCCGGACAGCTTTGATCGGCCGCCCCGCGCACGGTTGTACGACAACGAAGGAATCGCATGAAGCATCGTCTCCTCCCGGCCCTCGCCGCCGGGCTCGCCCTGGTCCTCGCGACACCCGCCGCCTGCTCTGCGACGTCGGCGCGCTGGCGATCACCGCGTCGGCCTACGCCGAGCTTCTTCGGCCGCGAGAAGAAGCGCTGGGCGAGCGTGGACGCCGCCGGTGGCGCGAAGATCGACTGACAACAACACCAAGGATCGCGATGCCCACCCCTGCCGTCCCCTACCAGAGCTTCCCGAACTCGTTTCGCCGCCGCATCCTCGCCGGCGAAACGGTGATCGGCTGCTGGTGCTCGCTCGCCAACCCGCTCACCACCGAGGTGCTCGGCGTCGCCGGTTTCGACTGGCTGCTGCTCGACGGCGAGCATTCGCCGAACGACGTCACCACATTCATTCCGCAGCTGATGGCGTTGAAGGACAGCGTCAGCGCGCCGATCGCCCGCCCGGCCTCGAACAACGTGGTCGAGATCAAACGGCTGCTCGACGCCGGCTTCTACAACTTCCTCATCCCCATGGTCGAGACCGCCGAGGAGGCGCGCCGCGCGGTCGCCGCCACGCGCTACCCGCCCAAGGGCGTGCGCGGGGTCTCGAACGCGCAGCGCAGCAACCGCTTCGGCACCGTGCCCGACTACTTCGCCGGAATCGACGAGCAGATCTGCGTGCTGGTACAGATCGAGAGCAGGAAGGGCCTGCAGGCCGCGACCGAGATCGCCTCGGTGGAGGGCGTCGACGGCGTCTTCATCGGCCCGGCCGATCTTTCCGCGGCAATGGGCCATCTCGGCAATTCCAACCATCCCGAGGCGCAGGCGGCGATCGCCGCGGTGTTCGCCGCGGTCAAGTCGGTCGGCAAGTCGATCGGCATCCTCGCGCCGGTCGAGGCCGACGCGCGGCGCTACATCGAGATGGGCGCGAAGTTCGTCGCCGTCGGCAGCGACCTGGGCGTGTTCCGCGGCGGCACGCAGGCGCTGCGCGACCGCTTCATGTCATCCTGAGCCGAAGGCGAGGGATCCCGGCCGGCGCGAGGAGATCCTTCGCTGCGCTCAGGATGACCGGGTGGCGTGCGATCTCCCCTCGTAGAGGTCGCGGCCCTTCGCCAGGGCGCGGATCTTGGCGTCGGCGATCGGGCGCTTCAGCATCCAGAAGCCGCAGTCGGGGTGGATGTACTTCACCCGGCCGGCGCCGAGCAGCGACTCGGCGCGCTCGATCGCCCGCGCCACCGCGTCGGCCGACTCGACCTCGGTCGCCTTGATGTCGACGACGCCGAGGCCGAGGCCGATCTCGGGCCGGAGGTCCTTGAACACCGCCAGCTCCTCGGGCGGCCGGTGCGCGCACTCGAGCACCACGTGGTCGGCGTGGAGGGCGTTGAGGTACTGCATGAGCTGGTCCCAGCTTCCCTTCTGCACGCTCTGCCCGCCGTAGTTGCCGAAGCACAGGTGCACCGCCGGCGTCGACGGCACGGCGTCGAGCACGCGGTTCATCGCCGAGGCGGCCCACTCCCATTCCTCGGGATGGCCGGGCAGGTTCGCCTCGTCGATCTGCACCACGTCGGCGTCGAGAAAACGCACCTGCTCGGCGAGCACGTCGGCGAGCGCATGCGCGAGCTCGGCGGTGCTGGCGTAGTGCCGGTCGAGCAGGGTCTTGGCCAGCATGTGCGGCCCGGTGACGGTGAACTTGAACGGCTTGGTCGCCAGCGCCGAGGCGCGCTGGCAGGCGCCGACCAGGTCGAGCGTGCCACTGCCCACCGCCGAGTCGACGACGCCGGGCGGCCGGGTGCGAAAGCGCATGCCCGGCAGCGCCCGGTAGGCCATCACCTCCTCGAAGCTCATCGCGTAGCGCACGCCCGTCATCGGCCGCACGAAGTACTCGATCATCCCGTTGGTCTCGGGATGGTTGAGGTCGAAGCGATAGAGCTCCCCGTCGCAGACGACGTCGACGCCGGCCGCCTCCTGGGTGGCGATGACGACCCGGGTGGCGTCGATCAGGCCCTGCTCGGAGGGCGACGCCGCCAGCCAGTCGGGCACCGGGTAGGAGCCGACGACCGTGGTCTTGATGCGGGGCGAGGCGGCGGTCACGCGCGCTTCCTCACTTCGGCATCTTGATCGAGCGGTCGAGGAACTCGTTGGTGTAGGCGATCTTCACGTCGAACGGCTGCTCGAGGCCGAGGTAGGTCTTGACGATGTCGTAGTCGGCAGCCATGCGCGCGTCGTCGAGGATGCCGAGGGCCACGCCTTCGGAATACTTGTCGCGCATCAGCACCTGCACCAGCTTCCAGTTGGTGGCCTCGTTGTCGAGCTGCAGCGCGCCGTTGGCGTCGATCAACGCCTGCACGCAGGGCGCGGGAGTCGCCACGCAGGCGGCAAAGGCCTTCTGCGTCACCTTGACGAAGGCGGCGACGGTGGCCTTGTTCTTCTTCAGCCAGTCGCCGTTGACGATGATCGTGTTGCCGTAGGTGTTGAGGCCGGCGTCCTTCCAGGCGACGAAGCCCATGTCGTCGCCTAGCTCGCGCTGGAAGATGTGGTGGATGTTGTAGAACGAGGTGGTCGCGTCGATCGACTTCGACTTCAGCGCCGCGAGCTTGGCGTTGGCGTCGATGTTGACCCAGGTCACCGAGGCCGGGTCGATGCCGTTGGCCTTGGCGAGTGCCGGCCAGATGGTGCGCGCGCCGTCGCCGGCCGGGTTGCCGATCTTCTTGCCGGCGAGGTCCTTCACCGACTTGATGCCCGAGCTCTTCAGCCAGTACAGGCCCTGCGGCGAATTGGCGTAGACGTTGAACACGCCCACCGTGTCGGCGCCCTTGCCGCGCAGCGTGAGCGCGTTCGGCATGTCGGCCAGGCCGATCGGGTTGGCGCCGGCGCCGACCTTCTGCACCGCCACCGCCGAGCCCTTGCCGGGCTCGATGTTGAGGTCGATGCCGGCGTCCTTGTACCAGCCCATCTTCTTGGCGTAGTAGTACGGCACGTGGTCGCCGCCCGGCACCCAGTTGAGGATGAAGTCGACCTTGGTCTGGGCGAACGAAGGCGTGGCGGCGAAGCCGGCAGCGGCGACGGCGAGCAGGGCGAAGCGGCGAACGAAACTCATGGTGGTGGATTCCTGG
>JANMCC010000312.1:0-3007 GCA_031360885.1 Burkholderiales bacterium | reverse complement strand
GCCTGCGCTCGATGCCGAGGCGCTGGGCGCCGCCTGCGACATCGCCATCGTCCTCGGCGGCGACGGCACCATGCTCGGCATCGCCCGCCAGCTCGCCCGCCACGGCACGCCGCTGGTCGGCATCAACCAGGGGCGGCTCGGCTTCATCACCGACATCGCCTTCGGCGGCTTCGAGACCGCGCTCGGCGCGATCCTCGAGGGCGACCACGACGAAGAGCAGCGCGCCATGCTCGAAGGCAACGTCGAGCGCGACGGCGCGAGCATCTTCGAGAGCTTCGCCCTCAACGACGTGATCGTCAGCCGCGGCGCCACCGCCGGCATGGTCGAGCTGAAGATCGAGATCGACGGCGAGTTCGTCGCCAACCTGCGCGCCGACGGCCTGATCGTCGGCTCGCCGACCGGCTCGACCGCCTACGCCCTCTCCGCCGGCGGGCCGATCCTGCACCCGGGCATCGCCGGCTGGGTGGTGGTGC
Source organism: Burkholderiales bacterium (assembly GCA_031360885.1). Lineage (GTDB taxonomy): Bacteria > Pseudomonadota > Gammaproteobacteria > Burkholderiales > Burkholderiaceae_C > Schlegelella_A. Next base: position 2,534 of record JANMCC010000312.1, on the reverse strand, counting down.
CGATCGCACCGCACGATCTCTCGAACCGGCCGATCGTCGTGCCCGATTCCGCCGCGATCGCGATCGAGATCGTCGCCGGCCGCGACGCCAGCGTGAACTTCGACATGCAGTCGCTCACCAGCCTGGCGCACGGCGACCGGATCCACGTGCGCCGCTCGGCGCACCGCGCGCGCTTCCTGCATCCGCGCGGCTGGAGCTATTTCGCCACCTTGCGCAGCAAGCTGCACTGGGCCTCCGGCTCCTCCTGACATGCTGCACCGTCTAGCGATCCGCGACTTCGTGATCGTCGACGCCCTCGAGATCGAGCTCGGCGCCGGCCTCACCGTGCTGAGCGGCGAAACCGGCGCCGGCAAGTCGATCCTGGTCGACGCCCTGCAGCTCGCGCTCGGCGGCCGCGGCGATGCCGGCGTCGTGCGCGAAGGCGCGGCGCGGGCGGAGATCACGGCCGAGTTCGACGCGCCCGCTTCGCTCGCGCCCTGGCTCGCCGAAGCAGGCTTCGAGGCCGACGCCGAGAACGCCGGCCGCCTGCTGCTGCGCCGGGCGATCGACGCCCAGGGGAAGAGCCGCGCCTGGGTCAACGGCAGCGCGGCCACGGCGACGCAGCTGCGCGAGGCCGGCGAGGCGCTGGTCGACATCCACGGCCAGCACGCGTGGCAGAGCCTGACGCGCGCGCCTTCGGTGCGTGCCGTCCTCGACGCCTACGCGCAGGTCGACACCCGGCCGCTCGCCCTCGCCTGGGCCGCCTGGCGCGACGCCCGCGACGCGCTCGCCGCAGCGCGCGAGAAGCAGGGCGGGCTCGAACGCGAGCGCGAACGGCTCGCCTGGCAGCTCGGCGAGATCGACAAGCTCGGCCCCGGCGAAGACGAATGGCCCGAGCTCGACGCCGAGCACAAGCGCCTGGCCAACGCCCAGTCGCTGCTGGCCGCGGCGAGCGGCGCGCTGGCGGCGCTTTCTGGCAGCGACGGCGAACGCGCCGGCGATGCCGAAGCGCTGGTCGCCAGCGCGATCGATGCGCTCGAAGGCGTCGTCGCCTTCGACGACCGGCTCGCCGGCACGATCGAAGCCCTGCGCGGCGCCGAAGCGCAGCTGCGCGACGCCGCACACACGCTGTCCGGCTACCTCGACCGCACCGAGCTCGATCCCGCACGCCTGCGCGCGGTCGACGAGCGGATGTCGGCCTGGGTCGGCCTGGCGCGGCGCTATCGCCGGCCTCCGGCCGAGCTGAGCGCGCTGCGCACGCAATGGAAAGACGAGCTGCGCGCGCTCGACGCTGCCGCCGATCTCGAAGGTCTCGGCGCCGCGAGCGACGCGGCGCGCGCGGCCTACGACCTCGCCGCCAAGGGAATCTCGGCGGCGCGCCGCGCCGCAGCGCCGAAGCTCGCCGCCGCGGTGACGCGGGCGATGCAGCAGCTCGGCATGGCCGGCGGCCGCTTCGAGGTCGCCCTCGAGGCGACCGACGCGCCGCAATCCTTCGGCCTCGAGTCGGCCGAGTTCCTGGTCGCCGGCCATGCCGGCACGACGCCGCGGCCGCTCGGCAAGGTCGCTTCCGGTGGCGAGCTGTCGCGCATCGCCCTCTCGGTGGCGGTGGTGACGAGCGAGCTCGACACCGGTGGCGACGCGCCGGCCACCCTGATCTTCGACGAGGTCGATGCCGGCATCGGCGGCGCCGTCGCCGAGACCGTCGGCCGGCTGATGAAGCAGCTCGGCCGCGACCGCCAGGTGCTCGCCGTGACCCACCTGCCGCAGGTCGCCGCCTGCGCCGACCGCCACTTCGTCGTCTCGAAGCAGACCGGCAAGGGCCAGGCGCGCAGCGCGGTCGACGCCGTCGCCGGCGAATCGCGCGTCGCCGAGATCGCCCGCATGCTCGGCGGCGAGAAGCTCTCTTCCACCAGCCTGGCGCATGCGCAGGAAATGCTCTCGTCGAGCGCGATCGAGCGGCCTGCCAAGGGCACGCGCAAGGCCCCGCCATGAGCGAAGGCGCAAGCCCGCCGCCGGCGCGAGAGATCGTTCTCGTCACGGGCATCTCGGGGTCTGGAAAATCCGTTGCGCTGCATGCGCTGGAAGACGCCGGCTTCTATTGCGTGGACAACCTGCCGCCCGAGCTGCTGCGCGACTTCCTCCAGCTCGAGCGGCAACAGGGCGACCGCCGGGTCGCGATCGCGGTCGACGTGCGCAGCGCCGCCTCGCTGCCGCACCTCCTGCCCCTGCTGGCGCAATTGAAGAACGAAGGCGTCGCCGTCCATCCGATCTTTCTCGACGCCACCACCGCGGCGCTGGTGCGGCGCTTCTCGGAGACCCGGCGCGCCCATCCGCTCGCCGATCGCGGCGCGCTGGTCGAGGCGATCGAGCTAGAGCTCGAGCTGCTTGCCGGCCTGCGCGAGCTCTCGACCGTGCTCGACACCAGCCAGCTGCGCCCGACCCAGCTGCGCAGCTGGATGCGCGAGCTGGTGCGCGCGCCCGACAGCCGCCTGACGCTGGTGTTCGAGAGCTTCGCCTACCGTCACGGCGTGCCGCTCGACGCCGACTACGTCTTC
>JANMCC010000289.1:0-4178 GCA_031360885.1 Burkholderiales bacterium | reverse complement strand
CCGGCTGAGCCGCCAGCACTTGCAGGAGTTCGGCTTCGAGCCCGACGCGCCGACGCTGGCCGAGAAGATGGAGATCCCGGAAGACAAGATCCGCAAGATCATGAAGATCGCCAAGGAGCCGATCTCCATGGAGACGCCGATCGGCGACGACGACGACTCGCACCTGGGCGACTTCATCGAGGACACCAACAACACGGCGCCGATCGAGGCGGCGATGCAAGCAGGCCTGCGCGACGTCGTCAAGGACATCCTCGACTCGCTGACGCCGCGCGAGGCCAAGGTGCTGCGCATGCGCTTCGGCATCGAGATGTCGACCGACCACACCCTCGAGGAAGTCGGCAAGCAGTTCGACGTGACCCGCGAGCGCATCCGCCAGATCGAAGCCAAGGCGATCAGGAAGCTCAAGCACCCGAGCCGCTCGGACAAGCTGCGCACCTACCTCGACACGCTCTGAACACACGTCGTCCCGAAGAGGGTTCCCGCCGCGAGGCTGGAACCCTTTTTCCTGGGCAGTCCGCTATAAACTTCAGAGCGATGCGCTGCAGGCCCCTTCCGGCATGACCCAGGTCTACCAACGTACCGTGCTGTTCGCCGACTTGCGCGGCAGCACCTCGATGTACGAGACGCTCGGCAACGCCGAGGCGACGACCGTGGTCACGCAGAGCGTCGCCCTGCTCGCCCGCGTGGTCCAGGAGCACGGCGGCCAGGTGGTCAAGACCCTGGGCGACGGCCTGATGGCGATCTTCGCCCAGCCCTCCTCCGGCGTGCAGGCCTCGGACGACATGCACGACTCGCTGACCCGGATCGGCCTGCCCGCCCAGACCACGACCGACGCCGCCGAGCCGACTCCCCCGGTCTCGCTCAAGCTCCAGGTCGGCCTCGCCCACGGCGAGGTGATCGAGATGTCGGGCGACGTTTTCGGCGACGCGGTCAACGTCGCCGCGCGCCTGCTCGACCACGCCGGCGACAACGAGACGCTGGCGACGGCGAGCGTGGTCGAAGGCCTCGAGGACTGGGAGCGCTCGCGCTTTCGCAGCCTCGACCGGATGCAGCTGCGCGGCCGCGCCGAGCCGGTGCATGTGTTCCTGCTCGAAGCGGTGCGCCGCTTCGGCGACACCGCGGCCACGGCCTTCGGCGACATGGCGCCGGCGTCGATAGAGCCCGAGGGCATCCGCCTGATCTGGCTCGACCTGAACCGCATCTACGCCGGCACCAGCCTGCCGGTGATCCTCGGCCGCAGCCCCCAGGCCACCTACATCATCGACGACAACCGGGTCTCGCGATCGCACGCCCGGATCGACTGGCACGGCGGCACCTTCCAGCTCACCGACCTGAGCTACAACGGCACCTACGTCCGCTTCGACAACGACCCTGAGATCATCAGCCTGCGCCGCGGCGCCTGCACCCTGCACGGCGCCGGCGTGATCGGCCTGGGCACGCCGCCGAGCGAGCCGGTGAGCCCGTGCGTGCGCTTCGAGGTGATGAAGTTCGCCGACACGCAGCGCCAGGCGCCGTTCGAGTTCGGGCTCAAGCCCTGATGGCGCGCAGCGCGTCGGCGCGATGAGCTTCGCGCCCGAGCCGGCCTTCGCCCACGGCACGGCGGCGAAAACCGCCGTCCTGATCTGCAACCTCGGCACGCCCGACGAGGCAACGCCCCAGGCGGTGCGGCGCTACCTCGCCGAGTTCCTCTCCGACCCGCGCGTCGTCGAGATCCCGCGGCCGCTCTGGCTGCCGATCCTGCACGGCATCATCCTGCGCACCCGGCCGGCGAAGTCGGCCCGCAAGTACGCGAGCGTCTGGATGAAGGAAGGCTCGCCGCTCCAGGTCTGGACCGAGAAGCAGGCGCTGATGCTCGCCGGCTACCTGGGGCAGCGCGGCCATCGTGTGCTAGTCCGGCATGCGATGCGCTACGGCCAGCCTTCGGTCGCCGCGGCCCTCGACGCGCTGCGGGCCGCCGGCGCCGAGCGGGTGCTGGTGCTGCCGCTCTATCCGCAGTACGCGGCGGCAACGACCGCCAGCGTCGGCGACGCGGTCGCCGCCTGGATGCAGCGGAGCCGCAACGTTCCCGAGCTGCGCTTCGTCAAGCACTACCACGACGACCCTGGCTACATCGGCGCGCTGGCGCGCCGCGTCAACGATCACTGGATGGCGCATGGCCGGCCCGATCGCCTGGTGCTGAGCTTCCACGGCCTGCCGCAGCGCTCGCTGGCGCTCGGCGACCCGTACCACTGCGAGTGCCTGAAGACCGGTCGGCTGCTCGCCGAGCGGCTGAAGCTGCGCGAGGACAACGTCGTCGTCACCTTCCAGAGCCGGTTCGGCAAGGCCGAATGGCTGAAGCCCTACACCGAGCCGACGCTGGTGGCGCTCGCGAAAGAGGGCGTCGGCCGGGTCGACGTGTTCTGCCCGGGATTCGTCGCCGACTGCCTGGAGACGCTCGAGGAGATCGACCAGGAGGCGCGCGCGGCATTCCTCGCCGCCGGCGGCAAGGAGTTCGGCTACATCCCCTGCCTCAACGACCAGCACGAGTGGATCGCCGCGCTGGCGGGCATCGCGATCGGCCACATGGCGGGCTGGGACTCGATGAGCGTCGAGCCGGACGAGCTCGAACGCTCGAAGCAGCGTGCCCGCGCTGCCGGTGCGACGACCTAGACAGTCTCGATGTCGCGCTCCCGCCGGCCGCGGAAGAGTTTCACCACCCGCGGCAGGAACAGCACCCCGATCACGATGATCAGCAGGGTCAGGGAGCCCGGCCGCTCGAGGAAGATGGTCCACTTGCCCTCGCCGATGGAGAGCGCGTTGCGCATCTGCGCCTCGGCCAGCGGCCCGAGGATCATGCCGACGACGACCGGCGCCGTCGGAAAGTCGTAGCGCCGCATGACCACGCCGAGCAGGCCGATGCCGTAGAGCAGCACCAGGTCGAACGCCGACTGGCGCATGCCGTAGACGCCGACGGTGGCGAAGATCAGGATGCCGGCATAGAGCTGCGGTTTCGGGATCTTGAGCAGCTTGACCCATATGCCGACCAGCGGCAGGTTGAGCACGAGCAGCATCACGTTGCCGATGTAGAGCGAGGCGATCAGCGCCCAGACCAGCGCCGCGTTCTTGTCGAACAGCTGCGGGCCGGGGTTGATGCCGTAGTTCTGGAACGCGCCGAGAAGGATCGCGGTGGTGTTCGAGGTCGGGATGCCGAGCGTGAGCAGCGGAATCAGCGTCGCCGTGATGGCGGCGTTGTTCGCCGCCTCGGGGCCGGCCACGCCTTCGATCGCGCCGATGGTGCCGAATTCCTCCTTGTGCTTGGAGAGCTTCTTCTCGGTGGCGTAGCTGAGGAAGGTGGGGATCTCGCTGCCGCCCGCAGGAATGGTGCCGAACGGAAAGCCGATCGCGGTGGCGCGCAGCCAGGCCGGCCAGGAGCGTTTCCACTCCTCCGCCGTCATGTGCACCTTGCTCATCTTGTTCTGCGTCTCGACCGCCTTGCCCTCGTACAGCACCATGTAGAGCGCCTCGCCCACGGCGAACAGCCCGACGGCGATGAGCACGACCTCGATCCCGTCCATCAGCTCGGGCACGCCGCCGGTGTAGCGCGCCTGGCCCGAGATCTGGTCGATGCCGATCAGGCCGAGCGCCAGGCCGACGCCAAGCGCCGCGAAGCCGCGCAAGGTGCTCTTGCCGAGGACCGCGCTCACGGTCGTGAACGCCAGCACCATCAGCAGGAAGTACTCGGGCGGGCCGAGCTTGATGGCGTAGGCGGCGACCAGCGGCGCGAACAGCGTCACCAGCACGGTGGCGATCGTGCCGGCGACGAACGAGCCGATCGCCGAAGTGGCCAGGGCGGCGCCGGCGCGGCCGTTCTTGGCCATCTTGTTGCCTTCCATTGCCGTCACCATCGAGCCCGACTCGCCGGGCGTGTTGAGCAGGATCGAGGTGGTGGAGCCGCCGTACATGGCGCCGTAGTAGATGCCGGCGAAGAAGATCATCGACGCGGTGGCGTCGACCTTGGTCGTGATCGGCAGCAGCATCGCCACCGCGGTGGCGGGGCCGATGCCGGGCAGCACGCCGACCGCCGTGCCGATGGTGCAGCCGAGCAGCGCCCACAGCAGGTTGATCGGCGTCCCCGCCGTGACGAAGCCCTGCAGCAGCTGGTTCCAGAGGTCCACGGCGGCGTCAGATCCAGCCGGTCG
>JANMCC010000255.1:0-5376 GCA_031360885.1 Burkholderiales bacterium | reverse complement strand
AGGCCGCCGAGATCGACGCCGACGAGCCGGCTGTGGGCGATGAATTCGGCGCCGAGGACGTCGCCGGTGCGCACCGGCAGCGTCGAGCGATTCCAGTTCGCGATTGCCTTGCCGTCGTGCCAGACCGAGAAGGCGATGTCGGGGCGGACGATCGCCTGGCGCCGCACCGCCTCGAGACAGTGCGCGAGCTCGGTCGCCTCGGTCTTGAGGAACTTGCGCCGCGCCGGCGTGTTGAAGAACAGTTCGCGCACCTCGACCGTCGTGCCGATGCCGCGCGCCGTCGGCTGCAGCTCGCCGCTGCGCGCGTCGAGCCGGGTGGCGTGCGCGGCGTCGGCGGTGCGGCTGGCGAGCGAGAGCTCGGCGACCGAGGCGATCGCCGCCAGCGCCTCGCCGCGAAAGCCGAGCGTGGCCACGCCTTCGAGCTCGGCGAGCGAGGCGATCTTGCTGGTGGCGTGGCGGCGCAGCGCCAGCGGCAGCTCGGCGGCAGCGATGCCGTCGCCGTCGTCCTCGACGCCGATCGCCCGCACGCCGCCGCCGACCAGGCGGACGACGATCTGCCGGGCGCCGGCGTCGATCGCGTTGTCGAGCAGCTCGCGCACGACCGAGGCCGGCCGCTCGACCACCTCGCCGGCGGCGATCTGGCTGATCAGCTCGCCCGGCAATTCGCGGATCGGCCGGCGCAGGCGGGCCTCGAGGACGGCGTTCATCGCCGCATTGTCCCGCTTCTCCCTCTCCCGCAAGCGGGAGAGGGGGCAGTACGGCTAGTCGAGCAGGCCGCGGGCGCCCCGCCAGTCGCGGCAGACCTGCACCGCCTCGGCGAGCTGCTGCGGCTGGCCGGCGTAGTAGTGCGACGCGCCTTCGATCACGCGCATCGTCTTGTCGGCGCTCGCCGCTGCGCGAAAGACCAGGCCGGTGTGCGGTTGCGGCACCGCGTCGTCGGCGCCGTTCTCGATCGCCAGCAAGGGCACGGTCACGCGCGCCGCGCAGCGCTCGCCGTGCGCCTGGGTGTCGTCGATCGACCACTGCGAGAGCCAGGCGCGCAGGGTCGAGAAGCGCGCCATTCCCGCCGGGGCACTGTTCGCGAGGCGCGGCTCGCCGAGGTAGCTGCTGCCGGGCTTGCGGCCGTTGGGCTCGAGCGTCGCGTCGAGGAAGCGCGGCTCGGCCATGGTGCGGTGGGTAACGAAGCCGCGCTCGGCGCGCGGCTCGCCGCGGGCGCGCATCGCCTCGAGTGTCTCCTTGACCCAGGCGGTGCGGCGGCGCAGGCGCGCGAGCTGGCGCTCGCGGAAGAGGGCGAGGTAGGCGGCCGGGTAGGGCGGCTGGTTCGGGTTGCGCGGGTCGTAGAGGTCGAGCTCGAGCTCGCGCCGGTCTGGGTCGTTCTCGTCGAGCACCGAGGGGTCGATCCAGTCGGCGAGCAATTGGGCGCGCGAGACGTGCGCGGCCTGGAAGATCATCGCGTCGGCGGGCACCAGGCCGGCCCCGAGGAGATCGACCGGGTCGCCCGCCGGCGTGGCGCTGATCGTCGGCCGCTCGGCCTCGGCCTGGTAGAGCAGGGCGAGCGCACCGCCGCCGGACCAGCCGCAGAGCACGACCTTGTCGTAGCCCCAGACCGCGCGTGCGTGCCGGACCCAGGCGCCGAGATCGAGGACGACGTTCTCGAAGATCAGCGGCGTGTCGTTGCGCGCGTAGCGGCTGGCGGCGCAGAGCACGTGCAGGCCGCTCGCGGCCATCGCCCGCGGCACCGGCAGGAGCTGCAGGGTGCTGGCCGGATGCATGTAGACCAGCAGCACGCGGCTGGCCTTGCCTTCCGGCAGGAAGCGGATGCCCTCCAGGTTGATGGCCCCCTGGCTGCCGGCGAAGCCGTAGACCTCGCGCACGGCCGAGGTTTCGGCGTAGCTCAGGGGGGCCCATTCGGACCGGATCGCGAACGCTTGCTCCATGCCGCGCAGTGTCGGGCCGGATGCAGGCGGCGTCGAGAGCGCGTCACTCTTCACAGAGTTGCCGGGCGGCGCGGCTCGCCGGGGCGATTGCGCCCGGCCGCGTGTTAGCTTCAGCGCGTATGAACGAAGCCGCTGCCGTCGACACCGACGCCGAGCCCTCGCCGGCCTTTCTCCAGGCGGTAGCCGACCTAGGAACTAAGCAGGCGGTCACGACCTCGGAGGCGATCTTCAATGCCCAGGGCGTCAAGCTGCTCGAAGGCGGCGCCAAGGTCGACCAGGGCCTGTACGACCGCCTGATCTCGCACCGCCTGTCGCGCCCGCTCGACGAATGCGTTCGCGCCGACCCCACGGTCGACGGCAAGCTGCTTCGCGAGGCGGCGGAAGCGGCGATGGAGCGCTGGCCGTTCTTCGCGCTGCTCGCGCCGACCGCGCTCGCCCGCGAGTCCCTGCTGCGCCTGGTCGCCTCGGTGCCGCTGCCCAGGCCGGTCGCCCTGCACCTCGACCTGGCGCGCAACAGCCGGCCCGGCCTGTTCACGCACAGCGTCCTGATGGCGCTGCTCTGCGCCCATCTCGCCGGCCAGGGCGAAGGCTCGACCCGCGACGACGTCGCCGACGCGGCCGCGGCCGGCCTGCTGCACGACATGGGCATGCTGCACATCGACCCGGCCCTGCTCGACGCCGACGAGCGGCTGAGCGGCAACCGCCTCAACCCGGTGTACGTGCACCCGCTCACCTCGTCGATGCTGATCGACCGCTTCGCCGACTATCCCAAGGCGGTGGCCCGCGCCGTCATCGAGCATCACGAGCGGCTCGACGGCTCGGGCTACCCGCGCGGCCTGCCCGGCGAGGCGATCAGCCCGCTCGGCCGGATCGTCTCGCTCGCCGAGGTGGTGACCGCGATGTTCGACGGCGAGCGCGAGCAGCCCGAGCAGCGCGTCTCGCTGCTGCTGCGCATCAACCCGCGCCGCTACGACCAGGCGCTGGCCGCCGCGGTGCATCGCCTGCTCGCGGCGCTGCCGCCGAGCGGGGCCGACGCCGGCGACACGCCCGAGCATTCGATCGCCCGGCTGCTGCGCCTGGCCGACGAGCTCGAGCGCTGGCGCGAGACCAGCGAGACGATCGGCCCCGCGCTCGACGGCGCGCATGCCGCGCTGCTGGTCTCGATGAACGAGCAGCACGCGACCCTGCAGCGCATGCTCTACGACGCCGGCGTCACCCACGAGCAGCTCGGCGCGCTCGGCGACGACATCGAGGCCGACACGGCGATGCGGATCGAGCTCTGGGCGCTGGCTGAGGAGCTGCTGTGGCAGCTGCACTCGGCCGCGAACCAGCTCAAGCGTCGCTGGCAGGCGACCGAGCCGGCGCTGGCGCACCCGCCGGCGCTCGCCGCCTGGTTCGCCGGCGTCGCCTCGCTCGACGAACCGCCCGCGGCCGCCGGCTGACCGCGGGCGAGCGGTTTCGGGAGGCGAGAGGCGCCTCGTCATAATCCGCGGCATGGAATTCCTCGGCGCGATCCTCGACTTCGTGCTGCACGTCGACGTGCACCTCACGACCTTCGTCCGCAGCTACGGGACGTGGGTGTACGCGTTGCTGTTCGCGATCATCTTCGTCGAGACGGGCGTCGTCGTCATGCCGTTCCTGCCCGGCGACTCGCTGCTGTTCGTCGTCGGCGCGATGTGCGGCGTCGGCCTGATGAACCTGCCGCTGGCGATCGTGCTGCTCTGGGTCGCGGCGGTGCTCGGCGACCAGTGCAACTACGCGATCGGCCGCTACTTCGGGCCGCGCGTGTTCCAGTGGGAGCACTCGCGCTGGTTCAACAAGCGGGCGTTCGACCAGGCGCACGAGTTCTACGAGCGCTATGGCGGCGTCACCATCGTCGCCGCCCGCTTCCTGCCGTTCCTGCGCACCTTCGCGCCCTTCGTCGGCGGCGTCGCCGAGATGACGCGGCGCAAGTTCACCCTGTACAACGTCAGCGGCGGCTTCCTCTGGGTCGCCAGCCTGATCCTCGCCGGTTACCTGTTCGGCAACATCCCCTGGGTCAAGGAAAACCTCGACAAGATCATCTGGGGTGCGATCCTGGTTCCCGGGCTGCTGGTGTTCATCGGCGCCTGGCGGGCGCGACAGAAGCAGCGGGTGAAGCCGGCCTGAGCCGGCCGGCCGTCAGGTGCCGGGCGCGGGAGCGAACGGCAGGACGAGCTGGTCGGCGACGGTCTCGGGCTTCATCAGGCGCCAGCGGCCCCGGGTGCTCATGTCGAGCACCGTCGTCCTCACGTCCTGGGCGCTCGCCGAAGGATCGAGCTCGAGCACGCGCCTGACGCAGCGCACGATCCATTCCGAGGTCTCGCGCACGTAGTCGATCTCCGCGTCGTCCAGCCGGCAGACGAGGCGGAAGGTCTTCTCGAACGGGTCGTCGTCGGGCGGCGTGGGCATCGCCCGCGATTCTTGCAACGCGGCCCGGGCTGCGGTTGGCCGGTGGCCCACGCCGGGCCGGCGGGCGCGCAATCCTTCACGCGCCGCGCGGATCCGGCGTGGCTGGCGGAGCGGAGCCCTAGCGAACCGTGTAGCCGCGCCCTTCCATGCAGGCGTAGGTCGCCCGCTGGAAGATGCTGGCGTCGTTCATGGCCCGCGGCTGGGTGGTCGCCCAGCGGTTGCAGTCCTGCCGATCGGCTTCGGTCTGGGCTGTTGTCTGCCCGTTGCGCGGATAGAAGATGGGGTCGGGCGGCGACGAGCTCGGCACCGGCTGGCTCGAGCGCACCACCCTGTCGCCCGGCGCGGGCTCGGCGACGACGTACTCGACCACCGGCGCGCCGTACGCCGGGTACCCGTAGTACCCGCCGTAGTAGCCGTAGTAGGGCGCGTAGGCGACGGCGCCGAGGCCCCAGTAGTAGCCGGGCCACCAGTAGCCCCGGTAGCCGCCGTAGTAACCGCCCCAGCCGCCGTACCAGCCGCCGCGGTAACCGTAGCCGCCGTGGTAGCCGTAGCCGCCGTGATAGCCGCCGCCACCACCGTGCTGGTAGCCCGGACTGCCGCCGCCGCCCGGACGGGCTTCGGCCAGCAGAGGAGCGGCGGACAGTGCCGCCGCGGCGACCAGTGCAGCAAGCAGCGTGATCGATTTCGATTTCATGACGATCCCCCCAGGCGCACCGGCGCCGTCAGACAGTCTCGACGAGAGCCATTTTGCGCCCGTCGCGGCGCCGATGCAGACCGAGGCCGCGGTCAAGGGCGAATCCTCGCCGAGCTGAGAGACTCAGGGCCGCAAGGCCCGCGCCAGCTCGGCGGCGCAAAGCGCGACCGCCGTGTTCGCTTCGTCGAGCACCTTGCCCATGGTGATGAAGCCGTGGATCTGCCGTTCGAAGCAGAGATAGCTCGCGCGATTGCCGGCGGTGACGAGGGCATTGGCGTAGGCCAGGCCTTCGTCGCGCAGCGGATCGAAGCCGGC
>JANMCC010000202.1:0-12229 GCA_031360885.1 Burkholderiales bacterium | reverse complement strand
CTGACCGTGGTGCTGAACACCACCTCGATGGAAGCGCGCGCCAGCGAGAGCCAGAAGCTCCTGAACTGGGGCTTCCAGGCGTTCGACACGGTGCGCCTGTTCGATGATGGCAAGCCGATCGTCGCCGTGCCGGTATGGAAGGGCAAGGAGCGCGAGGCGAAGCTCGGCGCCGCCGGCGCGGTGTTCGTCAGCGTGCCCAAGGGCGAGGGCGGGAAGCTGCAGACCAAGGTCGAGCGCTCCGACCCGCTGGTGGCGCCGCTCGCCAAGGGCCAGCGCGTGGGCACGATCAAGGTCGCCACGGCCGCCGGCGCGCCGGTGATCGAGCTGCCGCTGATCGTGATGGAATCGGTCGACCAGGCGGGCCTGCTCGGCCGTGCCTGGGACGCGATCCGGCTCTGGATCAAGTGACAATCCCGGTCGCGGAGGCGCCATGAACATCCCCCACACGCTCTGCTACCTCAATGGCGAGTACCTGCCGCTCTCGCAAGCGAAGGTCTCGGTGCTCGACCGCGGCTTCGTCTTCGGCGACGGCATCTACGAGGTCGTGCCGGTCTACGAGAAGAAGCTGTTCCGTTTCGACGAGCACATGGCGCGGCTCGGCCGCAGCCTCGCCAGGATCCGCATCGACAACCCGCTCGGCCGCGAGCAGTGGCTGGAGCGCTGCAGGAAGCTGATCGCCGCGCTGCACGAGCACGGCGGCGCCGTCGACCAGATGATCTACATCCAGGTGACCCGCGGCGTGGCGGTGCGCGACCATGTCATGCCGCTCGGGATCGAGCCGACGGTGTTCATGAGCGCCAGCCCGATGAAGCCGGCGAGCGGCGAGCAGCGGCACCAGGGCGTGGCCTGCGTCAGCGCCCGCGACTTCCGCTGGGAGCGCGGCGACATCAAGAGCACCTCGCTGCTCGGCAACGTGCTGGCGCGGCAGGTCTCGGCCGACCGCGACGCGCTGGAGACGATCATGTTCCGCGCCGGTTTCCTCACCGAGGCGGCGGCGTCGAACGTCTGGATCGTCCACGAGGGCGCGGTGCTCGGGCCGCCGAAGAGCGAGCATGTTCTGGAAGGCATCCGTTACGAGCTGATCAAGGAGCTGTGCGAGGAGTGCGGGATCGCCTACAACCTGAGGCCGATTGCCGAGGGCGAGGTCAACGCCGCCGACGAGATCCTGCTCAGCTCGGCCACCAAGGAAGTGCTGCCGGTGACCACGCTCGACGGCGAGGGCGTCGGCCACGGCGCCCTGCGCGGCAAGCCGGGACCGGTCTACGCCCGGCTGTACGAGGCGTACCAGCGGGCCAAGCAGACCCAGTCGATCTGAGGAGCCTTCCGCTTCGGCGCAGGATTTGCATCCGCGCCGGTTGCCCGCATATCGGAACGATGGAAACCCCAACCGTCATGCAGGACATTCCGCCCGATAAGTCGCTGATCGAGTACCCCTCGCGCTTCCCGATCAAGGTGATGGGCGTGAACGCCGAGGGCTACGTGCACGCCGTCACCGAGATCGCGCGCCGGTTCGACCCGGGCTTCGACGCCGCATCGATCGAGCTGCGGCCGAGCAGCGGCTCGAAGTACCTGGGCGTGACGATCACGATCAATGCCACCAGCCGCGAGCAGCTCGACGAGCTGTACCGGACGCTCTCGACGCATCCGCTGGTCAAGGTGGTGCTCTGAGGCGTCGGCTGCGGCGCCAACCCGGATGATCGTCAAGCGCCTCGGCCCGGTCGCCTGGGACCTGAGCTACGAGGCGATGCGCGCCTTCACCGCGGCGCGCGATGCCGCCACGCCCGACGAGCTCTGGCTGTGCGAGCACCCGCCGGTGTTCACCCAGGGCATCGCCGGCAAGGCCGAGCATCTGCTCGAGCCGGGCGAGATTCCGGTCGTTGCCACCGACCGGGGCGGTCAGGTCACCTACCACGGGCCGGGGCAGGTGGTCGCCTATCCGCTGGTCGATCTGCGCCGGCTCGGCATCTACGTCAAGGAATACGTGTTCCGGCTGGAGCAGGCGCTGCTGAAGACGCTGGAAGCGCACGGCGCCACGGGGCATCGCGTTCGCGGCGAACCTGGGGTCTATGTCCGGCTGGCTGATCCGCTCGGCCACGCGGCCTGGGTGCCGCCGCAGGACGAAGCGGCGAAGTTCGAGGGCCTCGCCAAGATCGCCGCCATCGGCGTGAAAGTGAGCAGGCACTGCGCCTATCACGGCGTGGCGCTGAACGTCGCCATGGACCTGCGCCCCTTCGAACGGATCAACCCGTGCGGTCATGCCGGCCTGGCGGTGACCGACCTTTCTACAATCGGCGTGCGCGCCTCCTGGGACGAGGTGGCCGCGACCCTCGGCGCCAAGCTCGCCGCCTACCTGGGCACCCGATGACGATCCCGACGCCGATCTACGACCCCACCGTCAAGCAGAAGGCCGAGGCCAAGCTCTCGCGCATTCCGATCAAGGTCGTGGCCGGCGAGGTGCTGAAGAAGCCGGACTGGATCCGCGTCCGCGCCGGCTCGCCGACGACCCGCTTCTACGAGATCAAGCAGATCCTGCGCGAGCACAAGCTGCACACGGTCTGCGAGGAAGCCTCCTGCCCGAACATCGGCGAGTGTTTCGGCAAGGGCACCGCGACCTTCATGATCATGGGCGACAAGTGCACCCGGCGCTGCCCGTTCTGCGACGTCGGCCACGGCCGGCCCGATCCGCTCGACGCCGACGAGCCGCTCAACCTGGCGAAGACGATCGCCGCGCTCAAGCTCAAGTACGTGGTGATCACCAGCGTCGACCGCGACGACCTGCGCGACGGCGGCGCCGGCCACTTCGTCGCCTGCATCGAGAAAACGCGCGAGCTCTCGCCCGGCACGCAGATCGAGATCCTGACGCCCGACTTCCGCGGCCGCATGGACCGCGCGCTAGAGATCCTGCAACGCGCGCCGCCCGACGTGATGAACCACAACCTCGAGACCGCGCCGCGCCTCTACAAGGAAGCGCGGCCGGGGTCGGACTACGCGTATTCGCTCAACCTGCTGAAGCGTTTCAAGGAATTCGCGCCGCACGTGCCGACCAAGAGCGGCGTCATGGTCGGTCTCGGCGAGACCGACGAGGAGATCCTGCAGGTGATGCGCGACATGCGCGCGCACGGCATCGACATGCTGACGATCGGCCAGTACCTGGCGCCGAGCAGCCACCACCTGCCGGTGCGCCGCTACGTCCACCCCGACACCTTCCGCATGTTCGAGCGCGAGGCCGCGGCGATGGGCTTTTCCCACGCCGCCGTCGGCGCGCTGGTGCGCTCGAGCTACCACGCCGACGAGCAGGCGCACGCGGCGGGCCTCGCCGCCTCGGCCTGACGCCGGCGCATGCCGGCGTCAGCAGCTTCTCGCCCGGGCAACGAGCGGCCGCTCGACTGCGGCAACTGCCGGGCGCCGATGCAGCGCCTGGCCCTGGCCGGGCACTACGGCTCCAGCGTCGAGCTCGACGTCTGCGCGAGCTGCGACCTGGTCTGGTTCGACGGCACCGAGACGGCGCGCCTGAACGGCCCCGGCCTGCTCGAGCTGATCGGCATGATGGCCGCCGCCTACGACCTGCCGTACCAGCCGCTCACGGCGGCGACGCGCTGCCCGCGCTGCTCCGGCAAGCTGAAGACGGTGCACAACCAGTCGCGCTGGGGGCGTTCGGTCCAGCTCCAGTGCCTGAAGCGCGACGGCGCCTACCAGTCGTTCGCCGAGTTCCTCGAGGAAAAGGGGCTGCTCAGGCCGATGTCGCGCCTCGACCGTGCCAGGCTGCTGCGCGATCGCGGCCGGATCGACTGCGTCAACTGCGGCGCGGCGATCGGCAAGGCCGACGAGCGATGTCCGTACTGCAGCTCGGTGCCCAGCCTGCTCGACGTCGCCCGGCTGGCGCGAGCCCTCGACCCCGAGGCGATGGTCGGGCCGCACGAGATCCACAAGACCGGCGCGCAGCAGCAGGCGATGCAGTGCGCCGCCTGCGGCGCCGCGCTGCCGCCGGGCGAGACGATGAGCTGTGCGCAATGCGGCGCCACGCTCGCGATCCCGAGCCTGCGCGAGGCCTACGCCGCGGTCGAAAAGCTCGCGCCGGTGCTCAAGGCGAATGCCGAGCGGCCGCCGGCGGAGGTGGTGAAGCGCCGGCTCGAAGCGATGCAGGCCGACCTGCCGCGGCGCCGCGAGTGGGTGGCCGGCATGGAACAGGAAGCGCGAGAGCGGCGCGGACACGGCGAGCCGATCGAGTGGGCGAGCTGGGTCGAGCGCGGGCCGAGCCTGGGCCGCGCGGCAGTGATCCTCGCGGCGGTCTGGCTGGCGTGGCGGTTCTGGCGCTGAGCCGCGTCGCGCGCGCGTGAGCGCGACCGTGCTCGCGCTCGGCGCGATCGCGCTCTGGGCGACGCTGGCCTCGCTCGGCGTCGCCCTGGTCCATGTGCCGCCGTTCCTCCTGACCGGACTTGCCCTGGTGATCGGCAGCGTGCCGGCCTGGCCGCTGGCGCGGCAATGGCGGGTGCCGATGCCGACCCTGGCGCTCGGCGTCTACGGCCTGTTCGGCTTCCACTTCCTGCTCTTCATCGCCCTGCGCCACGCACCGCCGGTCGAGGCCAACCTGGTCAACTACCTCTGGCCGCTGTTCATCGTCGTCCTCGCGCCGCTGTTCCTGCCGGGGATGAAGCTGCGGCCCGTGCATATCGCCGCCGCGCTGGCAGGCTTCGCCGGCGCAGCGCTCGCGATCCTCGGCGGGCGCGACGTCAGCGGCGGCTTCGCCTGGGGCTACCTGCCCGCCCTCGGCTCGGCGTTCATCTGGGCCAGCTACTCGCTCCTGACGCGTCGCGTTGCCCACTTCCCGACGGCGGTGGTCGGCCTGTTCGGCCTGGTCTCGGGGGTGCTGGCGCTGCTGTGCCATGCGGCCTTCGAGGCTCCGGTCGATCTCTCGGCGCACGACTGGGGGCTGATCGCCGCCACCGGGCTCGGTCCGCTCGGCGCCGCCTTCTTCCTCTGGGACGCGGCGCTCAAGCGCGGCGACGCCCGCCGCATCGGCATCCTGAGCTACCTGACGCCCCTTGCCTCGACGCTGCTGCTGGTGGCGACCTCGGGCCGGCCGCTGACGCTCTGGATCGGCCTGGCCGCGGTGCTGATCGTCGGCGCCGCGATCGCCGGGGTGCGGGCGCGCTGAGGTCTTCGATCGGCCGCAGAATAGGGCGGTC
Organism: Burkholderiales bacterium; assembly: GCA_031360885.1. GTDB lineage: Bacteria > Pseudomonadota > Gammaproteobacteria > Burkholderiales > Burkholderiaceae_C > Schlegelella_A. The sequence continues at coordinate 7,043 of JANMCC010000202.1, read as the reverse complement.
ACGGGCGTCGTCACGCTCGAATCCGGAGGGGCGGCGATGCGAAGAAGGCAATTCACGGGCGCGTCGGTCGCGGCAGCAGGCCTGCTGCTCGCGCCCGGCGTCCACGCCGCCAACGTGAGCGACACCGACGCGGCGTCGGGCATCCGCGCCGCGCTCGACCGCGGCGCGGTCGCCGCGGTCGACGTGCTGGGCAAGCAGAACGGCTTTCTCGGCAACCCCAAGGTGAAGATCCAGCTTCCCGGCTACCTCAAGGACGCGGCCAAGGTGGCGAAGATGACCGGCCAGCAGAGGCGGGTCGACGATCTGGTGACGGCGATGAACCGCGCCGCCGAGGCGGCGGTGCCGGAAGCGAAGACGCTGCTGATCGGGGCGGTGAAGTCCATGAGCGTGAGCGACGCGCAGCGCATCGTCAGCGGCGGTGAGGACTCGGTGACGAAGTTCTTCGCCTCGAAGACACGGGCTCCGCTGACCGAGAAGTTCCTACCCATCGTCACGCGCGAAACCGCGCGCGTCGACCTCGCGGCGCGCTACAACGCGCTCGCCGGCCAGGCGGCCGGTCTGGGAATCGTCAAGGGCGACGAGGCGAACATCGAACGCTACGTCACCGGCAAGGCGCTCGACGGCCTCTACCTCATGATCGGCGAGGAGGAGAAAAAGATCCGCAGCGATCCGGTCGGCACCGGCAGCGCCCTGCTGGCGAAGGTGTTCGGCAAGTAGGCGGCCGGCGCGGGCCAGCCCGGGAGCGCGCTACAGGCTGCGCGACAGCTCGAACATCAGCGCCGCCGGCAGCGAGCTGGCGACGACGTCGCGGCCGATCCGCGCCATGGTGGCGCCGTTCGTTCCCGACATCTCGAAGGTCGAGCCCTGCTCGAGGATCTCGATGAAGACGAAGTCGGGCACCTCCGAGAGGATCTCCTCCCGGAACGACGTGAAGCGGCCGCCGCGCTGGATCGACTCGACGATGATCGCGTGCGGCAGGCCTTCCTTGCAGAAGCTCACCGCCTCGTCGACCGAGCTGACGAAGTCGACCAGCATGCTCATGTTGCGCAGCGCGTCGCGGATCAGCACGCGCACCTCGCGTCGCGAGGCGACGACGAGCACGTGGCTGCCGGCGAGCGCCTTCGAGTTGCCCGACTGGGTGGAGGCGTCGTCGATCTCGGAGGCCGAGAGGCCTTCCATCTCCTCGCCCGCGGTCTTGGGGAACTCGAGCACCAGGGTGCTGATTCCGGCCACGTCCTTGCGCTCGACGACCAGGCCCATGGTCCAGGCGGTCTGCTCGATCAGGCGCCAGCTCAGCGAATCGAGGCGCGGCGGCAGCGCCGCGGTGATCTCGTCGCCGACATGGTCGGCGGGGCGATGCGCGAACCTGCAGGTGAGCCGGGCGTGCACCGGCCAGGTCTTGAAGTCGATGGTGAAGTCGATGTGCGCATGCGCGTTGGCGAGCGCCCAGTCGAGCGTGGCGTTGAGCAGGCTGAAAAGGAGCGAGCCGTCGACGATGACGCGCGCCGACTTGAGCTGCGGCTTGAGGGCGATGCCCCGGGCCTGCGTTTCGCGGGCGCGCAGCGCGAGCACGCTCTTCATCACTTCCTCGAGCTGCAGCACCTCGTGCGACTGACGCACGCGGCCCGAGGCGAAGCGGGTGAGCTGCTGGCCGATCATGCCGACCTGGCGCGCCTGCTCGACCTCGTCGCGCAGGGCGCGCAGCCCCGCGCGGTCGATCTTGCCGGTGGCGGTGAGGACGTGGATGCGCTCGAGCGCCGCGGTCAGCGGCGCCGCGATCTCGGCGCCCACCTGGGAGACGAGCTCGTGCCATCGCTCGTCGTCCGCGGGGAGGGCAGTGTCGGTCGGAGGATTTCGCACGGCAACGGAACGTAGAGCTTGAGGCATCGAGAGCGGTTCGGAATGGGTTCTTGTGGGCGCGTACTCCGGCGGGGCCGGGACGTCTCGAGTCGGACCCCGCGGACGCCGCGGCGCTGGGCGCCGGGCGACTTCTATCGGGTCGCGTTTCGCCGAGAAGTGTCAGTCCCCGCCGGCCAGCGCGCCATACCCTGACTGGATGGCGCCGACAAGCGGTCGCAGAAAACCGGGAAATGTGACAACTTGTTCACTGTTTTTCTCCTAAAGCCTTGTCGCACGCGGAATCGCCCGCTTGGCGCTCAGATCGCGCCGGCCTGGCGCAGCGCAGCGATCGCCGCGGGATCGAGGCCGAATTCGGCCAGCACCGCCTCGGTGTCCGCGCCGAGCAGGGGCGGCGCCCGGTCGTAGCGCACCGGTGTCGCCGAGAGCTTGAGCGGGCTGGCGACCAGGCGGATCGCGCCCGCGAGCGGATGCGCCACCTCGACCGTCATCTCGCGGGCGCGTACCTGCGGGTCGGCGAAGACGTCGGCGAGGTCGTTGATCGGCCCGCACGGGACCTTGGCGGCTTCGAGCGCGGCCAGCCATTCCCGTCGCGGCCGACGCTTCAGCGCCGCCGCGAGCAGGGGCACGAGCGTCGCCCGGTGGCGCACCCGGTCGGCATTGCGCGCGAAGCGCGGATCGAGCGCCAGCTCGTCGCAGCCGGCGACGGCGCAGAAGCGTGCGAACTGGGCGTCGTTGCCCACCGCCAGGATCAGGTGCCCGTCGGAGACCTCGAACACCTGGTACGGGACGATGTTCTGGTGCGCGTTGCCGGCGCGCTGCGGCGCGATGCCCGTGGTCAGGTAGCCGGCCCCGAGGTTGGCGAGCATCGCCACCTGGGTGTCGAGCAGGGCCATGTCGATCGCCTGGCCCTGGCCGGTGGCGTCGCGGTGGCGCAGCGCCGCCAGGATCGCGGTCACCGCGTACATGCCGGTGAACAGGTCGGCGACCGCGACGCCGACCTTCTGCGGCCCGCCGCCCGAGGCGTCGTCGGCGATCTCGGCGCGCGAGGGGCCGGTGACGCTCATCAGGCCGCCGATGCCCTGGATGGCGTAGTCGTAGCCGGCGCGGTCGCGATACGGGCCGGTCTGGCCGAAGCCGGTGATCGAGCAATAGACCAGGCGCGGATTGAGCGCCAGCAGCGAGGCGGAATCGAGGCCGTGGCGGGCCATGTCGCCGACCTTGAAGTTCTCGACGAAGACGTCCGCCCGCGCCGCCATCGTTCGCACCAGCGCGGCGCCTTCGGGCGTGGCGATGTCGATCGTGATCGAGCGCTTGTTGCGGTTGGTGCCGAGGTAGTAGGCCGCCTCTTCGGTCTCCTTGCCGTGCTCGTCCTTGAGGAAGGGCGGGCCCCAGCCGCGGGTGTCGTCGCCGCCGGGATGGCCATCGCCGGGCGGGCGCTCGACCTTGATGACCTCGGCGCCGAGGTCGGCGAGCACCTGGGTGCACCAGGGGCCGGCGAGGACCCGCGAGAGGTCGAGCACGCGGACTCCCTTCAGCGCCTGCGGGGCAGCGCCGGTGCCGGAGCTGGCGTGAGGAAGGGAAGGTGCGTCGGGAGAGGAAGGTGCTTCCGCCATTGGACGATTGTCGGCGCCGCTGCGCGCCGCGGCACCGGGATAATCGAGGCCATGAGGTTCGCATCGGGCTGGCCGGCCCTCGCCCTGCTGCCCGCGCTCCTGGCGTGTTCGCCGGCCTTCGACTGGCGTGAGGTCCGGCCCGAGGGCGGCGAGCTGACGATGCTCTTCCCTTGCCGGCCGGAGAAGCGGGAACGCAGCGTCCCCCTCGCCGGCGCCGAACTGCGCATGCGGCTGCATTCGTGCGAGGCCGCCGGCGCGGCCTTTTCGCTGGCCGTCGTCGATGCCGACGCGCCGACCCGGGTGGAGCCGCTGCTCGCGGCGCTGAAGGCGAGCGCGGCAGCGAACATCGGCGGCGCGGCGCTGGCGCAGCCGTTCTCGCCGCCGGGGGCGACGCCGAACCCGGGGAGCTCGCTGCTGCGCCTGCAGGGCCGCCTTCCCGACGGCCGGCCCGTGACCGAGCACGCCGCCTTCTTCGTCCGCGGCCTTCGCCTCTACCAGGCGACGGCGATCGGCGAAGCACTGTCGGAGGACGCCGTCAAGACTTTCTTCGCCGCGATCAAGCTCGGGCCCTGAACGTCTACCGAACGCAACGCTGGTTCGTTGAAAGGAAGCAACTGCCGATAATGCGCCGCCATGCCCGGACTCCTGATCATTGCCCACGCGCCGCTCGCGTCGTCGCTGAAAGCCGTGGCCGAGCATGCGTATCCCGACTGCGCAAGGCAGCTCGCCGCACTCGACGTCCTGCCGAATCTCCCGCTCGAGGAGATCGAGGCGCAGGCCCGGGTGCTGCTCGAGCAGGTGCGCAACCCGGAAGCCCTGATCCTCACCGATGTGTTCGGCGCCACGCCCTGCAACGTGGCGCAGCGCCTGGCCGACGGCGTGCAGGTCAAGGTTGTGGCCGGCGTCAACGTGCCGATGCTCTGGCGCTCGCTCTGCTACAGCGGCGACACGCTCGATGCGGCGGTGGCCCGGGCAGTCGCCGGCGCGACCCAGGGCGTGATGCCGGTGGCCACCTCACGGCCGCAGAACCAGACCCTGAAAGCGCGAGGCAGTGATCAAGGCGACCACCAGGATCAATAACAAGCTCGGCCTGCACGCGCGCGCGTCGGCCAAGCTCACCAAGCTGGCCGGCGGCTTTCGCTGCGAGATCTTCCTCGCGAGGAACGGCCGCCGCGTCAATGCCAAGAGCATCATGGGCGTGATGATGCTGGCCGCGGGCATCGGCAGCGAGATCGAGGTCGAGACGGAGGGCGAAGACGAGCAGCAGGCGATGGCCGCGATCCTCGCCCTGATCGACGACAAGTTCGGCGAAGGACAGTAGCCGCGAGTCGTCGGCGCGCTGCTAGGATCGGTCGCAATGACCTTCCAGCTGTTCGGCTTGCCGGTGTCCCGAGGAATCGCGATCGGGCGGGCCGTGCTCGTCGCCTCGAGCCGGATCGACGTCGCCCACTACTACGTGGGCGACGAGCAGGTCGAGGCCGAAATCGACAGGCTGCGGGTGGCGCGCGACGCGGTCGCCGCCGGGCTCACGGCGATGAAGTCCGACCTGCCGACGGAAGCACCGGCCGAGCTCTCGGCGCTGCTCGACGTCCACCTGATGCTGCTGCATGACGACACGCTGACCGGCGCGACCAAGCAGTGGATCCGCGAGCGCCACTACAACGCCGAATGGGCGCTCTCGGCCCAGCTCGAGGTGCTGGCGCGCCAGTTCGACGAGATGGAAGACGAGTACCTGCGCGAGCGCAAGGCCGATCTCGAACAGGTGGTCGAGCGGCTGCTCGGCGTGCTCGCCCGCGGCGCAGACGGCGCCTCGCCGTTGGTGACGACGAGCGGCCACGCCGACCCCGATGCCGATCCGCTGGTGCTCGTGGCCAACGACATCTCGCCGGCGGACATGCTGCAGTGGAAGGGCGGGCTCTTCCTCGGCTTCGTCACCGACGTCGGCGGCAAGACCTCGCACACCGCGATCGTCGCCCGCAGCATGGACATCCCGGCGGTGGTGGGCGCGCGCGAGGCGAGCCGGCTGATCCGCCAGGACGACTGGCTCGTGATCGACGGCGACGCAGGCACCGTGATCGTCGATCCGCCGGCCTCGGTGATCGCCGAGTACCGCGAGCTCAAGCGCAGCCGCGATGCCAGCCGGGCCGGACTGGCGCGGCTGCGCCACCTGCCGGCGGTCACGCTCGACGGCGAGCCGGTCGAGCTGCTCGCCAACATCGAACAGCCGGGCGACGCGGCGGCGGCGCTCGAGGCCGGCGCGGCGGGCATCGGCCTCTTCCGCAGCGAATTCCTGTTCATGAATCGCGACGGCGACCTGCCCGGCGAGGACGAGCAGTTCGAGGCCTATCGCACCGCGGTCGAGGCGATGAAGGGCCTGCCGGTGACGATCCGCACGGTCGACGTCGGGGCCGACAAGGCGCTCGACAAGATGTCGGCCAATGAGCTGCGCCACGAGCATGCGCTGAACCCGGCGCTCGGCCTGCGCGCGATCCGCTGGAGCCTCTCGGAACCGGCGATGTTTCGCCAGCAGCTGCGCGCGATCCTGCGTGCCGCCGCGCACGGCAAGGTGCGCGTGCTGCTGCCGATGGTGGCGCACCTGAGCGAGGTGCGGCAGACGCTCGATGCCCTGGCGCGGGCGCGCCAGCAGCTCGACGACGCCGGCCGCGGCTACGGGCCGGTCGAGATCGGCGCGATGGTCGAGGTGCCCGCGGCGGCATTGATGCTGCCGGCGATCCTGCGCCACTTCGATTTCGTCTCGATCGGCACCAACGACCTGATCCAGTACACGCTCGCGATCGACCGCGCCGACGAGGCCGTGGCCCATCTCTACAACCCGTGGCATCCGGCGGTGCTGCAGCTCGTCGCGCAGACCATCGCCGGCGCGCGGGCCGCCGGCAAAGGCGTGAGCGTGTGCGGCGAGATGGCGGGCGACACCGCCTTCAGCGAGTTGCTCGTGGCCATGGGTCTGCGCAGCTTCTCGATGCATCCTTCGCAGATCGTCGCCGTCAAGGAGAGGGTGCTCGCGACCGATGCCGCGCGCTGGTCGGCGGCGCTGCCGCGCATCCTTGCGGCCGATGATCCCGAGCGCGAATGCATGGCCGCGGCGGCCCTCATCGCGCAGGAAAGAGCGCCGCTCTCGCAGGTCGTATCCACGCGCCCGGCAGTGGTCTCCGCGGCTGCGCTATAGTCGCGCCCCTCGTGCTGCTGCAAAGCGGCGCGAGACGCTTCAAGGCCCATCGCGGCCTTGGCCCGAAACGGCAGACCGGCTTGACAGGTCTTTCAAAAACGTGCCAGAATCGCGGTCTTCGCTGAGAGGTGCTTTCCAAGCAACTCCAGCCGCGCCGCAAGGCGCCAGCTCTTTAAAAACTAACAGCCGATAAGTGTGGGCGTTCGAGGCCGAGTGCCTTGGTCGAAAGACCGAGGTCTCATGGACCTTAAACGCTCATGAAGTGAAGTTCACTTCAATTCATTGAGTAGATAAATCAAGATCGAACTGAAGAGTTTGATCCTGGCTCAGATTGAACGCTGGCGGCATGCCTTACACATGCAAGTCGAACGGCAGCACGGGAG
>JANMCC010000133.1:0-4627 GCA_031360885.1 Burkholderiales bacterium | reverse complement strand
TCGAAGCTGAGCAGCGTCGGCTCGCCGGGCGCGCCCTTGGCGAAGTTGTTGTTGTTGACGATGATCGGCAGCACCGACGCGTCGCCGCGGCTGCCGCCGTTCTTCGACTGCACCCGGTACGAGCTCATCCAGGCGCCGCTGCGCTTGGTCGGCCGGGCGAAGTTGTCGTGCAGGAAGAGGCCGATCGCCTCGCCCTTGCCGCCGCGCACCTCGTAGACCTTGACGTCGGGGTGGTAGACCGCGATGTCGGGGCGGGCGGCGAAGCTCAGGCCGAACAGGCGGCTCGCACAGTCGAACGCGGCCTCGGTGATGCGCTCGAGGGGAAAGTACGGCTTGATCGTCGCCTCGTCGAGGTCGAATCTCACCTGGCGCACCTTCTCGGCATAGAAGCGCCAGTCCCAGGGCTCGATCGTCGCCGACTCGCCGCGCGAAAGCGCCAGCGCCTCGAGCGCCGCGCGCTCGCTCGCGGCCCGTGCGGTGGCGGGCTCCCAGACCTGCATCAGCAGCGAAGTCACCGCCTCCTGGGTTCCCGCCATCGTGTCGGCGAGCGCGTAGTCGGCGTAGGAAGCGTAGCCGTGCAGGCGCGCCTGCTCGAGGCGGAGCTGCAGGATCTCGGCGGCAACGCCGCGGTTGTCGCTCGCGCCGGCATGCTCGCCGCGCGTCGTCCAGGCGCGCCACGCCTGCTCGCGCAGGTCGCGCCGCTCGGAGAAGGTGAGGAAGGGAACGATGTGCGAGCGCGAGAGCGTGATCACGGCCGCGCCGGCGATGCCGCGCTCGCTCGCCGCCTGGCGCGCCGTGGCACGAACGAAGTCGGGCAGGCCGGCGAGATCGGCCTCGCTCTTCAGCAGGAGCTGGAAGCCCGACTCGTCGGCGAGCACGTTCTGCCCGAACTGCGTGGTCAGGTCGGCCAGGCGCTGCATCACCTCGGCGTAGCGCTGCTGCGCCGGACCGTTCATGCGTGCGCCGGCGCGCACGAAGTCGATGTGGTAGCGCTCGAGCGCGTGCAGCTGCTCGTCGCTGAGGCCGAGCTCGTGCCGCTTGCCGTGCAGCGCGTCGATGCGCCCGAACAGGGCGCGGTGCATGTAGACGCGGCTGTCGTGCGCGGCCAGCAGCGGCGCCATCTCGCGCTCCACCGCCTGCAGCGCGGGCGAGGTCTCGCTCGAGGTGAGGTTGTAGAACAAGCCCGAGATCCGGTCGAACTGGCGGCCGGCGCGGTCTAGCGCGGCGACGGTGTTGGCGAACGTGGGCGGCTCGGTCGAATTGCCGATCGCGCCGATCTCCTCGAGGTGGGCCTGCATCGCGCTGCGGAAGGCGGGCGCGAAGTGCTCGGCCCGGGCGAGCGCGAACGGCGGCAGGCCGAACTCGCCGGTCCAGGGTTGCAGCAAGGGGTTGTCGGTCATGGCGGGCATCTTCATTTCTTGCGCTTGAGGTCGTTCAGGTCGCGCTCGTCGTAGCGGCGGTTCTCGCACGACTTCTCGTAGCGGTCCTTGGTCGTCTTCACCGTTTCGGCCTTGACGTTGTACGCGTCCACGCGGGCCTCGTAGGTCTCGACCAGCTTGTCGCGCTTGCCGAGCTTGGCGTTGTAGGCATCGACCGCGGTGTCGCTGGTGCGGTCGACCGTCTCTCGCTCCTCGGCCAGGCTGGTGCCGAGGCGCAGGATCTCGGCCTTGTCGGCCTCGATCGTTGCCTTGTCCTTCAGGGCGTCGTCGGTCTGCGCGTGCAGCCGCTCCTTCTGGTTGACGCATTCCTGCAACTGCGCCGGCGTGAGGATCGGGCTGCGGGGCGCGGCGGCGCTGGCGGCTGCCGGGGCCCTGGCCGGCGCCTTCTCGGCGGCGAGCGCCACGAAGCTCGCCGTCGATCCGGCCAGGGCGACGAGCGGGAGGGCGAGGCGGAGGGAAAGCATTGCGAGCATGGAACTGCGGCACCGGGCAAAGCCGGTCATGATGCCACCGTGGCGGTTCGCATCGTCACGAACTCCTCGGCGGCGGTCGGGTGAATGCCGAGCGTCGCATCGAACACCGCCTTGGTCGCGCCGGCCTTCATCGCCACCGCGAAGCCCTGGATCGTCTCGCCGGCGTCGGCGCCGACCATGTGCAGGCCGACGACCTTGTCGCTCGCCGCCTCGACCACCAGCTTCATCAGGGTGCGCTCCTTGCTGCCGGAGAGGGTGTGGCGCAGCGCCTTGAAGTCGGTGCGATAGACGAGGATCTTCTGAAAGCGCGCCCGCGCGTCCTGCTCCGAGAGGCCGATCGTGCCGATGTTCGGATGGGTGAACACCGCGGTCGGGATGTGCATGTAGTCGACCCGACGCCCGCCGTGGCCGAAGAAGCTGTCGACCAGCGCCATCGCCTCGGCCAGCGCGACCGGCGTGAGCTGCACCCGGTCGATCACGTCGCCGATGGCGAAGATGCCCGGAACGCTGCTGCGGTAGCCCTCGTCGACGACGACCGCGCCGTTCGGCGCGAGGGCGACGCCGAGGGCCTCGAGGCCGAGGCCGGCGGTGTTCGGCGCGCGGCCGGTGGCGTAGAGCACGGTGTCGGCCTCGAGCTCGCTGCCGTCGGCGAGGGCGACGCCGATCCCGCCGCCGGCGGCTCGCGCCAGCGACTGCACGCTCGCCTCGACGCGGATGTCGACGCCGTGCTTGCCCATCTCGACGGCGACGAAGTCGCGCACCTCGCGGTCGAAGCCGCGCAGGATCTGCTCGCCCCGATAGAGCTGGGTCACGCGGGCGCCGAGGCCGTTGAAGATGGAAGCGAACTCGCAGGCGATGTAGCCGCCGCCGACCACGACGAGGCGCTTGGGAAACTCGGCCAGGTCGAAGATCTCGTTCGAGCTGATCGCCAGCTCGCCGCCGGGCACCCCGGGCGGCACCGGCCAGCCGCCGGTGGCGACGACGATGCGCTCGGCGGCGTGAACGACGCCGTTCACCTCGACCGCGCCGACGCCGACAATGCGGGCGCGGCCGTGCAGGATCGTGACGCCGGCGTTCGTCATCAGCTCGCCGTAGATGCCGTTGAGGCGCGAGTTCTCGCGCGCCCGGTTCGCCTTGAGCACGCTCCAGTCGAAGCTCGGCGTCTCGTGCGACCAGCCGAAGCCCGGCGCCTCCTCGAAGCTGTCGGCGTAGTGCGCGGCGAAGCTGTACAGCTTCTTCGGAATGCAGCCGACGTTGACGCAGGTGCCGCCGAGCGCGCCGTCTTCGGCGACGGCCACGCGCAGGCCGCGCTGGCCGGCCATGCGCGCGGCGCGCACGCCGCCGCTGCCGGCGCCGATGATGAAGAGATCGAATCCTTCGCGAGTCATGTTTCCAGTGGCCGCTCCGGGCCGCCCGCGACCCGCCGCGAGCGCCCCCGCGGACGATACCCGTTGCGACGCCGCCCGGTGCGCGTCAGACTTCTTGCTGTCGTCCGGAACAGGGAGAAGAGGCGATGCGGATCCTGAAGTGGGTCGCCGGCGTGCTCGTCGGTCTGGTCGTGCTGCTGGTCGTCGTCGGCCTCTTCCTGCCGGCCGGCTTTACCGTGGTCCGCTCCGCCGAAATCGCGGCGCCACCCGAGAAGGTCTATGCCCTGGTCGCCGATCCGCGCGGCTGGAAGCGATGGTCGGCCTGGAACCGGCGCGACCCGCAGATGCAGATCGACTACAGGGGTCCACCTTCCGGCGTAGGCGCGAAGTGGGCCTGGAAAAGCAAGAGCCAGGGCGACGGCGAGATGAGCTTCACCGCGGCGGAGCCGGGCAAGCGGGTCGCCTTCGATCTCTACTTTCCCGACTTCGGCACCACCTCCAAGGGCGAGCTGCGCTTCGAGCCGGCCGGCGCGGGCACGCGCGTCACCTGGACCATGAACGGCGACATGGGCAAGAACCCGCTCTACCACTGGTTCGCGCTCGGCGCCGACGGCATGGTCGGCAAGGACTTCGCCGAGGGCCTGGCCGGCCTCAAGGCCGTGGCCGAAAAGCCGTAGCCGCCTCCCGCGGTGCAGCCCTAGCCGAGGCCCTTTCTCAGCAGCTCGGCCACCAGGCCGTTGATCCCGTCCTCGTGCGCGCCGGCGCGCTCGCGCAGGGTCGCGGCAAGGTCGGCCGGCAGCTTGCAGGCGAAAGGAACGAGGCCGGCGGCGGCGTCGAGGCGGCGCTGCTCGCGCCGGTCGGGCAGCATCGAGGCGCCCTGGGCGAAGCGGCCGGGGATGCCGGCGCCCTTCATCTCGCCGACGACCTTCTTGCCGAGATGCTTGTCGAGGTCGGACTTCTTCATGCTCATGATCGATGGCTCGTTGCGGGCGAGCTGCGATTGTCGCGCGAGCCACCCCTTACAGTCCGGCGATGGCGCAAAAGGCAACCGTGTGCAAGGCGACGCTGCAGATCGCCGACATCGACCGCGGCCTCTACGCCGATCATTCGGTGACGCTCGCCCGCCATCCTTCCGAGAACGACGAGCGGATGATGGTCCGGCTGCTCGCGTTCGCCCTGTGCGTGCCCGCCGACTCGCGCGACGGCGGGCTCGAGTTCGCCAAGGGCATGTGGGACCCCGACGAGCCCGAGCTCTGGCAGAAGGACCTCACCGGCCGCATCGTCCAGTGGATCGAGGTCGGCCAGCCCGAGGAGCGGCGCATCGCCAAGGCGAGCGGCCGCGCCGACC
>JANMCC010000131.1:0-42621 GCA_031360885.1 Burkholderiales bacterium | reverse complement strand
CAAACGCATCAGATTGAAGATCGGGTAAGGGCTCGTTGCGGTCGGTCGCCTGAGCACTTTGCCGACGTTCGAGTCTTCCGCTCGCGAGACGCTGGCATCGACCGAGCGCAGCTGGCCAGGCCGCCGGGTAACCGGCTCCGTCCATGTCCCCCGTCCGGGCTGCGCCCGGCCTCCTCCTTTACTTCCCTACGCCGGTCACCCGACACCCTGGCCAGCACTCACCATCGGCGCTCACGAAGGGATTCATGCTCCGCGAAGCTGCGCTGGTGGCAGCGCTGTGGTGGGTCGCTGTGTGGAGAGAAGTAAAGAAGGAGGGCGCAGCCCGGGTGACATGAACGGAACACAGCGACCCGGCGCAGCGCCCGCGCCGATCTCTGAACGGCGGCTCTCGGGGGAAGAACCCAAAGACCGCAACGAGCCGATTGGCGCCGGCTGAGTTGATACGTTTGAACGCGACCTGGTATCAGGCGCGGTCTTCTGGAATCACGCTGACGGACACGTCCATGTCCTGGTGCCCACCGCCCAGGATCACACCGCGCAGCGGCACCACGTCGGCGAAGTCGGCGCCCCAGGCCAGGGTGATGTAGCGCTGGTCGGCCCGGGTGTCGTTGGTCGGGTCGAGCTCGACCCAGCCGTGCTTCGGGGCATAGGCCGCCACCCAGGCGTGCGAGGCGTCGACGCCGAGCAGCCGCGCCCGCCCCGGCGGCGGGTCGGTGCGCAGGTAGCCCGAGACGTAGCGCGCCGGCAGGCCCTGGCCGCGCAGGCAGGCGAGCATCACGTGGGCGAAGTCCTGGCAGACGCCGCTGCGCAGCTCCAGCACCTCGTCGACCTGGGTCGAGACGGTGGTCGCGCCGGGTTCGAACTCGAAATCGGCATGGATGCGGCGGCGCAGGTGGACGATCGCCTCGAGCCAGTCGCGCCCGGCGGCGAAGCTCGGCGCGGCATAGGCGCGCGCCGCTTCCGACCAGGGCACGAGCGCGCTCGGCTCGCTCAGCCGCGCCGGGGCCAGCTCGTCCTGCCCGGGCTCGCCGCGCACCGCGTCGCGAACCGCTTCCCAGCTCAGCGGCTGGCCGCTGGCGGGGTCGGGGCGCTCGCCGATCTCGACCCGCGAGAGCATGCGCACGCGCAGCAGCGGATGCGGCGCATAGACCGCGAAATGGGTGACGCCGTTGCCGAAGGCGTCGCGCTCCTCGCGCCGCTCGTCGGTGGCCGGCTCGATGCGCAGCTCGTGCGCGACCACGTGCTGCCACGGCAGCTCGCGCGGCGTGAGGTGCGCGAGCTGCCACGACTGCGAGACCGGCACCCGGTACGCATAGCGGGTCTCGTGCTCGACCGTGTAACGCTCGATGGCCATGCCCACGACCTCAGGCGACCAGCGACAGCACGCTGCGCGTGACCGCGTGCGAGAAGAACTTCATCGAGATGTCGTCGGAGACGGCGAACGCGGCGCGCTGTAGCTGCGCCAGAGTCTCCCCCAGCACCTCGCTCTCGGGATGCAGGTCGGCGGGCTCGAGGGCGCGCAGCGCGGCGTGGGCCGGCGCCAGCGATTCGCCGGCGAAGCGGCCGTGCGTGGCCTCGATCTTGGCGATGTACTCCGAAAGGCCTTTCGCCTGGAAGGCGAGCGAGCGCGGATTGGCAACGTCGCGCACCAGCATGTCGAGCACCGGCAGCCACTCGGGCGCGGCGAGGTAGCGCGAGCGGTAGGTGACGCTCGAATCGGCGAAGTCGAGCAGCCAGTCGAGATCGTGGTCGCGGCCGTCCTCGATCGCCACCGTGAGCGCGGTGCACATCGTCGACATCCGCTCGACCCGCCGGCCCATCGAGAGGAAGCGCCAGCCGATGCCGCGGGTCATGCCGTCGAGGACGAAGCCCGAGAGCGTCATCATCGCGGTGGTCGCCCGGTCGAGCCAGACCAGGGTGTTCGGCAGCGACGGCTCGCGCGTGAACACGGGGTCGGCGATCAGCCGGTTGAGCGTGCGCCAGTGGTCGGTCGACATCCGGTCGCGCAGGCTGAAGGCGACTCGCGAGAGCTGGCGCAGGCGCTGGTTGAGGGTCGCCTCCGGATTCGTCGCCGCGCGGCGCAGGAGGCGCGGCACGTTCTTCGTCGTCGACTCGATCAGGCCGAGCTGGGCGGCCAGCACCCAGGCGGGCTGCACGCCGGCGCTGCGCGCGCCGGGGTCGTCGAGCACCTGGCCGAGGGCGACGCGCAGGAGCCGCACCGAGATGTCGCAGCGCTCGCCGTAGCGGCCGAACCAGAACAGGTTCTCGGCGGCGCGCGACGCCAGGGTCGCGTTGGAGTCGACCAGCTGCTCCGCCGTGACCGTCTGCGAGAGCAGCGAGAACGAGGCGTTGACCGGCGCGTCCGAGAGCACCCAGGTGTCCTTCGAGCGGCCGCCGCGCTGCATCGCGATGATGCGCGAGTCTTCGTCCCCGGCCACGCGTGTCAGGCCGCCGGGCATGACGCGCCAGCCGCCGGGCGTGGCGACCGCGAACACGCGCAAGCCCACGGTGCGCGCGGCGAATGCCTCGCCGCCCGCCCCTTCGAGCACGGGCGCCTGCGAGACGTGCACCCACTCCTGGGCGACGTAGTGCTGCGGCCGCGCGGCGATGCGCTCCATCAGCGACTCGCGCTCGGCCTCCGACAGGTCCTCGACGACGATCGGGCGCTCGCTCGGCGAGCGCTCGAGCGGCTTGATGATCAGCCGCTCGGGGCGCTGGAAGGCATCGGCGAAGGCGGCCGGCTCGCCCAGCCACCAGGTCGCGACCGAAGGCAGCAGGAGCTCCTCGCCGAGCAGCCGCCGGGCCAGCTTGGGCAGGTAGCCGAGCAGCGCGCCCGACTCGAGCACGCCCGAGCCGAGGGCGTTGGCAAGCAGCACGTTGCCGCGGCGCGCGCATTCGGTCAGGCCGGCGACGCCGAGCGCCGAGTCGGAGCGCAGCTCGAGCGGATCGCAGTAGTCGTCGTCCTGGCGGCGGACGATGGCGTGCACGCGCTCGAGGCCGCCTATCGTCTTCAGCCACACCCTGTCGTTGCGCACCGTCAGGTCGTTGCCCTCGACCAGGGCGAAGCCGAGGTAGCGCGACAGCAGCGCGTGCTCGAAGTAGGTCTCGTTGTAAGGCCCCGGCGTGAGCAGGACGATCCGCGTCGGCCCGTCGCCGCGCGGCGCCCAGCGCAGCAGCGCCGAGCGCAGCGCGTCGAAATACGAGGCGAGGTGCTGCACCGGCAGCTCGCGGAACATCTGCGGGAAGACGCGCGAGACGACGAGCCGGTTCTCGAGCGCGTAGCCCGAGCCCGAGGGCGCCTGCGTCCGGTCGCTCACCACCCACCAGCGGCCGTCGGGCGAGCGCGCCAGGTCGGCCGCGTACTGCAGCAGGTGCATGCCGCTCACCGGCGCCAGCCCCTGCGCCGGCCCCAGGAAGCCGCGGTGGCCGAACACCACCGGCGGCGGGATCGCGCCGCTCTTCATCAGCTCCTGCGGCCCGTAGATGTCGCCGAGCACGCGATTCAGCAGGTCGGCGCGCTGCTCGATCCCGGCCTCGATCTGCTCCCATTCCTCGGCCGGCAGCAGCAGCGGCAGCGGGTCGACCTCCCACGGCCGGCTCGCGCCCATCGCGTCTTCGTAGACGTTGTAGGTGATGCCCTGCTCGCGGATCTGCCGCTCGGTCAGCGAGAGCGTGTCGCTGACCTCGCGCTCGCCGCGCTCGGCGAGCGAGCGCATGAACGCATCCCAGTGCGGGCGCGGCGCGCCCGGCGCCGCGAGCAGCTCGTCGTAGCGGTCGCCCTGCGCCGAATAGCCGGCGAGCAACTTCGCCAGCATCTCGGCGTCCGCGACAGGGGGCATCGCTCTTACTGTACGGGGCGGCGAAGGTCGAGCGTGTGAGGAAAATCCGGATTGGGAACTTCGAGCGGAACCTTCATTGCGCCCGGCGTGTGTCCCGTGCGGAAGAAGCGCGCGAGGCGCCGGGCTTCCGCTTCGAGCGCATTGATCGGAAAGCTCGTGTAGTTGATGCCGCCCGGATGCGCCACGTGGTACTGGCAGCCTCCGAGCGAGCGGCCCATCCAGGTGTCGACCAGGTCGATCACCAGCGGCACCTGCACGCCGATCGTCGGATGCAGCGCCGAAGGCGGGTTCCAGGCGCGGTAGCGCACGCCGGCGACGAACTCGCCCGCGGTGCCGGTCGGCTGCAGGGGCACTCGCCGGCCGTTGCAGGTGATCGCGTGTCGCGCGCCCACGAGGCCGCTGGCCTTGATCTCCACCCGCTCCAGCGACGAGTCGACGTAGCGCGCCGTGCCGCCGCCGCCGCTCTCCTCGCCGAGCACATGCCAGGGCTCGAGCGCCATGCGCAGCTCGACCTCGACGCCGCCGGCGGCGAAGTCGCCGAGCAGCGGGAAGCGGAAGTTGAGGTGCGGCGCGAACCAGGCGAGCTCGAGCGGGTAGCCGAAGGTGCGCAGCTCGTCGACGACGTCGCGCAGGTCCTCCCAGACGAAATGCGGCAGCATGAAGCGGTCGTGCAGCTCGGTGCCCCAGCGCGCCAGCCGCTCCGGCCGGTACGGCTCGGCCCAGAAGCGCGCCACCAGCGAGCGCATCAGGAGCTGCTGCACGAGGCTCATGCGCGCATGCGGCGGCATCTCGAAGGCGCGCATCTCGAGCAGGCCCAGCCGGCCGGTCGAGCCGTCGGGCGAGAACAGCTTGTCGATGCAGAACTCGGCGCGATGGGTGTTGCCGGTGACGTCGATCAGCAGGTTGCGCAGCAGGCGGTCGACCAGCCAGGGCGGCGACTTGCCGGCGCTGACCTCGGCGACGCGGCGCAGCTCGGCGAACGCGACCTCGATCTCGTAGACCGAGTCGTTCCTCGCCTCGTCGATGCGCGGCGCCTGGCTGGTCGGGCCGACGAACATGCCCGAGAAGATGTAGCTGAGGGCCGGGTGGTTGTGCCAGTACGAGATCATGCTGGCGAGCAGGTCGGGCCGGCGCAGGAACGGCGAGTCGGCGGGCGTGGCGCCGCCGAGCACGAAGTGGTTGCCCCCGCCGGTGCCCGTGTGGCGGCCGTCGAGCATGAACTTCTCGCTCATCAGCCGGGTCTCGCGCGCTGCGTCGTAAAGGTGCGTGGTCATATCGACCAGCTCGCTCCAGCTCGTCGTGGGATGCACGTTGACCTCGATCACGCCAGGGTCGGGCGTGACGCGCAGGACCTGCAGGCGCGGGTCGCGCGGCGGCTCGTAGCCTTCGAGGATCACGGGCATCCGCATCGCCGCGGCCGTGTCCTCGACCGCGGCGACGAGGTCGAGGTAGTCCTCGAGCGTCGCCGTCGGCGGCATGAAGACGTAGAGACGCCCCTCGCGCGGCTCGACGCTGATGGCGGTGCGGACGACGAAGGCGGCGGACTCGAACGGCTGCAACTCGCGGCGCGCCGGCGCCGCGGTCCGGGCGGGCGACGGCGTCGCCTGCGGCAGGGCGGCGTCGGGCGACGCGGCCGCGGTGAAGGCGTCGCTGCCGACATCGTGCGTTCCGCTCGGCGTCGGATGCTCGGCGATCGCGCCGTCATGCAGCTCGGACGTCGCGTGCCAGGCCGGGTCGTCGTGGCGGATCGGCGCGCGCGGCGGCAGCGGCGGCTGCGCCTGGGTCGGGTCGGGCGCGTGCAGCCAGGGCATGTCGGCGGGAGCGGTCCACGGCAGCGAATCGAGCGGCAGGCGATAGCCGATCGGCGAGTCGCCGGGGATCAGGTAGCAGCGGTTGTCGCGCAGGTACCAGCTGCTGGAGTGCCAGCGGCCGGGCGTGCGCTCGTCGACCGCGACCGGCAGCGCATAGCCGACGGGCGTGTCGAGGCGGCGCTCGAACACGCGGCGCAGGCGCGCGCGCTCCATCTTGTCGTCGAGGCGCGAATCGAAGGGGTCGACGTTGCTCGGCAGCTTGCGCTCGCGCCAGAGGAAGTACCAGGCGTCTTCGTAGGCCGCAAAGACGTTGTGCCGGTCGACGCCGAGGCGCCTGGCCAGGCGCTCGAGGAACTCGCCGGCGGTCGCGACGGTGGCGCCGCTGTCGACGTGCTCGTCGGCGAACAGGGCCGGGTCGTGCCAGATCGGCTCGCCGTCCTTGCGCCAGTAGAGATTGAGCGACCAGCGTGGCAGCTGCTCGCCCGGATACCACTTGCCCTGGCCGAAGTGCAGCAGGCCGCCCTGCCCGTACTTCTGCCTGAGGCGCTCCATCAGCTCGACGCTCAGGATCCGCTTGGTCGGGCCCATCGCCTCGGTGTTCCATTCGCCGCCCTCGCGGTCGTCGACCGAGACGAAGGTCGGCTCGCCGCCTTGCGTGAGGCGCACGTCCTGGCGCACGAGGTCGGCGTCCACCTGGGCGCCGAGGGCGTCGATCGTCGCCCATTGCACGTCGCTGTAGGGCAGCGTGACGCGCGGCGCTTCCCAGATCCGCTTCACCGACATGCGGTGCTCGAAGGTCGTCTCGCACGGCTCGATCTCGCCGCTGATCGGCGCCGCCGACGAGGGCTCGGGCGAGCAGGCGAGTGGGATGTGGCCTTCGCCGGCGTAGAGGCCCGAGGTCGGGTCGAGGCCGATCCAGCCGGCGCCGGGCAGGTAGACCTCGCACCAGGCGTGCAGGTCGGTGAAGTCGACCTCGGTGCCGCTCGGCCCGTCGAGCGACTTGACGTCGCTCTTGAGCTGGATCAGGTATCCGGAGACGAAGCGCGCCGCCAGGCCGAGATGGCGCAGCAGCTGAACCATCAGCCAGCCGCTGTCGCGACACGAGCCGCTGCCGTTGACGAGCGTGGTCTCGGGCGTCTGCACGCCCGGCTCCATGCGGATCAGGTAGGCGATGTCCTTCTGCAGCCGCTGGTTGAGGTCCATCAGGAAGCCGCTGGTCGGCCGCTCGCTGATGTCCAGGCTCGTGAGGTACTCGACGAACTTCGGCGTCGCCGGCCCCTTGAGCAGGTAGGGCTCGAGCTCGACCAGCAGCTCCGGCGCGTACCTGAACGGGAACTTCTCGGCGCTCGGCTCGAGGAAGAAGTCGAACGGGTTGAGCACCGCCATCTCGCAGACGAGATCGACCTCGACGCGAAAGAAGGTCGTGACCTTCGGAAAGACCAGGCGCGCCAGGTAGTTCGACTGCGGGTCCTGCTGCCAGTTGACGAAGTGGGCGGTCGGCTCGACCCGCATCGAGTAGCTGAGGATGCGCGTGCGCGAATGCGGCGCCGGCCTGAGGCGCACGATCTGCGGCCCGAGATGGATCGGCCGGTCGTACTTGTAATGGGTGACGTGGTTGAGCGCGACGTGAATCGACATTCGGGGGCTTTCGGGAGGCGGGCCGAGTTTCGGCCCGTCAGGAGCTCAAGCGGCCACCGGGACAAGGAAGTCGCGGCTGATGCCCACACCGAGCGCGTTGACGCGCTCGAGGAACTGCGTCAGGTAGGCGTGCAGGCCGGTCGCCAGGATTTCGTCGATCCGGCCGTATTGCAGGTCGGCGTCGAGCCGGCCCGCAAGGCGCAGCGTGTCCTTCGATTGCTCGTTGGCGACGCGGTGCAGGTTGGAGACGACCTCGTGCATGCAGGCCGCGAGCGAGCGCGGCATGTCCGGCCGGAGGATCAGCAGCTCGGCGACCCGCTCGGGCCGGATCACGTTGCGATAGACCTTGCGGTAGACCTCGAAGCCGGAGACCGAGCGCAACACCGCCGACCAGTGATAGAAGTCGAACTCGACGTCCTTGCCGTTGCCGTCGGCGGTGGCCGCGGGAGTCTCCGCCTCGCCTTCTGATTGCGACTGCGATTGCGATTGCGACTGCAGGCTCGCGAGGCGATCGCGGCGCAGGCCCGTGGCCGAGCCGAAGCCGAAGAACTCGCTGTCGACCGCGTGGAACTTGACGTCGAGCAGTCGCGCCGTGTTGTCGGCGCGCTCCAGGAAGCTGCCGATGCGCAGGAAGTGGAAGGCCTCGTCCTGCAGCATCGTGCCGACGGTGACCCCGCGCGAAAGGTGCGAGCGGAACTTGACCCATTCGAAGGCTTCGCCCGGGCTGCGCTCGAAGATGTCGGTCGCGACCATGCGCTGGAACTCGAGCCAGGTCTGGTTCTGCGTTTCCCAGACCTCGGTGGTCAGCGTGCCGCGAACCGCGCGCGCGTTCTCGCGGGCCGCCATCAGGCAGCTGCGAATCGACGAGCCGTTGTCCGGATCGCTCACCATGTAGTCCACCACGCTCTTCGGCGTGACCTCGCCGTGGCGCTTCGCGAAGTCGCCGGTCAGCTCACTGATGCTGAGCAGGCCGCGCCAGCCGCGCTCGGCCGCGCCCTCCGACTGCGGCAGCAGCGACATCTGGTAGTTGACGTCGAGCATGCGCGCGGTGTTCTCCGCGCGCTCCATGTAGCGGGCCATCCAGAACAGGTGATCGGCGGTGCGCGACAGCATCGTGGTTCTCCGGTCGGGCCTTCAGGCCTCGAGGATCCAGGTGTCCTTGGTGCCGCCGCCCTGCGACGAGTTCACCACCAGCGAGCCTTGCTTCAGCGCCACCCGGGTGAGGCCGCCCGGCACCATCTGCACCGTCTTGCCCGAAAGCACGAACGGTCGCAGGTCGATGTGGCGCGGCGCGATGCCGCTTTCGACGTAGGTGGGGCAGGTGGAAAGCGCCAGCGTCGGCTGGGCGATGTAGCGCGACGGATCGGCCTTCAGCGCGACACGGAAGTCCTCGATCTCCGCCTTCGTCGAGGCCGGTCCGACCAGCATGCCGTAGCCGCCGGCGCCGTGCACCTCCTTGACCACCAGCTCGCCCAGGTGATCGAGCACATAGGCCAGCGCCTCGGGCTCGCGGCAGACGTGCGTCGGCACGTTCGCGAGGATCGGCTTTTCGCCGAGGTAGAACTCGATCATCTTCGGCACGTAGGGATAGATCGACTTGTCGTCGGCAACCCCCGTGCCGATGGCGTTCGAGAGCGTCACGTTGCCGGCGCGGTAGGCCGAGAGGAGGCCGGCGCAGCCGAGCGTCGAGTCGGCGCGGAAGGCGAGCGGGTCGAGGAAGTCGTCGTCGACCCGGCGGTAGATCACGTCGACCCGCTTCGGTCCCTGCGTCGTGCGCATGTAGACGAAGTTGTCCTTGACGAACAGGTCCTGTCCCTCCACCAGCTCGATGCCCATCTGCTGTGCCAGGAAGGCGTGCTCGAAGTAGGCGCTGTTGTACATGCCGGGGGTGAGGACGACGACGGTCGGATCGTTCACCGCCGCGGGCGCCACCGAGCGCAGGGTCTCGAGCAGCAGGTCGGGATAGTGCGCGACCGGCGCCACCCGGTGCCGGCTGAACAGCTCCGGAAAGAGCCGCATCATCATCTTGCGGTTCTCGAGCATGTAGCTCACCCCGCTCGGCACGCGCAGGTTGTCCTCGAGCACGTAATAACTGCCGCTGCCATCGGCATTCGCGGCGCGGACGATGTCGATGCCGGCGATGTGCGAGTAGATGCCGCCCGGCACGTCGACATTGAGCATCTCGTTGCGGAACTGGGCGTTGCCGATCACCTGTTCGCCGGGAACGATGCCGGCCCGGAGGATCTCCTGCCCGTGGTAGACGTCGTGGACGAACCGGTTCAGCGCGGTGACGCGCTGGCGCAGCCCGCGCTCCATCTCGCGCCACTCGTGCGCCGGGATCACCCGGGGGATCAGGTCGAACGGAATCAGCCGCTCGGTGCCCTTGCCGTCCTCGTCCTTCGCGCCGTACACGGCGAAGGTGATGCCGACGCGGCGGAAGATGACCTCGGCCTCTTCCCGCCGCGAATGCATCACCTGCGGCGGCTGTTCCGCGAGCCAGCGGTCGTAGCCGCGGTAATGCTCGCGAACCGTGCCGCCCTCGCCGCGCATTTCGTCGAAGACCCCAGGCATTCAAAACCCTCCGTTGCCGGAGGGTAGCAAAGTCCGCGCCACGCCTGCCCGGGGCTGCGCCCCGGGGGCGGGCGAAAGGGCTACTCTTCCTCGGCTTCGTCGGTGGCGCCGGCCGTGTCGGCCGTGTCTGCCGTTTCGGCGGCTTCCGCCGTCTCTGCGGTTTCGGCCGCTGCCGCCTTGGCCTTGGCCGACTTCGTGGTCTTCTTCGCCTTCGGCGCCGGCACGACCACCGCCACGGGCGGCTCGGCGGCCAGGAGCGCCGCAGCGGCCTCCTCGCGGATGTGGACGATCTCGGCGCGCTTCAGGGCGAGCTCGATCCGCGGCCGCCAGGTGGCGTTGAGGGCGCGGTTGCCGAGCGAGTTTTTCGCCGAGCCGATGTAGGCCTCGAGCTCGGACACGGACAGGCGATCGAGCTTCTCGTACAGCGCGGTTTCCTCTTCGCTGGTGAAGGGTTCCATCGGGGCGGTAACGGTATCTTTGTGCATGGACCGAGCTTAGTCGCTAAAGCGACGCGAAACCGGCAATCGCCCTGCCAGCGACCGGATATCGCTCCGCGCCGCCGCCGGGCCTGCGCTCAGGGCCTGGAAGGAGCCGCGACGGCATGCCAGTAGCGGCGCGCCATGTCCCGCTGGCAGGTCGCGCCGTCGGCCGCGGCGGCGGCGGGCCACACCCAGGCACCGCACCCCGGGCTGTCGACGATCCGGATGCCGCGCTCGCGATAGCGCCCCAGGACCTCGGCCGCGGGATGGCCGAAACGGTTGCGGTAGCCCGCCTGGACCACGACGACCGAAGGCCGGACCGCGTCGAGGAAGAGGGCCGAGGACGAGGTCTTGCTGCCGTGATGCGGCGCGATCAGCACGTCGCTGCGCAGGCCGCTGCCCTGCGTGGCCGCGAGCTGCGCTTCCTGCTCGCGCTCGATGTCGCCGGTGAGCAGCACGCTGCGCTCCACGCCGGCGACGCGGATCACGCACGACATCGCGTTCGGCTTGAGGTTGCGCTCGTAGTCCTCGGCGAGCGGCCTGAGGACCGCGAACTCGACGCCGTCCCATGTCCAGCGCTGGCCGGCTTCGCAGCGTGTTGCCCGCTTCGCCAGCGCCGCCAGCGAATGGCCTGCCTCGAGCGAGCTGCTGAGCGCCTCGACGGCCAGGGCGCCGAGCACGGCCCTGGCGCCGCCGACGTGGTCGAGGTCGCGGTGGCTGAGAACGAGCAGGTCGAGGGGCGCGTCGCCGCGCGCGCGCAGCAGCGGCACGAGCACGCGCTGCCCGGCGTCGCTCTCGCGCGAGTACTGCGGGCCGGCGTCGAACAGGAGGACAGGGCCGCGGGTGCGGATCAGCACCGCCGTGCCCTGGCCGACGTCGGCGGCGAGCACGTCGAAGCGGCCCTGGGCCGGCAGGTCGCGCGGCGGCAGCAGGAGCGCGAGGACGAGCGGAAGCGCCAGCAGACGAGCGCGCCAGGGCAGCGGAGCGATGGCGAGGGCGGCCGCCAGCAGCCCGGCGAGTTGCGCCCAGAGCGGCGCGACCGGCACCACCCGGACGGCGCCGGGCAGCGCCGCGAGCAGCGCCAGGAAGGCATCGAGCGCCTGCACCGCCGCGCCGCCGAGCAGCCACAGCGGCGAAGCGAGCGTGCCGAGCAGCGCCAGCGGCGTCACCAGCAGGGTGACCACGGGAATCGCGACCAGGTTGGCGAGCAGGCCGACGAGCGAGACCTGCTGGAAGAAGACGAGCGTGAGCGGCGTCAGGCCCAGCGTGGCGACGAGCTGGGTGCGCAGGCCCGCGCCCGTTGCGGCGCGAGCGCGCAGCCACCGTCCGCGCCAGCCGGTCTCGCCGGCCTCGCTCGCCGGTTCCGCCGGAGCAGGCCGCGCCATCGCCGAGGCCATCAGCAGCCCGACCGCGGCGAACGAGAGCCAGAAGCCCGGCTGGGTCAGGGCCCAGGGGTCGAGCGCGGTCACCACGGTCGCGGCCGCGAGCAGGACGAGCAGCCAAGGCCAGCGCACGCCGGCGCCGTGCAGGAGGCAGACCGTGGCGAGCATCCAGATCGTGCGCTGCGACGGCACGCCCCAGCCGGAGAACACGGCGTAGGCGGTCGCCGCCGCGAGTCCGCCCCAGGCGGCGGCGCTGGTCTCCGGCAGCATCAGCATCGCCCGGCGACTTCGCCGCCAGACGGCGCCGAGCCCCAGGCCGGCGAGCCAGGCGAACATCGTGATGTGCAGGCCGCTGATCGACATCAGGTGCGCCACCCCGGTGTTGCGGAACCGCTCCCAGTCCTCGCGCTCGATCGCCCCCTGGTCGCCGACGGCGAGCGCGGCCAGCACGCCGGCGGCGCGCCGGTCGGCCACGGCGGCATAGACCCTGTCACGCACCCGCTGGCGCAGCCGCTCGACCGGAAAGCCCGCCGCCTCGGCGAGGAGCTGCGGTGGCGGCGCGTCGCGCACGTAGCCGGTGGCGCGCAGGCCTTGCTCGAACAACTGCAGCTCGTAGTCGAAGCCGTGCGGATTGAGGTTGCCGTGCGGCCGACGCAGGCGCAGCGTGAAGCGCCAGCGCTGGCCGGCGCGCAGCTCGCGCTGCGGCTGCGAGAGCGCGGCATCCTCGTGAAAGCCGCTGTACCAGCCGAGGGCGATGCGCTCCGGCAGCAGCGCCGCTTCACCGACGCGGCGGGCCTCCGGGTCGAGCGCGAAGCGAAAGCGCAGGCCGTTCGGGCCAGGCTGCGGCAGGCTGGCGACGACGCCGGTGACGACCAGGTCCTGCCCTTCGAGCGCGGGCGGCAGCTGGTCGTCGAGCCGGAGCGACGCCTGCCCGCCGGTGACGCCGAAGCCGGCGAGCACCGCGCCCATCGTTGCCAGCGCGGCAACGCCCCGACCGGCCCGCCGCCAGCGCCATCCGCACAGGAACGCGAGGGCGCCGGCAGCGACGATCGCGGCGTAGAACGCGAACGGCTGGAGCGAACGCTCCTGCAGCTGGACCGCGACGCCGGCCAGCCAGCCCAGCATCAGCGCGGCCAGACGGCTCCCGGTCGCCGGTGCTCGCATCGACCAAAGTGTAGAGGCCAGGGGTGTACGATTTGCGCCCGACCGCTGCGACACCCCCCTCTCCATGTCCTCGATCTACGACCGTCTCACCGACCTCGACATCTCGCTCCCTCCGCTGGCCATTCCGGCCGGCGCCTACGTGCCGTTCGTGCGCAGCGGCAACCTCGTATTCCTCTCGGGCCACATCGCCAAGCGCGACGGCAAGGTCTGGGTCGGCCAGCTCGGCCGCGACATGACCGTCTCCACCGGCAAGAAGGCGGCGCGCGCCGTCGGCATCGACCTGCTCGGCACGCTGCACGCGGCGGTGGGCGACCTCGACAAGATCGAGCGCATCGTCCGCCTGACCAGCCTCGTGAACAGCAGCGCCGACTTCACCGAGCACCACCTGGTCACCAACGGCTGCTCCGAGCTGTTCGGCGAGGTCTTCGCCGAGAAGGGCGCGCACGCCCGCAGCGCCTACGGCGTTGCCCAGCTGCCGCTCGGCGCCTGCGTCGAGATCGAGCTGATCGCCCAGGTCGCTTCCGGCGAATGAACGCCGCCCGACGAGGGCGCCCGACCTTCGGTCCGCTGACGCAGGGTCCGCGGAACGGCTGGCTGTTCGCCCTGACGGCGCTGGCGTCGTTCGCCGCGGTCGCCGCCGCCCTGGTGTCGCAGCATGGCTTCGGCATGGAGCCCTGCCCCTGGTGCGTGCTGCAGCGGCTGGTGTTCGTCGCGATCGGCTTCTTCGCCCTGCTCGGCCTGGTCTGGCGCGGGCCGGCGGGGACGCGCGTCGCCGGCACCTTCGGCCTGTTGCTCGCCGCCGGCGGCCTCGCGGCCGCGCTCTGGCAGCACTTCGCCGCGGCGAAGGCGGCGGCGTGCACCCTGACGCTGGCCGATCGCATCATGAACGCGACCGGGCTGAACGAGATGCTGCCCGCGATGTTCGAGGCGCGCGCGAACTGCGCCGACGCCGCGGTGTCGCTGCTCGGCGTGCCCTACGACTTCTGGTCGGCCGCCCTGTTCGCCGTGATCATCGTGCTGATGATCGTCGCCTTGAACCGGGCCTGAGCGCGCCTTACTCGACCGGCGTGTTCAGCGCCACCTCGTCGCAGATCGCCTCGAGGATCGCGAACACCGCGGTTTCCGAATAGGCGCCGGGCACCAGCGCCTGGCAGATCGACTGCGCCGTACGCAGCCGCTCGTAGATCACGATCGAGGCGTCGATCTCGATCTGCGGCACGTGCGCCGCCTGCAGGACGTCGAGCCGCTGGTCGAACGAGTCGGTGCTGTCGTGGACGATCTTCTTCATGCGAACTTCCTTTGCGGGCGCGGGATGCGTAAGGCCCGATCGTAGCGGCGCGAAGGTGCTCAGGCAGAGGGCGCAGCCAGGACCCGCATCGCCTTCGGGATCGCGTCCTGGCGCCTGCCCTTGCGCGCCCGGCGGCCTACATGTGCATCGAGCGCCGCGCCGCGCAGCACTTCCTCGCGCGGCTTGCCGCCCCGGCCCGTGCCGAGGACCTGCAAGGCGTCGGCGAATGCGGCGACGCTGACGAGCGCATCCTTCGCATCGAGGTCGACGAGCGTGAGGCCGCGGCCGCCCTTGGCCTGCACCTTGAGCTCGTCGAGGCCGAAGACGAGCAGGCGCCCTTCGAGCGTGAGGCAGGCGACCCGGGTCGTTCCCTCGAACAGGGTCGAAGGCGGCAAGGGCTTTTCCTCGCCTTCGAGCACGAGGAAGGCCTTGCCGCCGCGCTGTCGCGACGCCAGGTCGCCGGCGCGCGCGAGGAGGCCGAAACCTCCCGTGCCGGCGAGCAGCAGCATCTGCGTCGCCGCGCCGGCGAAGTAGTGCACCGGCTGCGTGCCGGGGCCGAGGTCGATCAGCGAGGTGATCGCCTGGCCGTCGCCGCGACCGCTGGGCAGCGCGGCGACGGGAATGGAGTACACGCGGCCGTCGCTGCCGAACACGAGCAGGGTGTCGACGCTGCGGCAGCCGAAGGTGCCGTAGAGCGCGTCGCCGGCCTTGAACGCGAGCTGACCGGGTTCGACCTCGTGGCCCTTGAGCGCGCGCACCCAACCCTTGAGGCTGACGGCGACCGTGACCGGCTCGTCGACGATGCGAACCTCGGCGACCGAGCGCTTGCCGGCCTCGATCAGCGTGCGGCGCTCGTCGCCGAAGGTCCTGGTGTCGGCCTCGATCTCGCGGATCACGGTGCGCTTGAGCGCCGCCGGGCTGGCGAGCAGGTCGCGCAGCCTGGCCTCCTCGGCGCGCAGGTCCTTGAGCTCCTGCTCGATCCTGATCGCCTCGAGCCGGGCGAGCTGGCGCAGGCGGATCTCGAGGATGTCCTCGGCCTGGCGCTCGCTCAGCGCGAAGCGCTCGATCAGCGCCGCCTTCGGCTCCTCGCTGCTCCGGATCAGGGCGATCACCGCGTCGATGTTGAGCAGCACGAGCTGCCGGCCTTCGAGGATGTGGATCCGCTCGGCCACCTTGCCCAGCCGGTGCCGCGAGCGCCGCTCGACCGTGGCCACGCGAAAGCCGACCCACTCGACGAGGAGCTGGCGCAGGCTCTTCTGCATCGGCCGGCCGTCGGCACCGACCAAGGTCAGGTTGATCGGTGCCGAGCGTTCCAGGCTGGTGTGCGCGAGCAGCGTGTTGAGCAGCTCGTCCTGCGGGATCCGGCTCGTCTTCGGCTCGAACACGAGGCGCACCGCGGCCTCCTTGCTCGACTCGTCGCGCACCGCGTCGAGCACCCCGAGCACGGTCGCCTTGAGCTGGACCTGCTCGCTGCCCAGCGCCTTCTTGCCGGCCCGGACCTTGGGATTGGTGAGCTCCTCGATCTCCTCGAGCACCTTCTGCGCGCTCGTTCCCGGCGGCAGCTCGGTCACGACCACCTGCCACTGGCCACGCGCCAGGTCCTCGATCTTCCAGCGCGCGCGCACCTTGAGCGAGCCGCGGCCGCTGGCATACGCGGCGCGGATCTCCTCCGGCGCGCTGATGATCTGGCCGCCACCGGGATAGTCCGGGCCGGGCAGCAGCTTCGCCAGTTCGTCCTGCGCGAGCTTGTCGTCCTTGAGCAGGGCGATCGCCGCCGCCGCGACCTCGCGCAGGTTGTGGCTGGGAATCTCGGTCGCCAGGCCGACGGCGATGCCGCTCGCGCCGTTGAGCAGCACGAACGGCAGCCGCGCCGGCAACAGCCGGGCCTCCTCGGTCGAGCCGTCGTAGTTGGGAACGAACTCGACCGTGCCTTCGTCGATCTCGTCGAGCAGCAGGCGCGCGATCGGCGCCAGCCGCGCTTCGGTGTAGCGCATGGCTGCCGCGCCGTCGCCGTCGCGCGAGCCGAAGTTGCCCTGGCCGTCGACCAGCGGATAGCGCTGCGAGAAGTCCTGCGCCATGCGCACCAGCGCGTCGTACGCGGCCTGGTCGGAGTGCGGATGAAAGCGCCCGAGCACGTCGCCGACGACGCGCGCGCTCTTCACCGCCTTGGGCCCGGCGGCGGTGGTGAAGGCCAGGCCCATCCGCGCCATCGCGTAGAGGATGCGGCGCTGCACCGGCTTCTGGCCGTCGCTGACGTCGGGCAGGGCCCGGCCCTTGACGACCGAGAGGGCGTACTCGAGGTAGGCGCGCTCGGCGTAGCTGCCGAGCGCGATCGCGTCGCCGGACGGCGCCGGCGGATCGAAGAGATCAGGGGTCACGGGAAGAAGGCGCTAGCGAGGAAAGCGTTCGCGCAGTTTGAGTTTCCAGAACTTGCCGGTGGAGGTGCGCGGTATCGCGTCGATCACCTCGTAGCGATCGGGCAGCTGCCATTTCGCGAAGCCGTGCGCGAGCAGGTGCACGCCCAGCGCTTCCGCGAGCAGGGCGTTGTCGCCCCCTTGCCCCGGTTTGACGACGATGCAGGCGAGCGGCCGCTCGCTCCACTTCGGGTCGGGAATGGCGATCACGGCGGCCTCGGCGATCGCCGGGTGCGCCATCAGGGCGTTCTCGAGGTCGACCGACGAGATCCACTCGCCGCCCGACTTGATCAGGTCCTTGGTGCGGTCGGTGATGCGCACGTAGGCCTGCTCGTCCATCGCCGCGACGTCGCCGGTGCGCAGCCACCCGTCGTCGGTGAACTTGTCTTCACTGACCGGCACGCCGTGGTACGAGCCGGTGATGAAGGGGCCGCGGACCTGGATCTCGCCGACCGTTCGGCCGTCCCACGGCGCGTCCCGGCCGTCGTCGCCTCGGATCCGCACGTCGACCAGCGGCACCGGCACGCCCGCCATGGCGGCGCGCTTGAAGCTCTCGGCGCTGCCCGGCGCGCCGAGCGGCACCGAAACCGTGGCCAGCGGCGAGGTCTCGGTCATGCCCCAGCCCTGCACCAGCCAGACGCCGTGCCGGTCGAAGCTGCGGATCAGCGCCTCGGGCACCGCCGCGCCGCCGACCATCGAGCGCATGCCCTCCGGGAGCTGCCAGCGGCCGGGCTCCTCGGCGAGCGCGCGCTCGTAGCGCTGGATCAGGCCGAGCCAGATCGTCGGCACGCCGAGCGAAAGCGTCGGCCGCTCGGCCTTGATCAGGTCGAGCAGGTCGTCGGGATGCAGGTGCGGGCCCGGGAAGACCACCTTCGAGCCCATCATCACCGCGCCGTACGGCAGGCCCCAGCAGTTGGCGTGGAACATCGGTGTCACCGGCAGCAGCACGTCGGCCGAGCGCAGCCGCCAGTTCTCGCCGAGGCAGCCGACCAGCGTGTGCAGCACGGTCGAACGGTGCGAGTAGACGACGCCCTTCGGCCGGCCGGTGGTGCCCGAGGTGTAGCACATCGAGACCGGGTCGTTCTCGTCATGCGCCGCGTACTCGAAGCGCTCGGCATCGGCGGCCGCGAGCAGCGCTTCGTAGTCGAGCAGCCCGGCGGCGGTGTCGACCGGCGCGCCGGAGAACGGATAGACGATCACCTTCTCGAACGCATGCTTGCCGGCGAACTGGCGATACAGCGGCAGCAGGATGTCGTCGATGACGAGAAAGCGGTCGGCGGCGTCGCCGGCGATCCAGCCGATCTCGTCGGGCGAGAGGCGCAGGTTGAGGGTGTGCATCACGCCGCCCGCTGCAGGAATGCCGAAGTAGCACTCGAGGTGCGCGTGGTGGTTCCAGCAGAGGGTGGCGACGCGGTCGCCCTTCTTCAGGCCGAGCGCGAGCAGCGCCGCGCCGAGCGCGCGCGTGCGCCGGTGGTACTCGCCGTAGGTGTGGGTGCGCAGCGTCTTGTCGGGCAGCCGCGAGACGATGGTCTTGGCGGGGAACAGCGCGCCGGCGCGGTCGAGCAGGTGGTTGAGCGACAGCGGCACGTCCATCATCGTCGAGCGGATCATGCTGTCTCCTTGAATCGAGCTTCGTGCTCGCCGCGCAGCATCGACATGACGATCAGCGACTCGTAGCCGTCGCCGCTGCGCACGCTGTCGCGCAGGCGCCCTTCCTCGACGAAGCCTTCGTCGCGGTAGAGCGCCAGCGCACGTTCGTTCTTTTCCTTGACGTCGAGCCAGAAGCGGTGCGCGCCGAGGTCGCGAAACGCCATCTCGGCGAGCAGCCGCACCAGCGCCCGGCCGTAGCCCAGGCCCTTCGGTTGGAGCACGATCCGCTTCAGCTCGACCGCCCCGTGCGGGTTGCGGCAGCCCTGCAGGATGACGAAGCCCGCCGAAGGCCAGCCCTCGCCGGCCTCGGCGATGAAGTGGCGAAAGTCGGGGAAGCGGATCGCGCCCTCGTGCTGCACCCGCTCCCAGGGCGTGATGAACGGGCGGTTGGCCGGATCGTCCTCGACCGACTGCACGAAATCGAGGTCCGAGAGCATCGTCGGCCGGAGGCGCACGCGCAGCCCCGGGTGGGTGGCGCCGGCCGTCCCGGCAGCGCGGTCCCTCGTGCTCACACGTCGACCTCGACCGCGTCGCCGTGCAGCTCCATCAGGTCGCGGCGCGCCTGTGCCTCGCCCTTGCCCATGAGCCGGGTCAGCGCCGCGGTGGTCGCTTCGGCGCCGGCGACGCCGAACTCGATCTGCAGCAGGCGCCGCGTCTCCGGGTTGAGAGTCGTGTCCCAGAGCTGCTCGGCGTTCATCTCGCCCAGCCCCTTGAAGCGGCTGATGCTCCAGGAGTTGTCGCGCGCGCCTTCCTTCTTCAGCCGATCGGTCACGGCGTGCAGCTCGCCCTCGTCGAGGGCGTAGATCTTGGCCGCGGGCTTCCTGCCGCGCGCCGGCGCGTCGACGCGGAACAGCGGCGGCTTGGCGACGTAGATGTGGCCGGTTTCGATCAGCTTCGGGAAGTGGCGAAAAAAGAGCGTCAGCAGCAGCACCTGGATGTGCGAGCCGTCGACGTCGGCGTCCGACAGGATGCAGACCTTGCCGTAGCGCAGGCCGGAGAGATCGGGGCTGTCGCCGGGGCCGTGCGGGTCGACGCCGATCGCGACCGCGATGTCGTGGATCTCGTTGTTGGCGAACAGGCGGTCGCGCTCCACCTCCCAGGCGTTGAGCACCTTGCCGCGCAGCGGCAGGATCGCCTGCGTCTCCTTGTCGCGGCCCATCTTGGCGCTGCCGCCTGCCGAGTCGCCCTCGACCAGGAAGATCTCGTTGAGCGAGAGGTCGCGGCTCTCGCAATCGGTGAGCTTGCCGGGCAGCACGGCGACGCCCGAGCCCTTCTTCTTCTCCACCTTCTGCGACGCGCGCTGGCGCGTCTGCGCCTGGCGGATCACCAGCTCGGCGAGCTTTCGGCCGTACTCGACGTGCTGGTTGAGCCAGAGCTCGAGCGCCGGCTTGACGCAGCCCGACACCAGGCGCAGCGCGTCGCGGCTGTTCAGCCGCTCCTTGATCTGCCCCTGGAACTGCGGATCCAGCACCTTGGCCGAGAGGACGAAGCTGGCGCGCGAGAACACGTCCTCGGGCATCGGCTTCACGCCCTTGGGCAGCAGGCCGTGCATGTCGATGAAGCCCTTGATCGCGCCGAACAGGCCGTCCTTCAGGCCCGACTCGTGGGTGCCGCCGGCGACCGTGGGAATCAGGTTGACGTAGCTCTCGCGGACCGCGGTGCCCTCTTCGGTGAAGGCGACGCACCAGCCGGCGCCCTCGCCCTCGGCGACGTCCTCGCTCTCCTTGCCGTCGGCGAAATGCGAGCCTTCGAACAGGGGAATCAGCGGATCGGCCGGCAGGGCCTGCATCAGGTAGTCGGAGAGGCCTGCCTTGTAGAGCCAGTCCTGACGCTCGGGCTCGCCGCGCGCGCCCTTCTCGATCGTCAGCGATACCCTCACCCCGGGCATCAGCACGGCCTTGCTGCGCAGCAGGTGAACCAGCTCGGCGCGCGGCAGCTCGACGCTTTCGAAGTAGCGCGGATCGGGCCAGACGCGCACCGAGGTGCCGCTCTTCCTCTCGCCCGCCGCGGCCTTGCGCAGCGCGAGCGGCACGACCACGTCGCCGCCGGAAAAGCCGATCGTCGCGGCCTGGCCGCCGCGCCACACGGTGACGTCGAGGCGCTTCGCCAGCGCATTGGTCACGCTGACGCCGACGCCGTGCAGCCCGCCCGAGAAGCTGTACGCGCCGCCGGCGCCCTTGTCGAACTTGCCGCCGGCGTGCAGACGGGTGAAGACGATCTCGACGACGCTGACGCCCTCTTCGGGATGCAGGCCGAACGGGATGCCGCGGCCGTCGTCGTCGACGCTGACCGAGCCGTCGGCGTGCAGGGTCACGTCGATCGAGGTCGCGGTCTGGGCCAGCGCCTCGTCGGCGGCGTTGTCGATCACTTCCTGGACGATGTGCAGCGGGCTCTCGGTGCGCGTGTACATGCCCGGCCGCTGCTTCACCGGCTCGAGACCCTTCAGCACCTTGATCGATGCTTCGCCGTAGTTGCCTGCCTTGGTTGCCATGCGGGTCATTCTAGGCAGCGACCCGGGCCGCTCCTGAACGCAGGAGAGAGGACTGCAACAATCCGTCGATGGACAAATCGTCGTATCGCGCGCTCGGCCGCTCCGGCCTTCAGGTCTCGCCGCTCTGCCTCGGCGGCAACGTGTTCGGCTGGACCGTCGACGAGGCGATGTCGTTCCGCCTGCTCGACGCCTGGGTCGACGCCGGCATGAACTTCATCGACACCGCCGACGTGT
Source organism: Burkholderiales bacterium (assembly GCA_031360885.1). Classification (GTDB taxonomy): domain Bacteria; phylum Pseudomonadota; class Gammaproteobacteria; order Burkholderiales; family Burkholderiaceae_C; genus Schlegelella_A. Next base: position 21,660 of record JANMCC010000131.1, on the reverse strand, counting down.
ACTCTCGATGGGCCCTGGGCCACAGCGGCGGCGAATCGGAAACGATCCTCGGCAAGTGGTTCCGCCAGAGCGGCAAGCGCAACCGCGTGGTCCTCGCCACCAAGGTCGGCATGGCGATGGGCGAGACCGAGCAGGACAAGGGACTGTCGAGCGTCTACATCCGGCGTGCGGTCGAGGCGTCTCTGCGCCGGCTGAAGACCGACGTGATCGACCTCTACCAGTCGCACACCGACGACGCCATGACGTCGCTCGAGGAGACTCTCACGACCTATGCCGAGCTGATCCAGGAAGGCAAGGTGCGTGCGATCGGCGCCTCGAACTACGGCGCGGCGCGGCTCGGCGAGGCGCTCGCCGTCAGCAAGGCGCAAGGCCTGCCGCGCTACGAGTCGCTGCAGCCGCTCTACAACCTGATGGAGCGCCCGGCGTACGAGGCCGAGCTCGAGAAGGTGTGCATCGACAACGGCCTGGGCGTCATCAACTACTACGCGCTGGCCAGCGGCTTTCTCACCGGCAAGTACCGCAGCAGCGCCGACCTGGGCAAGAGCGTGCGCAGCGGCGGCGCGAAGAAGTACCTGAACGAGCGGGGCCTGGGGGTGCTGGTCGCGCTCGACGCGGTCGCCGGCACGATCGGCGCGACGCCCGGCCAGGTGGCGCTGGCCTGGCAGATCGCCCGGCCGAGCATCACCGCGCCGATCGCCAGCGCGAGCACGCCGGCGCAGCTCGACGAGCTGGTCGGAGCGGCACGCCTGCGCGTCGATGCGCCTTCGCTGGCACTGATCGATCGCGCCAGCGGCGAGCCCGCATGACCCACCTCGCCCCGGGCAAGACCCTGTCGATGACCCAGGTGCTGCTCTGCGGCGCCGCGATCGTCACCCTCTCGATGGGCATCCGCCACGGCTTCGGCCTCTGGCTGCAGCCGATCACGATCACGCGCGGCTGGAGCCGCGAGACCTTCGCCTTCGCGATCGCCGTGCAGAACCTTGCCTGGGGCATCGCCGGGCCGCTGACCGGCGCGCTCGCCGACCGCTGGGGCGCGTTTCGCGTGCTCATCGGCGGCACCCTGCTCTACGCCGGCGGCCTGGTCGTCATGGGCATGGCCACGAGCGGGCTCGGCTTTCTCGGCGGCGCGGGACTGCTGATCGGCGTCGCCCAGTCGGGCACGACGTACGCCGTGGTCTACGGCGTGATCGGCCGCAACGTCGCCCCCGAAAAGTGGAGCTGGGCGATGGGCGTCGCCGCCGCGGCCGGCTCGTTCGGCCAGTTCCTGATGGTGCCGATCGAGGGCGGGCTGATCTCCGCCCTCGGCTGGCAGGAGGCGCTCTTCATCCTCGCCTGCCTGACGCTGGCGATCCTGCCGCTGTCGTTCGGGCTGCGCGAGCCGGCCCGCGCCGTCGTGCCCGGCGCGCCGGTGCAAAGCATGGGCGCGGCGCTGCGCGAGGCGATAGGCGACAAGAGCTTTCGTCTCCTCACCGCGGGCTACTTCGTCTGCGGCTTCCAGGTCGTGTTCATCGGCGTGCACATGCCGAGCTACCTGAAGGACAAGGGCCTGACCCCGGGCGTGGCGACGACCGCGCTGGCCCTGATCGGCCTGTTCAACGTGTTCGGCACCTACATCGCCGGCTCGCTCGGCGGGCGAATGCCGAAGAAGTACCTGCTCTCGGGCAACTACGCGCTGCGCTCGGTCGTGATCGTCGCCTTCCTCGCCGCGCCGCTCTCGCCGCTCAGCGTCTACGTGTTCGCTTCGGCGATGGGCTTCCTCTGGCTCTCGACCGTGCCGCTCACCAACGGCCTGGTCGCCGAGATCTTCGGCGTGCGCTACCTCTCGATGCTGGGCGGCCTGGTCTTCCTCAGCCACCAGATCGGCAGCTTCCTCGGCGCCTGGCTCGGCGGCCGGCTCTACGACATGACCGGCAGCTACGACGTGGTCTGGTGGATCGCGGTGGCGCTCGGCATCTTCGCCGCCCTGATCAACCTGCCGATCCGCGAGCGGGCGCTGCTGCGCCCGGCCGTCGCATGACTCCCCGGCGACGCCGCGTCGTTGCCGCCCTGGCCTGGGCCGGCGCGGCGGTCGCGCTGGCGCTCGGCTTCGCCGCCTATCGCCGGCCCGACGTCGCGGTCGACCTGGCCAACCAGCTGTGGAACTGCTTCTAGGCGTGAGGCAACCGGCATGAGCGGCGGCGCCTCGGACTGGCTGCTGCGTTGGGCGCACCTGATCCCGGCCGGCGGACGGGTTCTCGACGTCGCCGCGGGCTCCGGCCGGCACACGCGCTGGCTCGCAGCGCAGGGTTTCGCGGTGACGGCCGTCGACCGCGACTCCCCGGCGATGGCCGCGCTGGTCGCGGTGGCGGAGACGATCGTCGCCGACCTCGAAGGCCAGCCCTGGCCGCTGCCGGGCCGCCGCTTCGACGCCGTCCTCGTCACCCACTACCTCTGGCGGCCCCTGCTGCCGGCGATCGTGGAGTCGGTCGACGTCGGCGGCCTCCTCCTGTACGAAACCTTCGCCGCCGGCAACGAGACCGTCGGCCGGCCGGCCCGGCCCGACTTTCTGCTCGCGCCCGGTGAACTTCTGGCCGTCGCCGCGGGTCTGCACGTCGTGGCATTCGAAGACGGCTTCCTCGGCGACCCCGACCGGTTCGTGCAACGCATCGCCGCGGTGCGCGAGCTCCGTGCCGCGGCCCCGCCGCGCCATCGGCTGGCCCGGCCGGCGCACGGGCCGGGCGGCGATGCCGGGTCGCTAGAATCGACGGGTTAAGCCCTGACATTCCCATGAAACCCATCACCGGCAGCATCGTCGCGCTCGTCACGCCGATGCACGAAGACGGACGCATCGATTTCGATGCGTTGCGCCGCCTCGTCGACTGGCACGTTGCCGAGGGCACGCAATGCATCGGCGCGGTCGGCACGACCGGCGAGTCGCCGACGGTGAGCGTCGAGGAGCATTGCGAGGTCATCCGGGTCGCGGTCGAGCACGCTGCAGGCCGCATCCCGGTCATGGCCGGCGCCGGCGGCAACTCGACCTCCGAGGCGATCGAGCTCTCGCGCTTCGCCCTCAAGGTCGGCGCCGACTGCACGCTCTCGGTCGTGCCGTACTACAACCGGCCCTCGCAGGAAGGCATCTACCAGCACTTCCGTGCGATCGCCGAGGCGGTCGACATTCCCATGGTGCTCTACAACGTCCCCGGCCGGACGGTCGCGGACATGCTGCCCGAGACCGCGCTGCGCCTGGCCGAGGTGCCCGGCGTGATCGGCATCAAGGAGGCGAGCGGCAGCATCGAGCGCGCCTGCTGGCTGATCAAGCAGGCGCCCAAGGGCTTCTCGATCTATTCCGGCGACGACGGCACGGCCGTCGCGCTGATGCTGCTCGGCGGCCACGGCAACGTCAGCGTCACCGCCAACGTCGCGCCGCGCGCGATGCAGGCGCTCTGCGCGGCCGCCCTCGCCGGCAACGCCCGCGAAGCCGCGCGCCTGCAGCTGCAGCTGATGCCGATGCATCGCGCCCTGTTCCTCGAGCCCAGCCCGGCCGCCACGAAATGGGCGCTGGCGCGGCTCGGCCGATGCGGTCCGGGCATCCGCCTGCCCATCCTGCCGCTGACGGCCGCGGGCCAGACCGCGGTGCTGGCGGCGATGCAGGAAGCCGGCTTGTCGTGAGGACGCTCGGGCGGTGATCACCGGCGTCCTTGCCCGCGCCTGAACGAAGAGGCTTGCGCGACGGCCGGCTGCGGCAAACGAACTTTACCGGCGCGCTTCGACGCGCCACCGATGGAGACTTGCAGAGTGACCCTTCCCCTGAATTTCCGCGTTGCCGCCGTGGCCGCCCTGGCCTCGCTCTCGGCACTGGCGGGTTGCTCGAGCGTCGAAGGCCTCTTCACCGGCGACAAGGTCGACTACCGCTCGTCCAGCACCCGCACCACCGGCCTCGACGTTCCGCCCGACCTGACGCAGCTGGCGAAGGACACCCGCTACCAGCCGTCGAGCGGCGTCATCAGCGCCTCGACCTTCCAGGCCGGGCCGGGAACCGCGAGCCCCGCCACGGCAGGCACGGTGACGGCCGCGGCCGCTGCGCCCTCTCCGGCGGCGCCGGTCGCCGCCGCCGCGGTCGCGACGACGGCGATGATCGCGCCGGGCGCCGTCGGCAGCTTCAAGATGGAGCGGCTGGGCAACGACCGCTGGCTCAGCACCACGCTGACGCCGGAGCAGGTCTTCCCGCAGGTACGGGCCTTCTGGAAGGACAACGGCTTCAACCTCGCGCAAGACCGCCCGGAAGCCGGCGTGATCGAGACCGAGTGGGCCGAGAACCGCGCCAAGCTGCCGAACGACCTCGTCCGCCGTTCGCTCGGCAGGGTGTTCGAGAACGCCTACTCCACCTCCGAGCTCGACAAGTTCCGCACCCGCGTCGAGCGCACGCCGACCGGCAGCGACATCTACGTCAGCCATCGCGGCATGGAAGAGAAATACATCGGCGAACGCAAGGAATCGACGATCTGGCAGCCGCGCCCGGTCGATCCCTCGCTCGAAGCCGAGTTCCTGGCGCGCCTGATGGTCAAGCTCGGGGCCAAGGACCAGGAAGCCAGGGCCGTGGTTGCCGCCGCCGCGCCGCAGACCGCCGGCGCGCCGGTCCCCCCTGCCGTTCCGGCGCGCGCCCGCATGCTGCCTGACCGCCCCGGTCCGACCCTGCAGGTCGACGACGGCTTCGATCGCGCGTGGCGGCGGGTCGGCCTGGCGCTCGACCGCAGCGGCTTCACGGTCGAGGATCGCGACCGGGCCCAGGGCGTCTACTTCGTCCGCTACGTCGACCCGAGCTTCGCCGGCCGCGAGGAGCCGAACTTCTTCGCCAAGCTGTTCACCTTCGGCAAGAAGGACGATGGCGGCGGGCTCGCCAAGTACCGTGTCAAGGTCACGGCCGAGGGCGCCGCGAGCACCGTTGCCGTGCTCGATTCGACCGGCAAGCCCGAGCTCGGCGAGGCCGGCAAGCGAATCAGCGCCCTGCTCCTCGACGACCTGAAGTGACGCCAGAGCGCAGGCAGCGCGGCGCGTGATCCGCTTTCGCAGTCTCGGCAGCGGCAGCGGCGGCAACGCCACCGTCGTCGAGGCAACGAGCGGCATCACGACGACGCGGCTCCTCGTCGACGCCGGCTTCTCCCTCAAGGAGCTCGACGCGCGGCTGGCCCGCGCCGGCCTCGCCGCTGCCGACCTCGACGCCGTGTTCGTGACGCACGAGCATGGCGACCACATCGGTTGCGCGCTGGCGCTGGCCGAGCGCGACGCCCTGCCGCTCTGGATGAGCCGCGGCACCTGGCGCGCGATCAGCGGCTTCGCGGCGCCGCCGAGCCTGCGCTTCGCGCGCGACGACGAGCCGATCGCCGTCGGCGACATCGAGGTCCATCCGTTCACCGTCGCCCACGACGCGGCCGAGCCGCTGCAGCTGCGCTGCAGCGACGGCGGCGCGCGCCTCGTCGTGCTCACCGACCTCGGCTCGATCACCGCGCACATGATCGACCGGGTCGCGGGCTGCGACGCGATCGTGCTGGAATGCAACCACGACGCGCAGTTGCTGGCGACCTCGCGCTACCCGCCTTCGCTCAAGGCGCGGATCGGCGGGCGCTTCGGCCACCTGAGCAACGACACCGCGGCCGAGATCCTGGCGCGCTGCGCCAGCGGGCGGCTGCAGCACGTCGTCGCGGCGCACCTGAGCCGCGAGAACAACAACCCGGCGCTGGCCCGCACGGCGCTGGCAGCTTCGTGGGCCGGCGGCAGCGAGGCGCTGGTCATCGCCGACCCGGTCGATGGCTTCCAGTGGCTGGAGCTCCGCTGAAGCGACCGGCGCCGCGAACCCTTCGAGCATGCAAAAGGCCGCCCGAGGGCGGCCTTCGCACTGAACGGCGCGCGACTTACTTCGACGCGGCGCTCGCAGCCATCATCGCCGAGGTGGCGGCCGAAGAGGCGGCATCCATCGCCGAAGAGGCGGCCATCATCGACGACGTCGCAGCGGCGGAGGCCGAGGGATCCGGGGTGACGATGACGGCCGTCGTCGCCGGTGCTGCCGGCATGGTCGTGGTGGTGGTCGTTTCTTCCTTCTTGCTGCAGGCAGCGAAAGAAACGGCGGCGGCCAGAGTGACCATCAACAAAGCTGTTTTCATATTTCTCCTCGATTTTGGGTTCGGAAATGAGCGGGGCAGTTGAGGGATCCCTCTCACGAGGAGCCCCATCGTTCAAAGACAAGGAAAGCGAAGGCAATCCAGTGCCTAACCCTCGATTATAGGCGTCTTAAGGGTGTTCCCTAGAGCCCGAGGGTCGTCGGCGGAAAGGCTTCGACGGATCGTTGCAAAAGAGCGTCAATCGCTTCCCGGCATTCGACCTGGTCGCTCGCCCGACCCGAGACCACACCGCGATAGCGAACCGGGTCGAGCAGCCGCACCGCGACCTCGCCCGCCACCAGCAGGAGGCTCGGCACCTGTTGCGCCTCGAGTTCCGGATCGGAACGGCACTGGACGATGTGCGACCACTGCCGGCGCCACTCGGCGAAGCGCGGCGCGCTGCGCGCCAGCTCGTCGAAGCTGTGCGCGAACAGCAGGAGCTTGCGGCGCGAGGCCGCCCAGCGGGCCAGCGTCTCGACGACGGCGCGCTCGTTGAGCGGCCAGTCGTCGAAGTCGGCGTCGACGAGGCAGATCTCGCTCGCCCCGGCGTCGGCGGCCTGCGCGAGGGCGGCACGGATCGCCTCGTGGAAGTCCTTGCGCGAGGCGATCTGGCTCAACTGGTCTTCATTCATCGTCGCGGTCTCCTGCTCTCTTCTCGTTCCCCCGGCACCAGCCGGCCTCGACCCATCGGGCCAGCAAGCCGCGCGCTTCGCTGCTCAGCCGGGCCAACGCCGCCGGCTCCAGGCGGCGGGCATCGGCGAAGGCACGCATGAGTGTGGCATCGCGGCCGCCGGCGCGAAACGCCTCGCCGTTGAGGTAGACATGGGCGTCGTCGTAGAGCATCCGGCTGCGCCGGTCGAGAACGATGCCGGCCGCCGGCCGCGCCGGCGGCGAGCGCTCGAACCAGGTGCCGGGCTTGGGCTCGCTCAAGGCCTCGCCGAGCGCGCGCTGCCTCGCCCCGGCATCGGCCGCAGCCCGCACCACGGCCGCGTCGGCGAAGCGCTGCAGCGCCTGCGGAATGCGGGCCGGCGAGGCGGTCGCCGCCTGCCCGCGGTCGGTGTAGAGCCGGTTGCGCGCGCTGCCTGCCGGGCCGGCCTCTTCCGTGGCGTCGAGGGCGGCGTCGGCGATGCGCTGCAGCGCATCGGCCGCGAGGCCGGCGGCAGCGGGCGCGCGAAAGCCGATCGAGGCGGTGATGCACTCGCCCACGGCGACGCCGTCGTGGCCCCAGCCGGGCGGCAGGTAGAGCATGTCGCCCGGCTCGAGCAGCCATTCCTCGGCGGCGACGAAGCCGGCCAGCATCTTCAGCGGCACGTCGTCGCGCAGGCGCGGCCGCACCACCCGGCCGACCTGCCAGCGCCTCCTGCCAGAGATCTGCAGCAGGAAGACGTCGTAGGAGTCGATGTGCGGACCGACGCCGCCACGGTCGCTGGCGTACGAGAGCATGACGTCGTCGAGCCGGGCGTCGGGCACGAAGCGAAAGCGCTGCAGCAGGCGATGCGCGGCGTCGTCGTGCAGGTCGACGCCCTGGACCAGCAGGCTCCAGCCCGCGGTCGCCAGCGGCGGCAGCGCGCGGCGTGCAACCGGCCCCGGCCGCAGCGACCAGCGTTCGCCGTCACGCACCACGAGGCGCGATTCGACGTCGCCCTGCGCCGCCAGCGCGAACAGGCGCCGGCGGTCGAATCCGGGCAGCGCCTCGGCGAGCGCGCCGCGCACGAGCAGCGGCTTTTTCTGCCAGTGACGGCGCATGAAAGCGGCGGGCGACAGCCCGCCGAGCAAAGGCGTCGGCCGTTCGATGTCCATGGATCATTGTGCGATGATCGTTCGATGCAGATCAGCGCCCCGTGCGTCGTCACCCTGACCTGGCGCCTCGAAGACGCGCATGGCGCGGAGATCGACGAGCTCGCCGAGCCGCTCGAGTTCTTCTATGGCGGCGACGACCTGCTCGCCAAGGTCGAGGAGGCCCTGGCCGGCCAGGAAACGGGCTACTCGACCACGCTGCACCTCGAGCCCGAGCATGCCTTCGGCGACTACGACCCCGGGCTCGTGTTCTTCGAGGAACGCAGCCTTTTCCCTGCCGAGATCGAGCCCGGCATGCAGTTCGACGGCCCGCCGCCCGGTGCGAAGACGCCGGGCCTGTCGGCGGAGGCGATCTACACCGTGACCGAGGTCTATCCGCAGCACGTCGTGCTCGACGGCAACCATCCGCTCGCCGGCATCGCCCTGCGCCTGGCGCTGGTGGTGCGCGACGTGCGCGAGGCGACCGCCGAGGAGATCGAGGCCGGCAGCGTCGGCAGCTCGGCGGTCAGCGTGCTCGCGGCGCCGCCCCCGGGCACGCGCCTGCACTGATCACGCCGCCTGTCATCCTGAGCGCAGCGAAGGATCTCCTTGCCGCGCGAAGACGAGACCCTTCGCTGCGCTCAGGGTAACACCGTTTTCGGCGCCGCCGGGTCCAGCGCCGGCTCCTTCTCCGGTGTGGTCACCGGCCCCTTGCCGCTGAAGCGGTCGAGCGCGAGGTAGATCACCGGCGTGATGTAGAGCGTGATCGCCTGCGAGAAGATCAGGCCGCCGACCACCGCCAGGCCGAGCGGCTGGCGCAGCTCGGCGCCGGCGCCGAGGCCGATCGCGATCGGCAAGGCGCCCATCAGCGCCGCCAGCGTTGTCATCATGATCGGCCTGAAGCGCAGCAGACACGCCTCGCGGATCGCCGCTTCCGGCGCCATGCCGCGGGTTCGCTGCGCATCGAGCGCGAAGTCGATCATCATGATCGCGTTCTTCTTGACGATGCCGATCAGCAGCAGGATGCCGATGGTGGCGATCAGCGTCAGGTCCTGGTCGAACAGCTTCAGGGTGAGCAATGCGCCCACCGCCGCCGACGGCAGGCCCGCCAGGATCGTCAGCGGATGGATGTAGCTCTCGTACAGCACGCCGAGCAGAACGTAGATGACAAGCAGCGCCGAGACGATCAGGATCGCCTGGCTGCCCTGCGAGCTCTTGAACACCGCGGCATCGCCGCCGTAGCTGGTGATGATCGAAGGCGGCAGGCGGATCTGGTCGCGGTACTTCTCGATCTTCGTCGTCGCGTCGCCGAGCGCGGCACCGGGGGCGAGGTTGAACGACACCGTCACCGCCTGCAGCTGGCCGACGTGGTTGATCGAGGTCGGCCCGACCGAACGCTCGACCGTCGTGAAGCTCGACATCGGCACCAGGGCACCGGTCGAGGAGCGCACGTAGATGTTGTTGAACGCGCCCTCGTCCTGCTTCGCGCCGGGCGCCACTTCCATGATCACCTGGTAGCTGTCGACCGCGGTGTAGATCGTCGACACCTGACGCTCGCCGAACGCCGAGAACAGCGCCGAGCGGATGCCGTCGATCGAGACGCCGAGCGTGTTCGCCCGATCGCGGTCGATCTTCAGCGAGGCCTGCAGGGCGCGCAGCTGCGAATCGCTGGTCACGTCGCGGAACAGCGGGTCGGCGCGCATCTGCTCCTGCAGCTTCACGGCCCAGTCGTTGAGCTCGTCGGCCTTGACGCTTTGCAGGATGTACTGGAACTGCGCCTTGCTCGGGCGACCGCCGAGCTGCAGGTTCTGGATCGGCTGCATGAACGCCGCGATCCCCGGCACTTCGCGGAGCTTGCGACGCAGGGTCTCCACCACCTTCTTCATCGGCTCGCGCTCGGCGCGCGGCTTCAGGTTGATGAACAGGCGCCCGGTGTTCTGCGAGCCCTGGCCGCCGTTGAACGAGTTCACGGTGGCGACGTTCGGGTCATTGCGCAGGATGTCCGCGAGCCGCGCCTGCAGCAGGACCATCGCCGGGAACGACGTGTCCTCCGAGGCTTCGGTCGTGATCCGGATCTGTCCGATGTCTTCCTGCGGGAAGAATCCCTTGGGCATGTCGACGAACAGCCACCAGGTCGCGACGAGGGTCGCGAGCGCGACGCCGATGACGATGCGGCGATGGCGCAGCGCCGCGTCGAGCGAGCGGGAGTAGCCGGCGAGCATCGCGTTGAAGCCGCGCTCGAAGGCGCGGACGATCGCGCCCGGACGCTTCTTGTGCGCTTCGTCGGAAAGAAAGCGGCTGGCGAGCATCGGCACCAGCGTCAGCGAGACGAAGGCCGAGGCGACGATCGCCAGCGAGACGATCACCGCGAACTCGTGGAACAGGAGGCCGATCACGCCGGGCATGAAGAAGATCGGAATGAAGACGGCGATCAGCGAGGTCGAGATCGAGATGATGGTGAAGCCGACCTCGCGCGAACCGCGCAGCGCCGCCTGGAACGGCGGCTCGCCGGCCTCGACGTGGCGCATGATGTTCTCGAGCATCACGATCGCGTCGTCGACGACCAGGCCGACCGCCAGTGTCAGGCCGAGCAGCGAAATGTTGTCGAGGGTGTAGCCGAAGGCCCAGAGCAGCGAGATCGCGCCGACCAGCGAGACCGGCAGCGACAGCGTCGGGATCACGGTGGCGACGAAGCGGCGCAGGAACAGGAAGATCACGAGGACGACCAGCACGATCGTGCCGACCATCGTCAGCGTCACATCGTGCAGGGCGTCGCGGATCGAGATCGAGCGGTCGTTGCCGACCTCGATGCGCACCGACTGCGGCAGCTGCGCCCGGAACTCGGGCAGCTTGGCGCGCACCGCGTCGACCACCTTGACCGTGTTGGCGTCGGGCTGGCGCAGCACCGCCAGCGAGATCGCGGTCTCGCCGTTGAACGTGGCGTTGGTCTTGACCGTCTCGTAGCTGTCCTCGACCTGGGCCACGTCGCGCAGGCGCACCGGATTGCCGTTGCGGTTGGAGACGATCAACTCGGCGAACTCGGCCGCGTTCTTCAGCTGCTTGTTGGCTTGCAGCGTCAACGTCTGCTGAGGCCCCTCCAGCGTGCCGACCGGCGTGTTGGCATTGGCCGCGCGCAGCGCGACGGTCAGCTCGTCGAGGGCGATGTTGCGCGCGGCGAGCGCGTCGGGCAGCACCCGCACGCGCACCGCGAAACGCTTCTGGCCGAAGATGTTCACCTGTGCCACGCCATCGAGGGTGGAAAGGGTCGGCGAGATCAGGTGCTCGGCGAAGTCGTTCAGGTCCGAGAGGCTGAGCGACGGAGAGGTCATGGCGATGAACAGCACCGGCGCGTCGGCCGGGTTGACCTTGCGATACGAGGGCGGCTGCGTCATGTCCTGCGGCAGCTGGCGCTGCGCGCGCAGCAGGGCGGCCTGGACGTCGACGGCGGCGGCATCGATGTCTCTCCCCTGCTCGAACTCCAGCGTCACCGAGGTGCTGCCGAGCGTGCTTGCCGAGCTGATGAGCGCCAGCCCGGGGATGGTCTGGAACTGCTTTTCGAGCTGCAGCGCGACCGAGCTCGCCATCGTTTCCGGGCTGGCGCCAGGCAGTTGCGCCGAAACGTTGATGACCGGCGTGTTGTAGCTCGGCAGCGCCGCGATCGGAATGCTGCGCCAGGCGATCACCCCGGCGACGACGATCGCTGCATTGAGCAGCACCGTCAGCACCGGCCGGCGGATGAAAAGCTCGGACAGGTTCATGCGTCCCCCCGGAACCCGATCAGGCCGATGGCGTGGACGCGCCGTTCGCCGCGCTCGCGGCCGACGCTCCCGAGGCCGCGCCGCCGCGCCGACCGCGGCTGCCGCCCTCGGTCGCGGCACGCTCGATCACGCTGGTGCCGGGGCGCAGGTTCTGCCGCCCGTCGACGACGACGCGCTCGTCGCCGCGCAGCCCGCTCACCGTCGCATCGGCGCCCTCGGCATAGAGCACCTCGACCGGCCGCGGCGACGCCTTCCTGGCCGCGTCGACGACATAGACGATCTTGCCGCGCGGCGACTGGATGATCGCCGCCTGCGGGATCACGCTGGCGCCCTTCAGCGTCTGCACCGCCAGCCGGATGTTGACGAACGCGCCCGGCCAGAGCCGCTCGTCCTTGTTCGCGAATTCGGCCTTGACGCGCACCGTGCCCGAATTGGCGTCGACGCTGTTGTCGACGAACAGCAGCTTGCCGGTCGCCGTGCCGCCGGCTTCGGGCGACGTCGCGGTCACCTTGCCGCCACCGCCGCGCAAGGTCGCCAGCGCCTGGCCGAGGTTACGCTGCGGCAGGCTGAAGGCGACCGCGATCGGATCGAGCTGGGTGATCGTCACCAGCGCCGCGCCGCTCGGCTGGACGAAGCTGCCGGCGAAGACGTTGATCGCGCCCGCCCGGCCCGCGGCGGGCGCGGTGATGCGGCTGTACGACAGGCCGACCTGCGCCGCTTCGATCGCCGCCCGGTCGGAGGCGACCACGGCCTGCTGCGACTCGACCAGCGTCTGGTTGGTGTCGACTGCGCCCTGCGAGATGAAGTTCTGGGCGAAGAGGTCCTTGCTGCGCGCGAGCTGGCGTTGCGCATCGGCGAGCGCGGCCAGGTCCTTGGCGAGCTGCGCCCTCGCCTTGGTGACGTTGACCTCGTCGTTGCGCGCGTCGAGCGTGAACAGGAGCTGGCCGGCGCCGACGAACTGGCCCTCCTTGATGTGCACCCTGGTGATCGTGGTGGCGATCTGCGGCCGGATGTCGACGCTGTTGAGCGCGGTCACGGTGCCCGTGGCGTCGAGCATGACGTCGACGTCGCGCTTTTGCACCGACACCACGGAAACGCTGACCGGCGGCCCGCCCGCGCCCGAGGCGGCCGGGCCGGCCGGAGCGGAGGCAGCGGCCAGGGCCGCATCGGCCGCGAGCCCGCCGCGCGTGAGCGCGTAGCCGACGGCCGCCGCAGCGACGATGAGCAAGCCGGCGATGCCGAGCGCGAGCGACTTTTTCACAACCCCGAATTGTGATGCCTGGGCCCGTGTCCGCGCTCGGCGGGTCACTCCGTAGTCGCGACGGACGGCGCGCTCACGCGCGGCCGGTGGACCCGAAGCCGCCGCTGCCGCGCCCGCTCGCGCCGAACGACTCGACCACCCGGAACTCGGCCTGCACCACGGGCACGATCACGAGCTGGGCGATGCGCTCGAACGGCTGCACCGTGTAGGCCGCGGCGCCGCGATTCCAGCAGCTCACCATCAGCGGGCCCTGGTAGTCGGCGTCGATCAGGCCGACGCCGTTGCCGAGAACGATGCCGTGCTTGTGGCCCAGGCCCGAGCGCGGCAGGATCATCGCCGCCAGCCCCGGGTCGGCGATGTGGATCGCCAGGCCGGTGGGAATGAGCTTCGCCTCGCCGGGCGCGAGCTCGAGCGGCGCGTCGAGGCAGGCTCGCAGGTCGAGGCCGGCGCTGCCCGCGGTGGCATACGCGGGCATCTGCCCGGCCATGCGCGGATCGAGAACGCGGACGTCGATGGCGATCGGCATCTTCGCGCTCAGGCGCCGCGCGGCAGCCGCGCCGCGATCTCGGCCACGAGCTGGCGGGCGAGCGCCAGCTTGTCGGCGCGAGGCAGCTCGCGCTCGCCGTTCGCGTCGACCAGGGTCAGCGCGTTGTCGTCGCGGCCGAAGGTCTGCGGCCCGAGGTTGGCGACGATCAGCGGCACGTTCTTGCGCACGAGCTTCTCGCGCGCATGCACGATCAGGTCGTTGCTCTCGGCGGCGAAGCCGACGCAGAACGGCGGCTTCGCCAGGCGCGCGACCGCGGCGAGGATGTCAGGGTTCTCGACCAGCTCGAGCGCCGGCACCGCCCGGCCCTCGGCTTTCTTGATCTTCGCTTCGGCGACGCTGGCGACGCGCCAGTCGGCGACCGCCGCCGTGGCGACGAAGACGTCGCACGACGGCGCCGCGGCGAGCGTCGCGTCGTGCATCTCGACCGCCGTGGTCACGTCGACGCGCTTCACGCCACGCGGCGTCGGCAGATGCACCGGACCGGCGATCAGGGTCACGTGGGCGCCGGCCTCGGCAGCGGCGCGGGCGATCGCGAAGCCCATCTTGCCGCTCGAGCGGTTGGTCAGGCCGCGCACCGGATCGATCGGCTCGAAGGTCGGCCCGGCTGTCACCAGCACGCGCTTGCCGGCGAGCAGCTTCGGCTGGAAGAAGGCGACCAGGGCGTCGCGCAGCTCGGCCGCCTCGAGCATGCGCCCGTCGCCGATCTCGCCGCAGGCCTGGTCGCCGCTGCCCGGGCCGAGCACGGTCGCGCCGTCGGCGGCGAGCTGGGCGAAGTTGCGCTGCGTCGCCGGATGCGCCCACATCTCCCGGTTCATCGCCGGCGCCACCAGCAGCGGGCAGCGCTCGATCGGTCGCGCCAGGCAGGCGAGCGAGAGCAGCTCGTCGGCGCGGCCGTGGATCAGCTTGGCGATGAAGTCGGCGCTCGCCGGAGCGATGAGGATGGCGTCGGCCTCGCGCGTCAGGTTGATGTGCGCCATGTTGTTGTGGTCGCGCGCGTCCCACTGGCTGGTGAACACCGGGCGGTTGGAGAGGGCCTGCAGCGTCACCGCGGTGATGAAGTGCTCGGCCGCCTCGGTCATCACCACCTGCACCGTCGCGCCCGCCTTGACCAGCTCGCGCACCAGCTCCGCCGCCTTGTAGCAGGCGATGCCGCCCGAGAGACCGAGCACGATGTGCCGGCCTGCCAATTCGGCGGCGGAAGAAGTCGTCGGTTCCAGGGAAGCCACTGGGCGGCGATTATCGACCGGCCGCCATCGCCCGGCGCCGACTCAGGCCTTGCGCGGCGCCGCGAGCAGCGGCTCGAGCAGCTCCCGGGCGACGCTGCCCACCCAGTCGAGCTCGCCGACGACGACCGAGCTCGGCCTGCCGTTGCGGCCGATCAGCACGCTGCTCGGAAAGACCCGCGGCGTCCAGTCGCTGGTGGCGTCGCCGTCGGCGTCGAGCAGGATCGTCGGCTTGAACGGCATGCGCTCGAGGAACTGGCGGATCACCGCCGCCGATTCCTTGTAGTTGACGGCACAGACGACCAGGCCCCGCGGGCGCAGCTTCGCCGCCACCGATTCGAGCGACGACATCTCGAGGCGGCAGGGCTCGCACCAGGTGGCCCAGAAATTGAGAACGACCACCTGGCCGGCGTGCGCCGCGAGCTTCCAGGTCTTGCCGTCGAGGTCGGCGAGCTCGAGCTCGGGCACGGGCCTTGCCGCGGGCCAGGGCTTGACGACATGCGCCGCGACCGCGCGACCGGGAAGCCAGAGCGCGGCGCCGGCAGCGGCAGCTACGCCGAGCGCACGACGGCGGGTGACATCCGGAAATGGGGGCGGCGAGCGCATGCTGCATTCTGGGCGATACCGCGATATGGTGTCGGGCAGGGGGCCCGGCGCATCACGATGGACCAAATCGCCACCATGACCGAATCCAGATCACCGCGCTTCATCCAGAGCCTGGTCGCCGACGGCGGGCCGGAGGCGGCGCGCGCCGCCCTGCTGGCCCCGCGCCCGAGCATCGCGCCGAAGTACTTCTACGACCCGCTCGGCTCGAAGCTGTTCGAGGCGATCACCGAGCTGACCGAGTACTACCCCACGCGCACCGAAGCGGCGATCTTCGCCGCGCACGGCGACGACCTTCGCCAGGCCTTCGGTCCGGGCACGATCCTGATCGACCTCGGCGCCGGCAATTGCGCCAAGGCGGCGCGCCTGTTCCCGGTGCTGGCGCCCCGGCGCTACGTCGCCGTCGACGTCTCGGTCGAGTTCCTGCGCGAGGCGCTGCGCCAGGTGCAGCGCGAGCAGCCGCAGCTCGAGGTGATCGGGCTCGGCCAGGACTTCTCCACCGGCCTCGAGCTGCCGGCCGAGCTGCTCGAAGGCGGCGCGCCGCTCTTCTTCTACCCCGGCTCGAGCATCGGCAACTTCACCCGCGACGAAGCGTTCGCCTTCCTGCACCGCATCCACGAGCGCGCCGCGGGCGGAGGCCTGGTGATCGGCGTCGACCTGGTCAAGCCGCGGCCGGTGCTCGAGGCTGCTTACGACGACGCGCTCGGCGTCACCGCCGCCTTCAACCTGAACGCGCTGCGCCACCTGAACGCGGCCATCGGCAGCGACTTCGAGCCGCGCCAGTGGCGGCACGTCGCGTTCTACGACGAGACCGCGTCGCGGATCGAGATGCACCTCGAGGCCAGGGAGTCGCTGGTCGTCCGCTGGCCCGGCGGCGAGCGGCGCTTTTTCGCCGGCGAGCGCATCCATACCGAGAACTCGTGCAAGTACACGGTCGAGGGATTCGCCGCGCTGCTGCGCGACGCGGGCTTCGGCGACCCGCAGGCCTGGACCGACGAGAACGGCTGGTTCGCGGTGTTCCGCGCCGCGGCGTGAGCCGCGGACTCCGCTGAACCGGAATCGCGGCCAAGGCGGGCGTCACGTCGCCGCTTCGCGCCGGCGACACGGACTCGGGTCGTGGTCTCGGCCCTGCTCGTCAACGCCGGCACCTGCGGCCTCCTGTTCCGGGGCATGCAGACGGTCGCCTCGGGCGTCGCCGGCCTCAGTGCTCGGCGATGAACTTCAGCAGCCGCGCCTGCGAAGCCCGCCAGGCGGCGCCGTTGCCGCCGACGTGCACGCCCTGGCCGGGGTTGACGCCGTTCGGCACGTCCTTGCGCAAACGCACCGGCTGGTCGCTGTCGAAGCCGTGGTACGCGCCGGCGTAGCCCTCGATCTCCGGCCGCGGGCCGGCGGCCTCGCGCGCCAGCGCGCGGCACGGCCCCGCGGCGGTCCAGTCGTCGGCCTGGCCGACCAGCATCCGGAGCGGCGCCACCGCCTCGTAGCCGCGCTTCAGGTCGACCTCGCAGCCGGGATAGAAAGCGACCGCGAACGCCGGCTGGACCAGCGCGGCGGCGACGTCGCGGTGGCGCAGGTTGGTTGCCGAGAGCACCGTGCTGCCGCCGTTCGACCAGCCCACCAGGCCGATGCGCTTCGGGTCGACGTCGGGCCGCTCGGCGAGGTAGGCGACCGCGCCGAGCGCATCGAGGCGGCGGTTCGACTGGGTGACGCGGCGCGAGCCGGTGCGCTGGGTGCAGAGCTCGACCTCGTAGCGCGGCGTCAGCGAGTCGACGATCAGGGCAGAGTAGCCGGCGCGGTTGAAGAGCGCCGCGTACTCCTGCATCCGCCGCACGAGCTGGCCGTGCCGGTCGAAGGCGCCGCTGCAGCCATGGAACAGGGCCACCGCGGGCCCGGGCGAGGAGGCGTTGACACCGGCAGCGGGGAACCACAGCCCGGTGAGGACCACCGGCGCGTTGGCCGCACCGTCGAGGCTGGGAAAGGAAACGCGCTCCTGCGCCGCGGCGCAGGCCGCGCTCGTCAGCGCCAGGCAGAAGGCGAGCGCACGGGCGAGCTTCACCTCAGAAGGGATCGGGGGTGCCGGCCGGCAGCGGCGCGAGGGTCGGCGGGTCGGGATGGATGCGCGCCATCGAGAACGCATCGACCAGACGGCCGTCGCGCATCGCGTAGCCGCGAAAGCGCCCCTCCATCTCGAAGCGGAACTTGCGATAGAGGGCGATCGCCGGCGCGTTGTCGACGTAGACGGTGAGCTCGATCCGCAGCAGGCCGAGCCAGCGGTCGGCGTAGTCGCACAGCGCCTGCATCAGCGCCGTGCCCACGCCCTGCCCCTGCGCCTCGGGCAGCACCGCGATGCCGAGCATCGCGACATGGCGGCGGCGCACCTGCTGCGGCAAGGCGATCGGGTGCAGGCCGGCGTTGCCGACAATCGTGCCACCGCGCTCGGCGACGAGGATCAGGTCGACCCTGTTCGGCGCCGTGATCTCGGTCAGCCTTTCGCGCCACGTGTGCGCGTCGTTGTACGGCAGCTGCATCAGCCCGGGATAGACCGCCGGGTTGCTCATGACGCGGGCGTAGCCTTCGGCGTCGTCGGGGATGGCGCGGCGAATCGTGACCGTCATCCGGGGACTCCTCTCCTCGCGGCTTCGTAGTGAAGGAACACCTCGTCGCCTTCGGGCTCGGCGCCGACCAGGCGCATGCGGCGCAGCTCGGCGAGGTCGAAGCCCGGGCCGTCGGCCAGGCTGGGCGCATCGCCGCCGACGACCAGCGGGCACAGGGTCAGGTACATCTCGTCGATCGCGTCGGCGGCGAGGAACTGGAACAGCAGGTCGCCGCCGGCTTCGACCAGCAGCCGCTCGACGCCGCGCCGGGCGAGCTGCTCGAGGATCCAGGGCACCGGCAGGTCATCGCCCTCGCCGGGCCAGCCTTCGGCTTCGGCCGACAGGCGCTTGCCTTCGAGCGACGCGGCGCGCGTGAGCAGCAGGGGACGGATCGCCGGCTCGGCGAACCAGTCGCTCTCGAGCGGCAGGTCGAGCGAGCGGCTGACGACGACGTTCCACGGCCGGCCGCGCAGCCGCGCGCGGTCGGCGGCGTCGGGCAGGGCCGGATGCGGCCAGTTGCGAAAAGTCGCGCCGCCGACGAGGACGGCGTCGGCTTCGGCGCGCAGCCGACTCATGCGTGCGTGGTCGCGATCGCTGCCGAAGAAGGCGAAGCGTCGTTCGCGCGTGTTGATGCGCCCGTCGAGCGAGATCGCGGTGTTGCTGACGACCTTCATCGGCCCCGCGTGATCTGCACCCCGGCCCACTCGAGGCCCTGCACCGGCGGCCGCTTCTTGACCGAGATCGTCACGTGGTCGACCAGCGGGTTCTTCAGCGCCACCTGCGCCAGCTCTTCGGCGACGCGTTCGATCAGCAGGTACTCCCTGCCCTGCACCGCGTCGATCATGTCGCCGGCGAGGCGATAGTCGACCGTCTGCTCGATGTCGTCGGCGATGCCGGCCTCGCGCAGCGAGGCGCAGTACAGGCGCACCTCGACGCGCAGCGATTGCGGCGTCGCCCGCTCCGGGTCGGAGCAGCCGACCCGGCACGGCACCTCGAGCCCTTCGAGGAAGAGCATGTCCATCGGCGCAGCGCTCATGCCCGCTCTCCAACCCAGCCCGAGACCGAGGCCAGCGCCTCGGCGAGCTTCGACGGGTCGGTACCGCCGGCCATCGCCATGTCGGCCTTGCCGCCGCCCTTGCCGCCCACCTGCTGGGCGACGAAGTTGACGAGCTCGCCGGCCTTGACCCGCCCGATGCTGTCGGCGGTGACGCCGGCGGCGATCTGCACCTTGGCGCCCTCGACCGCGGCGAGCACGACGACCGCGGTCTTCAGCTTGTCCTTGAGCTTGTCGAGCGTCTCGCGCAGCGTCTTCGCATCGGCGCCGTCGAGCCGGGCCACGAGCACCTTCAGGCCCTTGACGTCGATCGCCTGCGCCGCGAGGTCGCCCCCCTGCGAGGAAGCGAGGCGCCCCTTGACCGCGGCGAGCTCCTTCTCGAGCGCCTTGACGTGATCGAGCACCTGGCCGAGCCGGGCCGGCACTTCGGCCGGCGCCGAGCGCAGCGCGCCGGCAAGCTGCTGCACCGTGCCCTCGAGCGACTGCAGGTAGGCGAGCGCGTTCTCGCCGGTGACCGCCTCGACCCGGCGGATGCCGGCGGCGACGCCGCTCTCGGCGACGATCTTGAACAGTCCGATGTCGCCGGTGCGCGCCACGTGGGTGCCGCCGCAGAGCTCGCGGCTCGAGCCGATGTCGAGCACCCGGACCTCGTCGCCGTACTTCTCGCCGAACAGCATCATCGCGCCGAGCTTCTGCGCGTCTTCGATCGGCATGACCCGCGCGTTCGTCGCATGGTTCTCGAGGATCTCGGCGTTGACCATTCTCTCGACCTGCCGGATCTGCCCGTCGGTCAGCGGCGCGTTGTGCACGAAGTCGAAGCGCGTCCTGTCCGCGTCGACCAGCGAGCCCTTCTGCTGCACGTGCGCGCCCAGCACCTCGCGCAGCGCCTTGTGCATCAGGTGGGTCGCGCTGTGGTTGCGCACCGTGCGGGCGCGGCGCTCGACGTCGACCTTCGCGTTGAGCGTGTCGCCGACGCGGATCTCGCCCTCGACGACGCGGCCCTCGTGGCCGAACACCGCGGCCTGGATCTTGACCGTGTCCTCGACGAGCACGCGCGAAGTGGCGTTGCGCAGCTCGCCGGTGTCGCCGACCTGGCCGCCCGACTCGGCGTAGAACGGCGTGTGGTCGAGGACGATGACCGCATCGTCGCCCGCCTTGACCGAGCTCGCCGCGCTGCCGTCGACGTAGAGCGCGAGCACCCGGGCGCTGTCGTGCGAGAGGCCTTCGTAGCCGTGGAAGGTGGTGGCGCCTCCGCTGTACTCGAGGCCTTGCGCGACCTTGAACTTGCCGGCGGCGCGGGCCTGCTCGCGCTGGCGCGTCATCGCCACCTCGAAGCCGGCGGTGTCGACGGCGACGTCGCGCTCGCGGCAGACGTCGGCGGTGAGGTCGAGCGGGAAGCCGTAGGTGTCGTGCAGCTTGAAGGCGACGTCGCCGCCGAGCACCCGGCCGGCGCCCGTGCCGGGCAGCGCAGCGATCGCCGTCTCCAGGATCTCCATGCCGTTGGCGATGGTCTGGAAGAAGCGCTCCTCCTCCTGCTTCAGCACGTCGGTGGCGCGCCGCTGCTCGCGGCGCAGCTCCGGGTACGCGTCGCCCATCTCGGCCGCGAGGTCGGCGACGAGCTTGTGGAAGAAAGGCTTCCTCGCGCCGAGCTTGTAGCCGTGGCGGATCGCCCGGCGGGTGATCCGGCGCAACACGTAGCCACGGCCTTCGTTGCCGGGAATCACGCCGTCGACGACGGTGAACGTGCAGGCGCGGATGTGGTCGGCGATGACCTTGAGCGAGGGCGAGTCCTTGTCGCACCCGGCGCCAGCGGCGCCGGTCGTCGATGCTCCGGCGCCCGCCTCGTCGACCACCTTCTTCGCCGCCGCCAGCAGCGTGACGAACAGGTCGATCTCGTAGTTCGAGTGCACGTGCTGCAGCACCGCCGTCAGCCGCTCCAGGCCCATGCCGGTGTCGACGCTGGGCTTGGGGAGCTTGTGCATCACGCCCGCCTCGTCGCGGTTGAACTGCATGAACACGTTGTTCCAGATCTCGATGTAGCGGTCGCCGTCCTCCTCCGGCGAGCCCGGCGGCCCGCCCGGGATCCCGGGTCCGTGGTCGTAGAAGATCTCGCTGCACGGGCCGCACGGGCCGGTGTCGCCCATCATCCAGAAGTTGTCGGAGGCGAAGCGCCCGCCCTTGTTGTCGCCGATGCGCACGATCCGCTCGGCCGGCAGGCCGATCTCGTTCTTCCAGATGTCGTAGGCCTCGTCGTCCTCGGCGTAGACGGTCGCCCAGAGCTTGTCCTCGGGCAGCTTGTAGACCTCGGTCAGCAGCTCCCAGGCGAACTTCAGCGCGTCCTTCTTGAAGTAGTCGCCGAAGCTGAAGTTGCCCAGCATCTCGAAGAAGGTGTGGTGCCGCGCCGTGTAGCCGACGTTCTCGAGGTCGTTGTGCTTGCCGCCGGCGCGAATGCACTTCTGCGAGGTCGCCGCGCGCACGTAGGAACGCCTGTCGAAGCCGAGGAACACGTCCTTGAACTGGTTCATGCCGGCGTTGGTGAACAGCAGCGTCGGGTCGTCGCCGGGCACGACCGGGCTCGAAGGCACGATCGTGTGGCCCTTCGATTCGAAGAACTTCAGGAAGCTGGAACGGATTTCGGCGGCTCTCATCGGGATGCTTCGGGACTCTCAGGCAGGCGGCGCGGGGGGCGCGGCGAAGCCGCAATGGTAGGGGC
>JANMCC010000094.1:0-73487 GCA_031360885.1 Burkholderiales bacterium | reverse complement strand
TGGCAGCTCGTGGCCGAGCACTTCTCGGCCAAGAACCCGGCCGGCGTCAAGTTCGAAGTCGTCGGCATGGACAGCAAGAGCTCGCCGCAGGAAGCGCTCAACCTGCTCAAGGCCGCCGCCGACCAGGGCTTTCGCTACGTGACCCAGGGCAACGGCTCGAACGTCGCCGTGCCGCTGGCCGACGCCGTCGCCAAGCACAACGAGCGCAATCCGGGCAAGGAGATCGTCTACTTCAACTACGCGGCGGTCGATCCCGTGCTGACCAACGAGAAGTGCACCTTCTCGCACTTCCGCCTCGACGCCGACACGTCGATGAAGATGGCCGCGCTGACCGCGTTCATGAAGGACCAGCCCAAGGTCTCCAAGGTCTACCTGATCAACCAGAACTACTCGCACGGCCAGCAGGTCTCGAAGTTCTTCAAGGAAGGCATGGCGCGCAACCGGCCCGACGCCAAGATCGTCGGCGACGACCTGCATCCGCTCGGCCAGGTCAAGGACTTCGCGCCGTACGTCGCCAAGATCAAGCAATCGGGCGCCGACGCCATCGTCACCGGCAACTGGGGCCAGGACATGACGCTCCTGATCAAGGCCCTCAACGACTCCGGCCTCAAGGTGCCGATCTTCGCCTACTACGCCGGCGTCTCGGGCACGCCCACCGCGCTGGCCGCAGGCGGCGAGCTCGAGGTCTACCAGATCGCCTACAACCACTCGAACTACAGCGGCGAGGTCCGCCAGCTCGTCGACGCCTACAAGAAGAAGTACAACGACGACATGTACACCTTCTCGATCTACAACGCGATCGTCCTGCTCGGCGAGGCGATGGCCAAGGCCAAGTCGACCGATCCGATGAAGGTCGCGGGCGCGATGGAGGGCCTGAGCTTCAAGGGCTTCAACGGCGACAGCCAGATCCGGAAGACCGACCACCAGATGCAGCAGGGCCTGTGGATCTCGAAGTGGCAGAAGGTCGACGCGAAGAACAGCTACAGCGTCGAGAACACCGGCTTCACCTTCGCCCCGGTCAAGTACCTCGAGCCCTACATCGCCAGCACGCCGACGTCCTGCGACATGAAGCGCCCGTCGCCCTGACATCGCGCTGACCTTGCGAAACGCCGGCGGGTGATGCGAGTCGCCCACCGGCTGTTTTTTTAGCCTCAAACTCTCTCCCGCCAACCCTCCGTCCCGACGTGGAATTCTTCGTCATCTCCCTCCTGAACGGGCTCAGCTACGGGCTGCTGCTGTTCATGCTGAGCTCGGGTCTCACGCTCATCTTCAGCATGATGGGCGTGCTCAACTTCGCCCACACCAGCTTCTACATGCTGGGCGCCTACTTCGCGTACACGATCTCGGTGGCGATCGGCTTCTGGCCCGCCCTCTTGGTCGCGCCCCTTCTGGTCGGCCTGCTCGGCGCCGCCTTCGAGCGCTACAGCCTGCGCCGGGTGCACAAGTTCGGCCACGTGCCCGAGCTGCTCGTGACCTTCGGCCTGTCGTACCTGATCCTCGAGGTGGTGCAGCTCGTCTGGGGTCGCGCGACCGTTCCCTACGTCTTGCCGGCGCAGCTCCAGGGGCCGCTCTTCACGCTGTTCGGCACCCAGTTCCCGAAGTCGCGCTCGTTCATCATGCTGCTCGCGATGCTGATGCTGCTCGCGGTCTGGCTGCTGCTCACCCGCACCCGCATCGGACTGGTGATCCAGGCCGCGCTCACCCATCCCGAGACGGTCGAGGCGCTGGGCCACAACGTGCCGCGCGTCTTCATGCTCGTCTTCGGCGGCGGCGCCGCGCTCGCGGCGCTGGCCGGCGTGATCGGCGGCAACACCTACGTCACCGAGCCGGCGATGGCCGGCGCCGTCGGCTCGATCGTGTTCGTCGTCGTCGTGGTCGGCGGCATGGGCTCGCTCGCCGGCGCCTTTCTCGCCTCGCTGCTGATCGGCGTGGTGCAGACCTTCGCGGTCGCGATCGACCAGTCGCTGGCCACGCTGCTCGGGGCGCTCGGCTTCAAGATCACCGACCAGACCTTCGGCTGGGAACTGCTCAGCCTCAGCGTGGCGCAGATCGCGCCCATCCTGCCGTACCTGTTCCTGGTGCTGATCCTGATCTTCAGGCCCAAGGGCCTGCTCGGAAAGCGGGAGGGCTGATGAGCACCGCCGCGCTCGCACCGAAGAGGAGCCTGGGCTCGTACGCGATCTGGCTCCTGTTCGCGCTGCTGCTCGCGGTGCTGCCGCACGTCTTTCGCAGCAGCCTGGCGATCAGCATGCTCACGCAGATGGGCTACCTGACGATCATCTGCCTCAGCTACAACATCCTGCTCGGCCAGGGCGGCATGCTGAGCTTCGGCCACGCCGTCTACACCGGCCTCGGCTCGTTCATCGCCGTCCATGCGATGAACCTCGCGACCAAGGGGCAGGTGCCGCTGCCGCTGGTCGTCATTCCGCTGGTCGGCGGCCTCTCGGGCCTGTTCTTCGCCGCCCTGTTCGGCTACGTCACGACCAAGAAGTCGGGAACCACCTTCGCCATGATCACGCTCGGCATCGGCGAGCTGGTGGCGGCGATGTCGCTCATGTTCCCGGGCTTCTTCGGCGGCGAGGGCGGCGTCACGACCAACCGCGTCTACGGCACGCCCTTCCTCGGCCTGACCTTCGGCTCGCAGATCCAGGTCTACTACCTGATCGCCACCTACTGCTTCATCTCGACGGCGCTGATGTTCGCGCTGACCAAGACGCCGCTCGGCCGCATGCTCAACGCAGTGCGCGACAACCCGGAGCGGGTGGAGTTCATCGGCTACAACACGCAGCGCGTGCGCTACCTCGGCTTCATCATCGCCGGCTTCTTCGCCGGCATCGGCGGCGCCCTGGCCTCGATCAACTTCGAGATCGTCAACGCCTCCGACGGCCTGAGCGCGTTGCGCTCCGGCGGCTACCTGCTCTTCACCTTCCTCGGCGGCGCCACCTTCTTCTTCGGGCCGATGATCGGCGCGGTGCTGCTGGTGCTGGCCTCGGTGCTGCTCTCGGAGGTGACCAAGGCCTGGCTGCTGTATCTCGGGCTCGTGTTCCTGTTCATGGTGATGTATGCGCCCGGCGGCATCGCCAGCCTGCTGATGATGAACCTGCGCGTCGCCAAGTTCGGCAAGTTCGGGCCGCTGCTGCGGCCCTACGCCGGCCTGCTCGTGGCCGGCGCGCTGGTGGTCGCCGGCGCCTCGGCGATCATCGAGATGATCTATCACATCCAGCTCAACGCCGGCGCCAGCTCGAGGTTCAGCTTCGTCGGCGTTCCGCTCGACACCGAGAGTGTTCTGAGCTGGGCTGCGCCTCTGGCCGTGCTCGCCATCGGCCTCGGCCTGCTGGAGTGGGTGCGGCGCGGCTTCGTTCGCGTCTGGAGCCACGCCCAGGAAGAGATCGAGGCCGAGATCAAGCGCAGGGAGCCGGCCTGATGGCGTACGCGCTCGAGCTCAGGAAGCTGCACAAGCGCTTCGGCAAGACCGAGATCATCCGCGGCGCCGAGCTCGCGGTGGCCGCGGGCGAGCGGGTCGGCATCATCGGCCCGAACGGCGCCGGCAAGTCGACCCTGTTCAACCTCATCAGCGGCCGCTTCGGCGCCACCAGCGGCGAGATCCTGCTCAACGGCAAGCGCATCGACGGCCTCACGCCGTTCGAGATCAACCGCCTCGGCCTGGCGCGCAGCTTCCAGATCACCAACATCTTCAGCCGCCTCTCGGTGTTCGAGAACCTTCGCTGCGGCGTGCTCTGGTCGCTGGGCTACAAGTACGCGTTCTGGAAGTTCCTCGCCGATCTGAAAGACGCGAACGAGCGGGCCGAGGCGCTGCTGCACATGATCAAGCTCGACCGCAAGCGCGACACGCTGGCGATGAATCTCACCTACGCCGAGCAGCGGGCACTCGAGATCGGCATCACGATCGCCGGCGGTGCCGCCGTGATCCTGCTCGACGAGCCCACCGCCGGCATGAGCAAGAGCGAAACGGCGCGCTTCATCGAGCTGATCCGCGAGGTCACGGTCGGCAAGACGCTGCTGACGGTGGAGCACGACATGGGCGTGGTGTTCGGTCTCGCCGACAAGATCGCCGTGCTCGTCTACGGCGAGGTCATCGCCTTCGACGTGCCGGAGAAGGTGCGCGGCAACGCCCGCGTGCAGGAGGCCTACCTCGGCTCGGCGCTCGCCGACGCGCAGGCGGCCGGACACTGACCATGCTGCGCCTCGCAAACCTGCACGCCTACTACGGCAAGAGCCACATCCTGCACGGCGTCGACATGACGGTGGGCGAGGGCGAGATCGTCAGCTTGCTGGGCCGCAACGGCTCGGGCCGCTCGACGACGGTGCGCACGATCATGGGCCTGGTGACGGGCGAGGGCTCGGTCACCTTCCGCGGCCAGGAGATCCTCGGCCACAAGGCCTTCGACATCGCCCACCGCGGCATCGGCTACGTGCCCGAGAACCGCGACATCTTTCCCAAGCTCACGGTCGAGCAGAACCTGCGCCTCGGCGAGAAGACGAAGAAGGCGGGCGCCAAGGCGCCGCGCTGGTCGTACGAGGACATGTACGGCATGTTCCCGCGCCTGAAGGAGCGCCAGCACACGGAGGCCGGCGTTCTTTCCGGCGGCGAGCAGCAGATGCTCACGCTCTGCCGCACGCTGATGGGCGACCCCGACCTGATCATGATCGACGAGCCGACCGAGGGCCTGGCGCCGAAGATCGTGGAGCTCGTCGCCGGCTACCTGAAGACGCTGAAGACGCGCGGCGTCTCGGTCCTGCTGGTCGAGCAGAAGCTGACCATCGCCCTCGCGATTTCCGAGCGCTGCTACGTGATGGGACACGGCGCGATCGTCTTCGAAGGCACGCCCGACGCCTTGCGCGCCAATGCCGAGATCCGCAAGGAGTGGCTCGAGGTCTAGCCGTTGGCGAGGCCCGGCCGAAGCCCATGTTGTCGCCGCTGGGACAACGCTTGCCGGGGGCCGCGGCCTAGAATAGAACGAACGTTCTTTTTTTCTCCGGCGTCCGGCCGGTGCATTCAACGCGAGGGGTTTTTCCATGAGCGCCACCTACGAGGCCCGCGGCGACGTCGCCGTCATCACCCTGAACAACCCGCCGGTCAACGGCCTGGGCTACGAGACCCGGCTTGGCATCGTCACCGGCCTCGACCAGGCGCTCGCCGATCCGGCGGTGAAGGCGATCGTCGTCACCGGGGCCGGCAAGGCCTTCTCCGGCGGCGCCGACATCCGCGAGTTCGGTTCGCCGAAGGCGGGCGCCGAGCCGAACCTGCTCTCCGTCATCGCTGCGTTCGAGGCCAGCACCAAGCCGATCGTCGCCGCGGTGCACAGCGTGGCGATGGGCGGCGGCCTCGAGCTCGCGCTCGGCTGCCACTACCGCGTTGCCGCGCCGGGCGCGCAGATCGCCCTGCCCGAGGTGAAGATCGGCCTCATTCCCGGCGCCGGCGGCACGCAGCGCCTGCCGCGCGTCCTCGGCGTCGAGACGGCGCTCAACATGATCGTCAGCGGCGAGCCGGTGAAGAGCGAGCTGCTGGCGAAGCAGCCCGGACAGAAGCTCTTCGACAGGATGGCCGAGGGCGACGTCGTCGACGCCGCGATCGCCTACGCGCGCGAGAAGGCCGACGTCCGGCCGCTGCCGCTGGTGCGCGACCTGAAGATCGTCTACCCGAACGCCGATGCCTACTTCCAGTTCGCGCGCAACACCGTCGGCGCGATGTCCAGGAACTTCCCGGCGCCGATGAAGTGCGTCGAGGCGGTGGCCGCGTCGATGAAGATGAAGTTCGACGACGGCATGAAGTACGAGCGCGAGCTCTTCATGGGCCTCATGGTCACGCCGGAATCGAAGGCGCTGCGCCATGTGTTCATGGCCGAGCGCGCCGCCAGCAAGATCGCCGACGTTCCTGCCGATACGCCGCTGCGCGAGATCGCCAAGGTCGCGGTGATCGGCGCCGGCACCATGGGCGGCGGCATCGCCATGAACTTCCTCAACGCCGGCATCCCGGTGGTGATGCTCGAGATGAAGCAGGAAGCGCTCGACAAGGGCACCGGCATCATGCGCAAGAACTACGAGGCGCAGGTCAAGAAGGGCAAGCTCAAGCAGGACAAGCTCGAGGAGCGCATGGGCCTCCTGAGCACGACGCTGAAGTACGACGACCTCAAGGACGCCGACCTCGTGATCGAGGCGGTGTTCGAGGACATGGGCGTCAAGGAGCAGGTGTTCAAGACGCTCGACGAGGTGATGAAGCCCGGCGCCATCCTCGCCAGCAACACCTCGACCCTCGACCTCGACAGGATCGCCGCGTTCACCAAGCGCCCCGAGGAGGTGATCGGTATGCACTTCTTCAGCCCCGCCAACGTGATGAAGCTGCTCGAAGTCGTGCGCGGCGGGAAGACCGCCAAGGACGTGCTCGCCACCGTGATGGCGCTCGGCAAGAAGATCAGGAAGACCTGCGTCGTCTCCGGCGTGACCGACGGCTTCATCGGCAACCGGATGATCGAGCAGTACTCGCGTCAGGCCGGCTTCCTGCTGGAGGAGGGCGCCTCGCCCGAGCAGGTCGACAAGGCGATGGAGAAGTTCGGCATGGCGATGGGGCCGTTTCGCATGGGCGACCTCGCCGGCAACGACGTCGGCTGGTACATCAGGAAGCGCCGCTACGTCGAGAAGCCCGACATCCGCTACTCGAAGACCGCCGACCTGCTGTGCGAGCTCGGCCGCTTCGGCCAGAAGACGAGCGCCGGCTGGTACGACTACGTGCCGGGCAAGCGCGACGCGATCCCGAGCAAGATCGTCAACGACATGCTCGTCAAGCACCGCGCCGACCTCGGCATCACGCCGCGCAAGATCAGCGACGACGAGATCGTGCACCGCCTGCTCTACGCGCTCGTCAACGAAGGCGCGAAGATCGTCGACGAAGGCATCGCCCAGCGCGCCAGCGACATCGACATGGTCTACCTCGCCGGCTACGGCTTCCCGATGCACCGCGGCGGGCCGATGAACTATGCCGACACCGTGGGCCTGTTCAACGTCGCCCAGGCGATGAAGCGCTTCGCCGCCAACCCGCACGACGACGCCGCCTTCTGGAAGCCGGCGCCGTTGCTCGCGAGGCTCGCGGCCGAAGGCAAGTCGTTCAACTAAGCATCGTCCAGGAGAAGTCCCCATGACCAGCGCCGTCATCGTCTCGACCGCCCGCACCCCGCTCGCCAAGAGCTGGAAGGGCGCCTTCAACATGAGCCACGGCGCGACGCTGGGCGGCCATGCCGTCAAGCACGCGGTCGAGCGCGCCGGCATCGACGGCGCCGAGGTCGACGACGTCATCATGGGCTGCGCCACGCCCGAGGGCGCGACCGGCAGCAACATCGCCCGGCAGATCGCGCTGCGCGCCGGCCTGCCCATCACGACCAGCGGCATGACCGTCAATCGCTTCTGCTCGAGCGGGCTGCAGACGATCGCGATGGCCGCGCAGCGCATCGTCGCCGGCGAGAACGACATCGTCGTCGCCGGCGGCGTGGAGAGCATCTCCTGCGTGCAGAACGAGGCGAACAAGCACATGCTCGCCGACTCGTGGCTGATGGAGCACAAGCCCACCATCTACTGGAACATGCTGCAGACGGCGGAGCAGGTCGCCAAGCGCTACAACATCCCGCGCCAGCGCATGGACGAGTACGGCGCCGCCAGCCAGCAGAAGGCGACCGCGGCGCGCGACGCCGGCAGGTTCGAGGCCGAGATCGCGCCGATCACCGTGCTCGCCGGCGTCGCCGACGCGGTGATGGGCCTGCGCACGAAGGAAGTGACCGTGGCGCACGACGAAGGCATCCGCGCCGGCACCACGTACGACGGCATCAAGGACATCAAGCCGGCGATGCCCGGCGGCGTGATCTCGGCCGGCAATGCCAGCCAGTTCAGCGACGGCGCCGGCGCGGTGGTGGTGATGAACGAGAAGCTCGCCGAGCAGCGCGGCTTGAAGCCGCTCGGCCGCTTCCTCGGCTTCGCCGTCGCCGGCTGCGAGCCCGACGAGATGGGCATCGGCCCGGTCTTCGCCGTGCCCAAGGTGCTCAAGCGCCTCGGCCTCACGGTCGCCGACATCGACCTCTGGGAGCTGAACGAGGCGTTCGCGGTGCAGGTGCTGTACTGCGCCGACACGCTCGGCATCCCGATGGACCGGCTCAACGTCAACGGCGGAGCGATTGCCGTCGGCCATCCCTACGGCGTCAGCGGCCAGCGCCTGACCGGCCACGCGCTGATCGAAGGCAAGCGGCGCGGCGCGAAGAAGGTCGTCGTCACGATGTGCATCGGCGGCGGCATGGGCGCGGCCGGCGTGTTCGAGGTGCTCTGACAAGCTTGAGGTCCCTGCCGTGAGCTACCGGCGAACGGTCGACTTCCTGCTGCACGACTGGCTCGCGGTCGAAGCGTTGCGCGCGCGCCCGCGCTTCGCCGAGCATTCACGCGAGACCTTCGACGCGGTGCTCGATACCTGCGAGAAGATCGCGCGCGAGAAGTACGCGCCGTTCAACCGCGTTGCCGACACCGAGGAGCCCTGGTTCGACGGCGACAAGGTGCACCTGCCCGAGTCCAGCCACGCGGCGGCCAAGGCGTATTTCGAATCGGGCATGCTCGCCGCGGCGCAGGACTACGAGATCGGCGGCATGCAGCTTCCCTGCGTCGTCGAGATGGCGGCGAACAGCTTCTTCTCGAAGGCGGGCATCGGCATCGGTGGCGGCGGCATGCTGACCAGCGGCAACGCCAACCTGCTGATGGCGCACGGCACGGCGCTGCAGAAGGAAGTGTTCGCGAAAAACGAGTTCGCGGGCCGCTTCACCGGCACGATGTGCCTCTCGGAGCCGCAGGCAGGCTCGAGCCTCTCCGACATCGCCACCCGGGCCACGCCCGACGGCGCCGGCTTCGAAAGCGATCCGCTCGGCCCGCGCTATCGCCTGCGCGGCAACAAGATGTGGATCTCGAACGGCGAGAACGAGCTCGCCGAGAACATCGTCCACCTGGTGCTGGCGAAGATCCCCGACGACGACGGCAAGCTCGTGCCTGGCACCCGCGGCATCTCGCTCTTCATCGTGCCGAAGAAGCTGGTCGACGCGAGCGGCCAGCTCACCGGCGAGCGCAACGACGTCGCCCTGGCCGGCCTCAACCACAAGCTCGGCTACCGCGGCATCCCGAACACGCTGCTCAACTTCGGCGAGGGCAAGCACCGGGTTCGCGGCGGCGGGCTCGACGGCGAAGGCGCCGGCGGCGGACTGGACGGCGCCGGTGCCGGCGCCGTGGGCTACCTGGTCGGCCGGCCGGGCGAGGGCCTGCGCTGCATGTTCCACATGATGAACGAGGCGCGGATCGCGGTCGGCCTCGGCGCGACGATGCTCGGCTACGCCGGCTACGAGACCTCGCTCGAGTACGCGAAGGCGCGGCCGCAGGGGCGGCCTACGGGCCCGGGCGGCAAGGACGCGAGCAAGCCGCAGGTGCCGATCATCGAGCACGCCGACGTCAAGCGCATGCTGCTGGCGCAGAAGAGCTACTGCGAGGGCGCGCTCGCGCTCGAGCTGTATTGCGCCCGCCTCGTGGATGAGCTGCACACGGGCAGTGATGAGGCCCCCACGCTCCCTGCGGTCGCTGCCCCCCGAGGGGGCGCGGCCGGCCTTGGGAGCGGCCCGGCGGCCGGCCGGTCGCGCGCTGGTTTGCTGCTGGAAGTGCTGACGCCGATCGCCAAGAGCTGGCCGAGCGAGTGGTGCCTCGAGGCGAACAGCCTGGCGATCCAGGTGCTGGGCGGCTACGGCTACACCCGCGACTTCCCGGTGGAGCAGTACTGGCGCGACAACCGCCTGAACATGATCCACGAGGGCACGCATGGCATCCAGGCGCTCGACCTGCTCGGCCGCAAGGTGGTGATGGACGGCGGTGCCGGCCTGGCGCTGCTGCAGGAGACGATGGCCGCGACGATCGTGAAGGCACGCGGCGTCGCCGCACTCGCGGCGTACGCCGAAGCGCTCGCTGCCGCGTCGCAGAGCCTTGCCGCGGCCACGCGCGGCGCCTGGTCGACCGGCTCGCCCCAGGAAGCGCTTGCCAACGCGACGCCGTACCTGCAGGCCTTCGGTCATGTCGTCCTCGCCTGGATCTGGCTCGACGTCGCGGTCTGCGCCGCCGCGTCTGTCGACGACGCGGCACAGCGCGGCCGGCTCGCTGCGTGCCGCTATTTCTTCCACTACGAGCTGCCGAAGATCGGCGCCTGGCTGGGCGTCGTGGAAAGCCGGGACGACACCTGCCGGACCCTGGCCGAGGATTCGTTTTGAGGATCTCGCCCGCCCGCCTCGGCAGCCTGATCTGGCTCTTGATCTACGGCGGCATGCTGCTTTTCGCTTTGGGCTTTGCCCTGTCGCGCGGCGGCCTGGACTACGGCTGGGGCGTCTCGATCGTGGGCATCGTCGCCGCGGCCTGTGGCGTCGTGCTGATCTACATCCGCTCGCGCATGGCCGACACGCCCGGCGGCTGAGCGCGACCGCCGCGCGCCATTCGACATCAAGGAGAAGACCCATGAGCACCAACATCCGCACGCTGTTCGACCTCACCGGCAAGACCGCGCTCGTCACCGGCGGCTCGCGCGGCCTCGGCCTGCAGATCGCCGAGGCGCTCGGCGAGGCCGGCGCCCGCGTCATGCTCACCTCGCGCAAGGCCGGCGACCTCGAGGAATCGGCCGGACACCTGAAGGCGCAGGGCATCGAGGCGATCTGGATCGCCGCCGACATGAGCCAGCCCAGCGAGATCGTGCGCGTGACGCAGGACGCGATCTCCCGGCTCGGCCAGGTCGACATCCTGGTCAACAACGCCGGCGCCACCTGGGGCGCAGCGGCCGAGGATCACCCGCTCGAGGCCTGGGACAAGGTGATGAACCTCAACATCCGCTCGATCTTCCTGATGAGCCAGGCGATCGGCAAGCACAGCATGATCCCGAGGAAGAGCGGCAAGATCATCAACGTCGCCTCGATCGCCGGCCTGGCGGGCAACAGCGCCGACATGTCGATGGTGGCCTACAACACGAGCAAGGCCGCGGTGGTGAACTTCACCCGCACGCTGGCGGGCGAATGGGGCAAGTACAACATCAACGTCAACGCCCTGGCGCCCGGCATGTTCCCGAGCAAGATGACCAAGGGCACGATCGAGCGCATCGGCGCCGCGAGCCTCGCCGGCCACGCGCCGCTGCTCAGGATCGGCGACGACGACGACCTCAAGGGCGCGACCCTCCTGTTCGCCTCGCAGGCGGGCAAGCACATCACCGGGCAGATCCTGCCGATCGACGGCGGCGTCTCGGCGATCATCGCCGCCTAGACATGGGACCCCCACGCTCCCTTCGGTCGCTGCCCTCCGAGGGGGCGCGGCCGGGCTTGGGGCGGCCCGGCGCCCGGCCATGAAATTCCGCGTCGAGATCCCGTTCGTCACCTTGCTCGGCTTCGAGCTGCTCCGCTTCGAGCAGGACGAGGCGGAGATCGCCCTGCAGCTTCGCGACGATCTGACCAATTCCTGGGGTGTGGCCCACGGCGGCGTGACGATGACGCTGCTCGACGTGGCGATGGCGCATGCCGCGCGCAGCCCGGGCGCCGACGGCGAGGCCGAGCGCTCGGGCGTCGTCACGATCGAGATGAAGACCAGCTTCATGCGCCCCGGGCTGGGGCGCATCGTCGCCACCGGCAGGCGCCTGCATCGCACCGCGTCGATGGCGTTCTGCGAAGCCTCGGTGGTCGACGGCCAGGGCGAGCTGATCGCGCACGCGACCGGCACCTTCAAGTTCCTGAGGGGGCTGCCCGTGGGCGGCAAGCGCATCCAGCGCCCCGAGGCATCCGATTGATCGACGGCAAGGGAAATCTCATGGCGAACCGCTCCAACCAGCAGATCCTTCTCGCGTCGCGCCCCACGGGCGAGGCGAGCGCGGCCAACTTCAGCCTGGTCGAGGTTCCCGTCGCCGAGCCCGCGGACGGGCAGGTGCTGGTCCGCAACCGCTTCCTCAGCCTCGACCCGTACATGCGCATGCGCATGAACGACGCCAAGAACTACGCGGCCCCGCAGCCGCTCGGCCAGGTGATGCTCGGCGGCACCGTCGGCGAGGTCGTCGCCTCGAAGCATCCGGCCTTCGAGCCGGGCGACAACGTCGCCGGCATGGGCGGCTGGCAGCAGTTCGCGCTCTTCGACGCCACCGCGCGCGGCGTGCTGCGCAAGCTCGACACGAGCCACGTGCCGCTCTCGGCCTACCTCGGCCCGGTGGGCATGCCGGGCGTCACCGCGTGGTACGGGCTGGTCGGCATCTGCGAGCCGAAGGCGGGGCAGACGATCGTCGTCAGCGCCGCCAGCGGCGCGGTCGGCAGCGTCGTCGGCCAGCTCGCCAAGGCGCGTGGCTGCCGCGCGGTGGGCATCGCCGGCGGCGCCGACAAGTGCGCCTACGTCACCGGCGAGCTCGGCTTCGACGCCTGCATCGACTACAAGGCGCACGCCGATCCCAAGGCGCTGCAAGCGGCGCTGGCGGCGGCCACGCCCGACGGCGTCGACGGCTGCTTCGAGAACGTCGGCGGCGCCGTCCTCGACGCGACCCTGGCGCGGATGAACGCGTTCGGCCGCATCGCCCTCTGCGGAATGATCAGCGGCTACGACGGCCATTCGATTCCGCTGCAGCAACCGCAGCTCATCCTGCAGTCGCGCCTGCGGGTCGAAGGCTTCATCGTCAGCGAGCACATGGAGGTCTGGCCCGAGGCGCTGAAGGAGCTCGGCACGCGGGTCGCCGCCGGCACGCTGAAGTACCGCGAGACGATCGCCGAGGGCCTCGCCGCCGCGCCCGAGGCCTTCCTCGGCCTGCTCAAGGGCCGCAACTTCGGCAAGCAGCTGGTGCGGGTGGACTGAAGGCACATGGACCCGACCCGCGCGCCCGGCGAGGAATTTCGCGACGACCTGCGACCACTCGGCTCCAGCGCGGCGGGCTCGGGCAACGCGGCGGCGCGGCGCATTCTCTCGGCCGAGGAGCTGACGCCGCTGACGCGCCTCGACGACCGGCGCTCGGCCCTGGCCGTGCTGCAGACGCTGGTGACGATCGCCGCGGCGATCGCCTTCGCCGCCTGGGGCTGGCCGAGCCCCTGGCTCGCACTGTCGGTGCTGGTCGTCGGCGTGCAGCAGCACGCGCTCTTCATCCTCGCGCACGAGTCGGCCCACTACCGGCTGTTCTCGAACCGCGCCGTCAACGACGCCGTCGGCCGGCTGATCGGCATGGCCGGCGCGATCTCGATGTGCACCTACCGCGTCGTCCACCGCCTGCATCACAACAACCTCTACACCGCGGAGGATCCCGACACGGCGATCCATGGCGGCTACCCGCGTGGCCGCGCCTACCTGTGGAAGAAGCTCGCCGAGGACATGCTCGGCCTCAACGCCTGGAAGACCTTCGCCTACTTCTTCGGCGCGCCCGCGATCAACGACCTGACGAATCGCGCCGCCCGGCCGCTCGACGACACCTCGCCGCAGTTGCGCGCCGCGGCGCGGGCCGACCGGCTCGCGGTGATCGCCTTCCAGCTCGCGCTGCCGCTCGCCTGCCTGGCGGTCGCCGGCCTGCACGGGCTCGCGCTGTACGCCGTGCTGTGGCTGCTTCCGATGCTTACCGTGCTGCAGCCGATCCTGCGCCTGCGCGCGATCTGCGAGCACGGCGCGACCACCGACTTCAGCTCGCCGCTGACCGCGGCGCGGACCAACCGCACCTGGGGTGGCGCCGTCAACGTCCTCGG
This sequence comes from Burkholderiales bacterium, assembly GCA_031360885.1. Lineage (GTDB taxonomy): Bacteria > Pseudomonadota > Gammaproteobacteria > Burkholderiales > Burkholderiaceae_C > Schlegelella_A. The sequence continues at coordinate 59,733 of JANMCC010000094.1, read as the reverse complement.
CCGCTGGGCGCTGTTCCCGCATCACGTGAACTACCACCTCGAGCACCACCTGTACCCCGCCGTGCCGCACTACCACCTGCCGCGCCTGCACCGCCTGCTGCGCGACAAGGGGGCGCTCGCCGGCGCCGAGGTGCGCGATCTGGGCGAGACCCTGGGCCTCGTCTTCGCCGCGCGCAAGCCGCGCGGCGCCTCTCTCGCGACGGGGCGCTGACACCCATGGACGACATCGTTCTGCATCACTACGCGACCTCGCCCTTCTCGGAGAAGGTGCGCCTCGTCCTCGGCATGAAGCAGATGCGCTGGCGCTCGGTGACGGTGCCCAGCGTCCTGCCCAAGCCCGACGTGGTCGCCCTGACCGGGGGCTACCGGCGCACGCCGTTCATGCAGATCGGCGCCGACGTCTACTGCGATTCGGCGCTGATGTGCCGGGTGATCGACCGGCGCGTTCCCGAGCCGCCTCTCTATCCCGAGGCGACGCATGGCCTGGCGGCGATCGTCGCCCAGTGGGCCGACCAGTCGTTCTTCTGGACCGCGGTGCCGTTCACCATGCAGCCGGCGGGCGTGGCCCACCTCTTCGCCGGCCTGCCGCCGGAAGCGGTGAAGGCCTTCGGCGCCGACCGCGCGGCGATGTCGCCGGCGTTTCGCCGCGCGCCCCTGCACGACCAGGCCGCGGCCTTCCACGACTATCTCGGTCGCCTCGAGCACCTGCTCGCCGACGACCGGCCGTTCCTGCTGGGCGCGCTGCCGTCGATCGCCGACTTCGCGGCGGTGCAGTCGATCTGGTTCGTGCGCCGCGCTCCGCCGGTGGCGGCGCATCTCGAGAACTACCGGCGCGTCGACGTCTGGTACGAGCGGGTCACCGCATTCGGCCACGGCAGCCCCGAACCGATGGCGAGCGCCGAGGCGATCGCATTGGCTCATTCGGCGACCTCGTTCGCGGCGTGCAGGGTGGACGCCGACGCGGGCCTGGCCGCCGGCACGATGGTCGGCGTGACGCCGGCCGACTACGCCCACGACGAGGTCGTCGGCAGCCTGGTCGGCCTCGACGCCGCCGAGGTCGTGGTCGAGCGCGTCGATGCCCGGGCCGGCACCGTCCACGTCCACTTCCCGCGCATCGGTTTTCACGTCAAGGCATTGAAGAAGGAAGGTTCATGAAGCAGTTCAGCGGCCGCACGGCCGTCATCACCGGCGCCGGCTCGGGCTTCGGCCTCGAGACCTCTCGCATCGCCGCGCAGCGCGGCATGAACGTCGTCATGGCCGACGTCCAGGACGACGCGCTGGAGCGCGCCGCCGCCGAGATCGAAGGGCTGGGCGCCAAGGTCCTGGCGCAACGCGTCGACGTCAGCAAGGCGGCCGATGTCGAAGCGCTCGGGCAGGCGGTCGAGAAGCGCTTCGGCGCGCCGCACTTCGTCTTCAACAACGCCGGCGTCGGCGCCGGCGGGCTGATCTGGGAGAACACGCTCGCCGACTGGGAGTGGGTGATCGGCGTCAACATCATGGGCGTGGCGCATGGCGTGCGCGTCTTCACGCCGATGATGCTGGCCGCGGCGGCGAAGGACCCGGCCTACGAAGGCCACATCGTCAACACCGCGTCGATGGCGGGGCTGCTCAATCCGCCCAACATGGGCGTCTACAACGTCAGCAAGCATGCGGTGGTCTCGCTCAGCGAGACGCTGTACCAGGACCTGCGCCTGGTCACCGACCAGATCAGCGCCTCGGTGCTGTGCCCGTTCTTCGTGCCGACCGGCATCTCGGCGAGCGAGCGGAACCGCCCCGCGGGCGCGCCCGCGGCCAGGCCGACGCGCAGCCAGCTCATCGGCAAGGCGATGAACGACAAGGCTGTCGGCCACGGCAAGGTCAGCGCCGCGAATGTCGCGCAGTTCGTTTTCGATGCGATCGAGGCCGACCGCTTCTACATCTACAGCCACCCGAAGGCGCTGGGCAGCGTGCAGACGCGGCTCGAAGACGTGGTGCAGGCGCGCAACCCGACCGATCCATTCGCCGGCAAGCCGGAGATCGGCGCCGAGTTGCGCTCGGCCTTGCGCGCGCCTGACTAGCGCGGCGCCCGCCGGGCCGCCCCAAGGGCGCCGCCGCCCCCTCGGGGGGCAGCGAGCGAAGTGAGCGTGGGGGCTCTGTTCAGCAGCCCAGCTTGACGGCTTGCACCGGGCGACCGGTGTCGGCGTCGACGACGACGAGGTTGACGGCTCGCGGATGCGGCGTCGCGTCGCTCTGCGCCGGTAGCCGGAAGGCGACAGTCTGCGGTGCGGTCGCGCTCGCGGTCCACGCCGGCACGCTCGTGTAGTCGCGCACCACGTAGTCGTGCTGCAGCGTCACGCCGCGGTTCTCGCCGGCCTTGACGTTGCTGACGTGGTCCTGCTCGGTCACCGCCCAGTACGCGGCCAGCCGCTTCGGCGCACGTGAGGAGGCCTGCACGGTGGCGGTGACGCGATCGCCCTCGCGCGTCAGCAGCACGTCGACCGGCGACGCGGCGCGCTTGCCGATCGGCGCGGCGATGCCGGGCCAGTCCTTGCGATCCTGGCCGTCGACGACGACCTGCGGCGTGTAGCTGAAGCGTGCGCCGTTGCTCGCCTGCTGCTCCGCCTGGCGGCTGGTGAAGGCGGCGCTGGCGAAGCGGTCCTTCCAGCCGAGACGGTCCCAGTAGTCGACATGGAAGGCGAGGGCGACCACGTTAGGGTCGGCCTTCAGCTTCGAGAGCCAGCGATCGGCCGGCGGGCAGGAGTTGCAGCCTTCGGACGTATAGAGCTCGACCACCGGCGCGGAAGTCGCGCCGCTGCGCGCCATGCACGCCTCGCCGGCCAGCGCAGGCGCAGGCGCATTCGCGAGCGCGGCCGCGCCGGCAAGCGCCATGCCCGGAAAGAAAGCGGCGAGGGAGTCGAGGCGGAATGCATTCATGGCACGGGCTTTCGCTGCAGGCAATGGTGCTTGGTCGGCAGGGCTCGCTTGGAACTTACGCCGAATCCTCGTTTCGTTCCAGGCGCATCCGAACGCAGGATGGGCGCGTACACGGGCAACAGACGGTTCGCTTGAGGCGAAAAGTCGGGTGGGAGAACCGGTTGCACGGCTCCCGACATCCATGACCCAGGAGCGAGGACAAACATGAAACCCCATCAAGCGCATCGCGCCCGCCTGCTGCCGATCGTGGCCGCAGTCGGTGCACTGTACGGACTCGTCGGCCTGCCGGCGCAAGCATCCAGCCACCGGGAAGCGCCGGCGATCACCGCCACGCCGAAGGTCGACGGCACCGACTTCTACATGTTCAACAGCTACGAGACCGGCCGTGCCGGCTTCGTCACGCTGGTGGCCAACTACCTGCCGCTGCAGGATTCGTACGGCGGCCCGAACTACTTCAAGCTCGACTCGAACGCGCTCTACGAGATCCACATCGACAACAACGGCGACGGCAGGGAAGACATCACCTTCCAGTTCCGCTTCAACAATGCGCTGAAGGGCGTGACCCTGCCGATCGGCGGAAGCAACGTCGCGATCCCGCTCACCCAGGCCGGCCAGGTGACCGCACCCAACGCCGCCGCGCTCAACGTCAACGAGACCTTCACCGTCGACGTCGTTCGCGGTGACCGTCGCACCGGCGTCCGGTCCGCGGTGACCAACGCCAACGGCGGCAGCGCCACCTTCGCCAAGCCGTCCGACAACATCGGCGTGAAGACGATTCCCAACTACGCCGCCTACGCCGCGCAGCACGTCTACAGCGTGAACATCCCGGGCTGCAGCACGCCGGGCAAGGTGTTCGTCGGCCAGCGCAAGGACCCGTTCGCGGTCAACCTCGGCGTGATCTTCGACCTGATCAACGTGCCGGGCGCAGCCGACTTCAGCGCCGCCGAAGCGGCGTTCCTGCTCGACCCGGCGCAGAAGGACGCCGGCGCCGACGATCTCGCCGACAAGAACGTGACCGCGCTCGAGATCGAGGTGCCGACGAGCTGCCTCGTCGCCGCCGGCGGCGCCGATCCGGTGATCGGCGGCTGGACGACGGCCAGCCTGCGCCAGGGGTCGCTGCTGAGCAACGCGCCCAAGAGCGGCTACGCCACCTCGGCGATCGCCGGCGGCGCGTGGACGCAGGTCTCGCGCCTCGGCCATCCGCTGATCAACGAGGTGATCATCGGTCTGCCCGACAAGGACAAGTTCAACAACTCGAAGCCGAAGGACGACGGCCAGTTCGCCACCTACGTCACCAACCCGACGCTGCCGGCGCTGATCGAGATCGCGCTCGCCACGCCGAACATCGCGCCGAAGAACTTCCCGCGCACCGACCTCGTGACGACCTTCCTCACCGGCATCTCCGGCGTGACCCAGCCGAAGGCCTTCGGCAACTCGCCGGCGACCGGCGTCGCGTCCGAGATGCTGCGCCTGAACACCGCGATCCCGGCAACGCCCGAGGCGATGCAGAACCGGCTCGGCCTGCTCGGCGGCCTGCTGGCGGGCCCGGGCGGCGACCTCGCCGGCTATCCGAACGGCCGGCGTCCGAACGACGACGTCGTCGACATCTCGCTGGTGGCGGTGATGGGCGGCCTGTGCGTGGCCAACGGCATGGCCGATACCTACAAGCTCGGCGCGACCTGCAACCCGGGCAACGTGCCCCTGGGCGCGGCGGCCTTCAATCTTCACGACGGGGTCGACCAGGCCGGCGCAAAGGTCAAGGCCGCGGGTCCGCTGCTGCCGGCGTTCCCGTACCTCGGCACGCCGATTCCCGGCGCGCGCTGAAAGGAGCCTTGCCATGCGAACCAAAGCAATCGTGGCGGCGCTGTTCGTGGCCTCGCTGGTCGCCGCTTGCGGCGGCAACGACCACAACGCGCCGCCGGCGACGAGCGAGGTGCCGGCGAGCGCCAGCGCGTCGATCGACGGCTTCATCGACTACCTGAAGAAGCTCGTCGCGTCCTCGGCCGAGATGCTGGAGCCGGTGGACACGGCCGCGGTCACCGGCCCGACCGACGAGACCAGCGAACCGCAGAAGGTGGATTGAGGATCGAAGGGAGGCGTTCGCGCCTCCCTTACGATCGGACCGCGATGCGGATGAACTCACTTGCGACCGGCGCCCTGGCGGCCGGTCTTCTGCTTTTTGCGGCCGGCGTTCGCGCCGAGCCCATCGTTCCCGCGCGCGACGACGAGGTGATCGAGGTCCTGCCCGCCGCCGCCGGCAACCGCGCCGAAGACAGGCGCCTGCGCAAGGAGCTCGCCGCCCGGCCCGACGACGCCGCGCTCGCGGTCAGCGTGGCCGGCCGCGAGCTCGACCGCGCCCGCGAGGCCGGCGATCCGCGCTTCGCCGGACTCGCGCTCGCCGCGCTGCGTCCCTGGCCCGATGCGTCGAGCGCGCCCGACGAGGTGCTGCTGATGCGCGCGACCCTGCAGCAGTACCTGCACGAGTTCGACGCCTCGGTGGCGACCCTGCGCCAGTTGCTCGCGCGCCCGGGCGCGGACCGCCAGGCGCAGGCCTGGCTCACGCTCGCGACGGTGCTGCGCGTGCAGGGACGCTACGCCGAATCGGACGAGTCGTGCCGGCGTGTGGCCGGTGCAGGCGCCGCCTTGCATGCCGGTGCCTGCCTTGCCGAGAACGCCGCCCTGCGCGGCGACGTCGCGAAGGCGCGCAAGAGCTTCGAGGCGCTGCTCGCCGAGCCGCGCCTGCCGCCGGCGACGCAAGGCTGGCTCCTCACCTCGCTCGCCGAGCTCGAGCAGCGCGAGGGCCGCAGCGCCGCGGCCGACGCCGCGTACCGGCGCGTGCTCGCGCTCGGCCCCGACACTTACGCGGCGATCGCCTACGCCGACTTCCTGATCGCCCAGGGCCGGCCGGCCGAGGCCCTGGCGACCTTGAAGGGCGAGCCGCGCACCGACGCGGTGGTGCTGCGCCTGGCGATCGCCGGCACGCGGGCGAGGACCGCGGCGGCGCCGGCCGACGTCGCCGAGATGCGCGAGCGCATCGCGCTCGCCAACCAGCGGCCGGAGGCGAAGAAGTTCCATGGCCGCGAGCAGGCGATGTTCGCCTTGCATGTCGAGGCCGCGCCCGGGCGCGCGCTGTCGCTGGCGCGCGGCAATGTCGAGCAGCAGCGCGAGCCGCTCGACGTGCTGCTGCTCGCCGAGTCGGCCCGGGCGAGCGGCGACGCCGCGGCCATCGCCGAGGCGAAGCAGCTGAAAGCCTCGCTCGGCCTGCACGACCGGCGGATCGATGCGCTGTTCTGACCTGCTCGCGCCGGTGGGCAGGACGGCGCGGCGCGCCGGCCTGGGGCTCGCGCTCGTGCTCCTCGCGGGCGGCGCGCAGGCGCACAAGTCGAGCGACTCGTACCTGCAGATCGATGCCAAGCCCGGCGCGCTCGCGCTGCGCTGGGACATCGCCCTGCGCGATCTCGACATCGCCCTCGACCTCGACGCCGACGGCGACGGCAAGCTCACCTGGGGCGAGATCAAGGCGGCGTGGCCGCGGATCGAGGCCTACGCGACGGCGCGCCTGGCGATCGAGGGCTGCGAACTGCGGCCCGGCGAACGAGCGCTCGAGCGGCGCAACGACGGCGCGTACGCGGTGCTGCACCTGTCGTCGAGCTGCACGCTCCCGGCGCCGCCGGTGATCCGCTACTCGCTGTTCGCCGAGGTGGATCCGACGCATCGCGGCATCGCCAAGGTGGAGCGGCCGGGCGAGCCGGTCGCGCTCTCGGTGCTCGATCCGGCGCGCGCGCCGACCGCGGGCACTGCGGCAGTGGCCGCAGGCAGCGGCGCGAGCGCGTCGTCCTCCGGCGTGGCGGGCGATGCGCCGTCGCGCTGGCCGTTCCTGCAAGAAGGCATCCGCCACATCCTCGGCGGCTACGACCACGTCCTGTTCCTGCTCTGCCTGCTGCTGCCGGCAGTGATGCGGCGTGGGGAAGGGCGCTGGCAGCCGGTCGATCGGCTTTCGCAGGCGATCCTGCCGGTGGTGGGCATCGTCACCGCCTTCACCGTCGCCCACTCCATCACCCTGGCGCTCGCAGCGCTGAAGCTGGTGTCGCTGCCGTCGTGGTTCATCGAGCCGGCGATCGCGGTGACGATCGTGCTCGCGGCGATCGACAACGTCTGGCCGGTCTTTCCCGTGCGCCGGGTGGTCGTGACCTTCTTCTTCGGCCTGATCCACGGCTTCGGCTTCGCCAGCGTCCTCGCCGAGCTCAACCTGCCGACCGCCGACTTCGCCTGGGCGCTGCTCCAGTTCAACCTCGGCCTCGAGGCGGGGCAGCTGATGATCGTCTTGGCAACGACTGCGGTGCTGTTCGGCCTGCGCCACTGGAAGCGCTATCGCCCGGTCGTGATCCGCGGCGGCTCGGTCATGGCGATGGCGATCGCCGGGCTCTGGTTCGCGGAACGCGTCGCGAACTTCAAGCTGCTCCCGTTCTAGGAGCCTGACTTACAATCGACCCATGGACCACTTCAAGAGCGAGAAAGGCATGTCGGTTATGACACCGCGAACTACCCGCGCCCTCCGCTGGGTGTAGGCCGCCGCGCGTCCCGACATCGCATTCGCTCTTTCTCTCGTCCATTGCAGCGCGGCCCCGGCCGCGCTTTTTGCTTTCTGAAAGACCCATCATGGTTTCGATCGAACTTCCCGACGGCTCGCGCCGCGAGTTTCCCGGCCCGGTCACGGTGGCCGAGGTGGCCGCGGCCATCGGCGCCGGCCTGGCCAAGGCGGCGCTCGCCGGCCGGGTGGGCCGCGGCGCCGAGAGCCGAGTCGTCGACACGAGCTTCGTGCTCGACCACGACGAGCGCCTGGCGATCGTCACCGACAAGGAGGCCGACGGCCTCGAGGTGATCCGCCACTCGACGGCGCACCTGCTCGCCTACGCCGTCAAGGAGCTGTTCCCCGAGGCGCAGGTGACGATCGGCCCGGTGATCGAGAACGGCTTCTTCTACGACTTCGCGTACAAGCGGCCGTTCACGCCCGAGGACCTGGCGGCGATCGAGGCGAAGATGCTCGAGCTGGCGAAGAAGGACGAGCCGGTGACGCGGCGCGTCCTGCCGCGCGACGAGGCGGTGGCGCACTTCGACGCCATGGGCGAGGCCTACAAGGCCGAGATCATCGCCGGCATCCCGTCGAACGAGGACGTCTCGCTTTACCGCGAAGGCAAGTTCGAGGACCTCTGCCGCGGCCCGCACGTGCCGAGCACGGGCAAGCTCCGTCACTTCAAGCTGATGAAGGTGGCCGGCGCCTACTGGCGCGGCGACCACCGCAACGAGATGCTGCAGCGGATCTACGGCACGGCCTGGGCGACCAAGGACGAGCTTCAGCAGCACCTGCACATGCTCGAAGAGGCGGAAAAGCGCGACCACCGCAAGCTCGGCCGCGAGCTCGACCTGTTCCACATCGACGAGGTCGCGCCCGGCGTCGTCTTCTGGCATCCCAAGGGCTGGGCGGTCTGGCAGGTGATCGAGCAGTACATGCGCCAGGTCTACCGCGACACGGGCTACCAGGAGGTCAAGGGTCCGCAGCTCCTCGACAAGAGCCTGTGGGAGAAGACGGGCCACTGGCAGAACTACCGGGAGAACATGTTCACCACGGAGTCGGAGAAGCACGAATACGCGCTGAAGCCGATGAACTGCCCCGGGCACGTGCTGATCTTCAAGTCGCAGCTGCGCAGCTACCGCGACCTGCCGATCCGCTACGGCGAGTTCGGCCAGTGCCACCGCAACGAGCCGAGCGGCTCGATGCACGGGATCATGCGGGTGCGCGGCTTCACGCAGGACGACGGCCATGTGTTCTGCACCGAGAACCAGATCCTCGACGAATGCGTCGCCTACACCGAGCAGCTGAAGGCGGTCTACAAGGACTTCGGCTTCGCCGACATCATCTACAAGGTGGCGACGCGGCCGGAAAACCGTGTCGGCAGCGACGATTTCTGGGACAAGGCCGAGTACGCCCTGATGGAGGCGCTGCGCCGCTCGGGCTGCGAATTCGTCGTCGCCCCGGGCGACGGCGCCTTCTACGGCCCGAAGATCGAGTACACGCTGAAAGACGCCCTCGGCCGGCAATGGCAGCTCGGCACGATGCAGGTCGACTACAACACCGCCGAGCGCCTGGGCGGCGACTACGTCACCGACACCAGCGGCCGCGCTTTCCCGGTCATGCTCCACCGGGCGATCGTCGGCAGCTTCGAGCGTTTCATCGGCATCCTGCTGGAGCACCATGCCGGCGCGCTGCCCGCCTGGCTGGCGCCGGTGCAGGCGAGCGTCCTCGATATCTCTGAAAGTTCCGCCGACTACGCCCGGGAAGTGACCAAATCTCTGCAAAAACAAGGACTTAGAGTGGCCTCGGATTTGCGGAACGAGAAAATCACGTATAAAATACGCGAGCATTCGTTGCAAAAGGTTCCGTACATCCTCGTCGTGGGCGACAAGGAAAAGGCAAACGGGACCGTTGCCGTGCGCGCCCGGGGCAACCACGACCTCGGAGTGATGTCCGTCGACGACTTCGCCAGGAAGATCGCCGCCGACATCGCCCAGAAACTGTGAGGGCCCGGCCGGAAGCACCGTCTTCCGGCCGTGCGGCGCGCTTTTGTTGTTTTGAGCCTCTGCTGCCTTGAGGTTCAGTGAAAGGCCTTTGACATCGCTACTTTTCTAGACCGACGCACCCCGAACGCCGAGCGCAAGCACAGGCTCAACCGGGAAATACTCGCTGCTGAAGTCCGTCTCAACGGACCCGAAAACGAACCGCTGGGCATCGTCCCCATCGCCGAGGCCCTGCGGCTGGCCGGCGAGCAGGACGTGGATCTCGTCGAGATCGTCGCCCAGGCCGATCCGCCGGTGTGCCGGCTGATGGACTACGGCAAGTTCAAGTACCAGGAGCAGAAGCGCGCGGCCGAGGCGAAGGCGAAGCAGAAGGTCATCGAAGTCAAGGAAGTGAAGTTCCGCCCGGGCACCGACGAGGGCGACTACGCGATCAAGATGAGGAACCTGCGCCGCTTCATCGAGGAAGACGGCGACAAGGGCAAGGTCACGTTGCGCTACCGCGGCCGCGAGATCACCCACCAGGACATCGGCATGCGCCTTCTGGAGCGCATTCGCGACGAACTGGCGGATGTCTCGGTCGTGGAGCACATGCCCAAGCTCGAAGGCCGGCAGATGATCATGGTGCTGGCGCCGAAGCGGAAGTAGAGAAAAATCGAGCAATCCGGTCGGGCCTCGCTGCCCGGCCGAGCAGAAGCGACTGCAGGCTTGCAAGACGACGGGGACCCCGGCGGCGCCTGCAGGAGCAAACGAAGAAGGAAGAGAAGTCATGCCGAAGATGAAGACCAAGAAGAGCGCTGCGAAGCGGTTCCGGGTGCGCCCGGGCGGCACCGTCAAGCGCGGCCAGGCGTTCAAGCGCCACATCCTGACGAAGAAGTCGACCAAGACCAAGCGCCATCTGCGCGGCTCGGCCGGCGTGCACGACACGAACATGGGCCACATGGCGCAGATGCTGCCGTTCGCCGGCCTCTGATCGGTTCGTCGCACTCACACCACTTCTGAAGGAGTTATTCCATGCCTCGCGTCAAACGCGGCGTCACTGCACGTGCTCGCCACAAGAAGATCCTCGTCCTCGCCAAGGGCTTTCGCGGCCGCCGCAAGAACGTTTTCCGCATCGCCAAAGAGGCGGTCATGCGCGCCGGGCAATATGCCTATCGCGACCGCCGCACCAAGAAGCGCGTGTTCCGCCAGCTCTGGATCGCGCGCATCAACGCCGCCACCCGCGGCCTCGGTGTCACGTACAGCAAGTTCATGGCCGGCTTGAAGAAGGCGGGTGTCGGCATCGACCGCAAGGTGCTGGCCGACATGGCCGTCAACGATCCTGCCGCCTTCGGCAGCATCGTCGAGAAGGTTCGCCCGCACCTGTCGTGAACTTGCGAGGGCGTCGATGAGCGACCTCGCTGCCGTAGTCGAAAGCGCGCGGGCGGACTTCGCCCGCGCGTCGGCGAGCGCCGAGCTCGAGGACGCGAAGGCGCGCTACCTCGGCAAGCAGGGCAAGGTCACCGAGCAGCTCAAGGCGCTCGGTGCGCTGACCGCCGAAGAGAAGAAGGCGCGGGGCGCCGAGATCAATGCGGCCAAGCAGGCGATCGAGGCGGCGCTTGCCGAGCGCCGCGCCGAGCTCGCCGCCCGCCAGCTCGAAGCGCAGCTCGCCGCGCAGTCGCTCGACGTCACCTTGCCCGGCCGCAGCCGGGGAACCGGCGGCATTCATCCGATCAGCCAGGCGCTCGAGCGCATCGAGGCGATCTTCGCCTCGATGGGCTTCGAGATCGCCGACGGCCCGGAGATCGAGACCGACTGGTACAGCTTCACCGCCCTCAACAACCCGGAGAACCATCCGGCGCGGTCGATGCAGGACACGTTCTACGTCGACCTGAAGGACGACGACGGCCACTGGCTCAACCTGCGCCCGCATACCTCGCCGATGCAGATCCGCCATGCGCAGGCGCATGCGCGGCGCCACGCCGGCGCCGCGGTGATGCCCGACGTGCGCGTGATCGCGCCCGGACGCACCTACCGCGTGGACAGCGACGCGACGCATTCGCCGATGTTCCACCAGGTCGAAGGGCTCTGGCTGGGGGAGAACGTGAGCTTCCGCGACCTGAAGGCGGTGTACCTCGACTTCATGCGCGCGTTCTTCGAGACCGACCAGCTGAAGCTGCGCTTCCGGCCGAGCTACTTCCCGTTCACCGAGCCGAGTGCCGAGATCGACCTGATGTTCGAGACCGGGCCGCTCGCCGGCCGCTGGCTCGAGGTCTCGGGGTCGGGCCAGGTGCATCCGCAGGTCGTGCGCAACATGGGCTTCGATCCGGAGCGCGTGATCGGCTTCGCCTTCGGCTCGGGCATCGACCGGCTGGCGATGCTGCGCTACGGCATCGACGACCTGCGCCTCTTCTTCGACGGCGACCTTCGCTTCCTGCGCCAGTTCGCCGCCTGAGCCCGCCGCCATGCAATTCCCCGAATCCTGGCTGCGCGAGTTCTGCGATCCGCCGCTCTCGACCGCCGAGCTGGCCGAGCGCCTGACCATGGGCGGGCTCGAGGTCGAGAACCTGCGGCCGGCGGCGCCGCCGTTCCACGGCGTCGTCGTCGCCGAGGTGCTGGAGGTCGCCAAGCACCCCAACGCCGACAAGCTGCGCGTCTGCCAGGTCAACGCCGGCGGCGGCGAACGGCTCGAGATCGTCTGCGGCGCGCCGAACGTGCGCGCCGGCATCAAGGTGCCGCTCGCGCGCGTCGGCGCCGAGCTGCCGCCGGTGGGCGAAGGCGAGGGCGCCAAGCCGTTTCGCATCGAGATCGGCACCATCCGCGGCGTCGAGAGCCGCGGCATGCTCTGTTCGGCGCGCGAGCTCAAGCTCTCCGAAGACCATGGCGGCCTTCTGATCCTCGACGATGCAGCGCCGGTCGGAGCCGACCTGCGCGGGTACCTGCGTCTCGACGACACGATCTTCACGCTCAAGCTGACGCCCAACCTCGGTCACTGCCTCAGCGTCTTCGGCGTCGCGCGCGAGGTCGCGGCCCTGACCGGGGCGCCGCTGAAAGCCCCGCGCATCGCTCCGGTGCCGGTGGGCGACGGCTCGGTGTTGCGCGTCGCGGTCGAGGCGCCCGACCTGTGCGGGCGCTTCTCCGGTCGCATCGTCCGCGGCGTGGACACGAAGGCGAAGACGCCGGCGTGGATGGCCGAGCGGCTGGCGCGCTGCGGCCAGCGCACCGTCGCGCCCCTGGTCGACATCTCGAACTACGTGATGTTCGAGCTCGGCCGGCCCTCGCACATCTTCGACCTCGACACCATCGACGGCGGCCTCACGGTGCGCTGGGCACATCCGGGCGAAACCCTCGAACTGCTCAACGGCACGACCGTCGAGCTCGACGAGAAGGTCGGCGTCATCGCCGACGACAGCCGTGTCGAATCGCTCGCCGGCATCATGGGCGGCGCCCGCACCGCGGTGTCGGACGCGACGAAGAGCGTCTACGTCGAGGCTGCCTTCTGGTGGCCCGAGTCGGTCGCCGGGCGCTCGCGCCGCTACAAGTTCTCGACCGACGCCGGCCATCGCTTCGAGCGCGGCGTCGACCCGGCGTCGACGGTCGAGCACATCGAGCGGATCACGGCGCTGATCGTCGAGATCTGCGGCGGCAGCGAGACCCGCTGCGGGCCGATCGACGACCACGTCGTCAAGCTGCCGACCCTGTCGCCGCTGACCCTGCGCGTCGCGCGCGCCGCCAAGGTGATCGGCATGCCCGTGACCCAGGCCGATTGCGAAGCGGTGATGAACCGTCTCGGCTTCGCCTGGACCAGCGCGCCGGGCCGGGTCGAGGTGGTGCCGCCGAGCTGGCGCTTCGACCTCGTAATCGAGGAAGACCTGATCGAGGAAGTGATCCGTCTCGTCGGCTACGAGACCCTCGACGCCGCGCCGCCGCGCGGCACGCTGGTGGCGAACGTGAGCAGCGAATCGCGTCGGCCCGTCGCGCGCCTGCGCCATCTGCTGGCCGACCTCGGCTGGCAGGAGACCATCGGCTTCAGCTTCGTCGACGAGCGATGGGAGCGCGACTTCTCCGCCCACGGCGAGCACGTGCGCGTGGTCAATCCGATCGCCCAGAACCTGTCGGTGATGCGCTCGACGCTGATCGGCAGCCTGGTCGAAGCGCTGAAGGTCAACCTCGCGCGCAAGGCGACGCGCCTGCGCCTGTTCGAGCTCGGCAAGGTCTACCTGCGCGACGCCACGGCCGTGGCCGGCGGAGCGGCCGTCGCCGGCGTGCGCCAGCCCCTCCGGGTCGGCGGCCTCGCCTTCGGCGCCTCGACGCCGTTGCAATGGGGCGAGGCGGAGCGCGCCGTCGACTTCTTCGACGTCAAGGGCGACCTCGAGGCCTTGTTCGCGCCGCTGCGGCCGGCCTTCGTCCCGGCGCCGCATCCGGCGCTGCACCCCGGGCGCAGCGCAGCGATCGAGATCGAGGGCCGGCGCGTGGGCTTCGTCGGCGAGCTGCATCCGCGCTGGCGCCAGGCCTACGAGCTGCCCGGCAACGCGGTCGTGTTCGAGCTCGAGGCCGAGGCGTTGACGCGCCGAACGGTCCCGGCCTTCGTGCCGCTGCCGAAGCAGCAGCCCGCGCTTCGCGACCTCGCCGTCGTGGCGAAGAAGAGCGTCAGCCACGAGGCGCTGATGGCCGCGGTCGAGGCCGGCGCAGTCGGCGTCGTGCGCGCCTCGACGCTGTTCGACATCTACGAGCCCAAGACTCCGGTGCCGGGCATCGCCGACGACGAGCGCAGCCTGGCGCTTCGCCTCGAGCTGCGCGACGATGCCCAGACGTTGACCGACGAGCGGATCGAGAACGTCGTCGCCGGCGTGCTCACCTCGCTCGAGTCGCGCCTCGGCGTTCGCCTGCGGGCGCAGTGACCGGAACCCCCGCCATGGCCACCCGCTCCGATCCGCCCGCGCCGCGCAGCCTGCAGCCGACCCTGGTGACGCCCACGCTCACCAAGGCCGAGCTCGCCGAGCTGCTGTTCGAGCGGCTGGGGCTGAACAAGCGGGAGTCGAAGGACATGGTCGAGGCCTTCTTCGACCTGATGCACAAGACCCTGCTCGAAGGCGACGACGTGAAGATGTCGGGCTTCGGCAACTTCAACATCCGGCGCAAGGCGCCCCGGCCGGGCCGCAACCCGCGGACCGGCGAGGCGATTCCGATCAAGGCGCGGCACGTCGTGACATTTCACGCAAGTCACAAACTGAAGGGAGTCGTGCAAGGCGACACGCCGCCGGCTGACGAGTTCGAGTAAAGTCGAGGTTTATCTCCTGATCTTGTTGATTTCATGGAGAAATCCCTCCCGCCGATCCCTGCCAAGCGCTACTTCACGATCGGCGAAGTGAGCGAGCTTTGCGGCGTCAAGCCGTACGTGCTGCGCTACTGGGAACAGGAGTTCACCCAGCTCAAACCGATGAAGCGGCGCGGCAATCGCCGCTACTACCAGCACCACGAGGTGTTGCTGATCCGGCGGATCCGCGAGCTCCTCTACGAGCAGGGCTTCACCATCAGCGGCGCCCGCAACCGCCTCGCCGACGCCGGCGCGCACCGGGCGGCCGCCGTCGAGGCGGCGCACGCTGCCCGCGGCAGCGAGCCGATCGCCACCGGCATCGCGACCGAGATCGAGCTGCCGGCCGGCGAAGAAGCCGAGCCGGCGGGCTCGGACCTGCCGCTCTTCACGCTCTCCGCGGCGCAGGTGCGCCAGGAGCTTCTTTCGATTCGCGGCCTGCTCGTGCCCTGAGAACGAGGCATTGCGTGGACGGGGCCGGGAGTCCTCGCCGCCTATAATCCTGCTCAACGGGGCGTAGCGCAGCCTGGTAGCGCACTTGCATGGGGTGCAAGGGGTCGCGAGTTCGAATCCCGCCGTCCCGACCAATGGAATCGATGGGTTAGCTTCGCAAGGGGCTAACCCATTTTGCATTGCATGGCCTTCGTGCCCTCACCGTGCCCTCAAATTGCGAGGGCTGGCGGCGATCGACTCAGGAGTCCACCGTGAGTTCCGGCGTGCGAGGGTTCGATTCCGTTTGCCCTCGCTACGCCACCCCTTCTGCCACCTACCCGCAGCAGCAACCGCCACGCTTCGCGGCGCCGACGGCTACCGGCGCAGCCGCCGGGTTCGCAACTGTCACCGGGGTGTAACCGGCCTCCTTGATGGCCTCGCTCAATTGCGCGGAGTCGGCCTCGGTCGGCTCGATGACGACGCGGTGCGTTGCCAGGTCGATGCTGACCCTTGCGTTCGTGTCGGTGGCCTTGACGGCTTTGGTGATGGAGCTGACGCAGTGGCCGCATGTCATGTCGTTGACTTCGAAGGTGATCATGGTTCGGTACTCAAAGTGGTCCAGGAGCACACTGTCGACCTTCCTACCGTGGTAGGGTCAAGCGGCCCGAGAATTGACCTTGTTTGCAACGTGGTTGCTACGAGAACGCGATTGACCTTCCCATCGTGGGAACCGACAGGATGCCGCGTACGAATCAGGCAAGGTCGAAGTCAAGATGAACAAGAACCCAGCTCCGCTCGGCACCACGCTGCAAATTGCAGGGATGACCTGTGCCTCCTGCGTGTTGCGCGTCGAGAAGACTCTGAAGTCCGTTTCCGGAGTTACGAATGTCAGCGTCAACCTGGCTACCGAGCAAGCGACCGTCAGCGCCGATGCATCAGTGAGCACCGCAGCGCTGGTCGCCGCGGTCGGCAAGGCGGGTTACGACGTTGCCACGCGCCAAGTGGTGCTGAAAATCGAAGGCATGACCTGTGCCTCCTGCGTCGGCCGGGTCGAGAAGGCGTTGATGAAGGCGCCAGGCGTGTTGTCCGCGTCGGTGAACCTGGCTACCGAGCGAGCGACGGTCCGCGCACTGCCGAGCGTGCCTACCGCCGCCCTGCGTTCGGCGGTAGAAAAGGCTGGCTATTCGGCTATCGATGTTCTCGACGCCAGGCCGCAAGACAGGAAGCGATGGCCCGAATGGTGGCCGGTGGTGCTGAGCGCCGTGTTGAGCATCCCTCTGATCACTCCGATGCTGCTCCAGTTGTTCGGCGTTCACTGGATGCTCGATGGAGGGTTGCAACTCGCCCTCGCCACACCAGTGCAATTCTGGTTGGGCTGGCGCTTCTATCGCGCCGGCTGGAAGGCAGTGCGGGCAGGGGCGGGCAACATGGACCTCTTGGTCGCGCTCGGCACCTCGGCGGCGTACGGTCTTTCGGTGAATCTGCTGTTTCGTCACGCCGATGGTGGCATGCCGCATTTGTACTTCGAGGCTTCGGCCGCAGTCATCACTTTGGTACTGCTAGGCAAGTGGTTGGAGGGCCGGGCCAAGCGACAGACGACAGACGCGATCCGGGCGTTGAACGCCCTGCGGCCCGCGACCGCCCGGGTTCGCCGTGATGGTGTCGATGTCGACGTGCCGGTCGAGCAGGTCGCGGTCGGCGACATGGTTCTCGTCCGGCCGGGTGAGCGCGTGGCGACCGACGGCGAAGTCGCCGAAGGCCGCAGTCACGTCGACGAGTCGCTCATCACGGGCGAGAGCTTACCGGTCGCAAAAGGGCCTGGCGACAAGGTGACCGGTGGCGCCATCAATGCCGAGGGCGCCTTGACGGTCAAGACGCTGGCCGTGGGCGCGGAAACGACGCTCGCACGCATCATCCGGATGGTCGAGTCCGCGCAGGCCGCGAAAGCCCCCATCCAGCGCATCGTCGATCGCGTCAGCGCCGTTTTCGTGCCCGTCGTGCTCGGCATTGCCCTGCTGACGTTCCTGGGATGGGTAGCGTTCAACGGGAACTGGGAGCAGGCGGTCATCAATGCGGTGGCGGTGCTCGTCATTGCCTGCCCCTGCGCCCTGGGCCTGGCCACTCCAACGGCCATCATGGCGGGTACCGGCGTGGCGGCCCAGCACGGCATCCTCATCAAGGACGCCGAGGCGCTCGAAATGGCGCACTCGGTGACCACGGTCGTCTTCGACAAGACCGGGACCTTGACAGAGGGCCGGCCTTCTCTCGTTGCGGTTCTGCCGGCGCCGGGCCGAACGAGAAACGAAGTGCTGAGTCTCGCGGCGGCGCTGCAAAGGACCAGCGAGCATCCCTTGGCTCATGCAGTCATGGACCAGGTGCGTGACGAAGGCTTGTCCGTCCCGACGGCCGAGGTACCGAAGGCTTTGCCTGGTCGAGGCGTTGAGGCGAAGGTGCGTGGTGACGCCCTGGTGCTGGGGAGTAGCCGGCTACTGCGCGAGTTGGATGTCGATACAAGCGCTCTCGCGGCTGAAGCGGACCGCCTCGAACACGAGGGCCGAACCGTCTCCTGGCTCGTCCGCAAAGAGGACAGCAAGGCGAACCTTCTTGGGCTGATGGCTTTTGGCGACTCGCCGAAAGCCTCTGCGCGCGACGCCATCGCGCGTCTGCAAGGCCTGGGCATCGAAACCATCATGCTCACAGGTGACAACCGCGGCAGTGCCGCGATGGTCGCCAGAGCCCTGGGCATCCGGGAATTCCGCGCTGAGGTGCTTCCCGGCGACAAGGCAGCCATCGTCCAGGAGTTGCGTGCGTCCGGCAAGGTGGTCGCCATGGTGGGCGATGGCATCAACGACGCTCCCGCCCTTGCGGCTGCGGATGTCGGCATCGCCATGTCGACCGGCACAGACGTCGCGATGGCTGCTGCGGGAATCACGCTCATGCGAGGTGATCCGCGGCTCGTCGCCGACTCTCTCGACGTATCGCGTCGAACCTACTCGAAGATCAAGCAGAACCTTGTCTGGGCCTTCGCCTACAACGTGCTCGGAATCCCGCTCGCCGCCTTCGGTCTCCTGAACCCGGTGATTGCCGGGGCGACCATGGCCTTCAGCAGCGTCAGCGTCGTCTCGAATGCACTCTTGCTGCGCCGCTGGCGACCAGATGGGAAGGTCGGAGGAGCAAAGCTTTCCCGGGCGCAGACCGGGCAGCCGGAGCCAATGCATGTCTAGGAGCGCACATCCAAGGCATGAACATCGGTGAGCGGCGAAAGCGTCTGGCGTCCCGGCGAAGATGATTCGCCACTACGAGCAGGTGGGCCTGTTGCCTGCGGCAACCCGGACCGAAGCCGGCTGCCGGCAGTACGACGGGACTGACGTGCACACGCTGCGATTCATCCGGCAGTCGCGCGATCTCGGGTTCTCGATTCCCGAGATCGAGCCGGTAGGTTTGTGGCAGAGCCGCCGGCGACCGAGCCGACAGGTGAAAGCGCTCGCCGAAGCACATCAAGCATCCCGGTCAGATTCGACGGAAACGAGCGCAGCGTCACGTTCCTGCTACGCCTGCAGGTCTCGGAATGCTTGATTCGCGCGCCGGTTCGGATAGTTCTCCGAAACAGCCATCAGCCGGGACATGGCGCCGGTCAGATACGAGGTAGATCAATGGGCCAATGGCCATCCGGGTCTCGCAAGCAGCACGAGCACCACAGCGATCAACGGCAGAATCAGCCAGCCAAACGCCCACTGACCTGCAGCGCCGAAGAGCCAACCGCCGATGGCGGATCCCAGCGTCTGCCCCAGGCCCGCTGCAGCGGCCAGACCGCCCATCGTCGTACCGAGGCGTTGTGGGGACGTGCCAGAGGCGAGGTAGGCGATCACCGGCAGCACCAGGCCTGTCCCCGCAGAGGTAAGACTGATGCCGACGTACACCCACGTTTCGGAGCGGTGCCCGGCCAGCACGGCCAATCCGGCGATGGCAAGGATCAGCCCAACGCCCACGAGCTGGCTCGCGGCAGCCTTCTCCAGCAGAGCTGTGAAGAAAAGCACGGCGTTGACGCCCAGCATCACGAGGCTGCACTCCGCGAACATCATCGCGACCTGGCGCGTCGACACGTCGGCGTGCTCCTGTCCCTGCAACACGATGCCGAGCTCGAAACCGGCAAGGACGAAGGTCACGGCGCCGCTGAGCCAGCACAACGCGACAAATCGAGCGATGCCCGGATTCGCCGGAACCGTTTGCCTGTGTGACAGCGGTTTGGAGACTTCCGGTAGCGTCCGTGCAAGCCCCAGCATCGCTGCGGCACCGAGCAACGCCGATATCACGATCACGATGCGCGCCGACAGTGCGGGAGTAACGATTCCGCCGTCGACCACCAGAGTTGCGGACCAGCCGGCCATCGCGTTCAATCCAGGTCCGAACAGAAAGCCCAGCAGCGACATTGCGCCGAGCCACGCAAACCGGCGCGCTCGCTTTCCCTCCGGGGTGTGCTCGGCCACCAGGGCGGAAACAACCGGGATGACGGCTGCAACAAAGAAGCCGGTCATTGCACGCAGTGCATAGATCGCGTAGATGGTGTCGAAGCCCGGCAGGAGAACCAGGATGAGGCTCGCGACATAGCCGACCAGCCCGACGATCAGGACCTGTCCGAGCCCGACACGATCGGCGATCAGTCCCCAAAGCGGCGCTCCCACAAGCACTCCGGCCGTATAGATGCCGCTGAGAAATCCGACGTGCCGAGCGATAGTCAGCGCAGTCGCACCTGGGAGCATTTGAGCGAGCCAGCCCGGAAGCAAGGGCAGGAGCGCCCCGAAGCCCGCAGAGACGACAAACACAGCCGCCGCAAGCCATGTCAACTGCACGGGCCTCAGGCTGTCGGCCTCAGCCGACGGTGTGAGGGCAGGAACGCCGGCGGTCGACGTCATCGCTTTGCTCGCGATGGCGGCTCGACGAGATCGCTGGCGCGGGAGATTTCGATGACGTGGTTGCTGCCTGATTCAAAGCGGTAAAGGACCAGTGCGCAGACCCAGGGCAGGGCAAAGCCGAAGAGCAACCACTTGAAATCCGAGTCGATGAGGAAGTTGACGACCACCATCAACCCGATGGAACCGATCCCGGCTACGGTCACAGCCGGGAAGGCGCCCCGCGCATGCTTCCGGAAGCCGGTGGCGGCCGCTGAAAATGGCTTGAATCGCGTCATGCGACTACCGCTCTTGGCAGGCTTGCGCGAAACCTGGGTGGGCACCAGGGAGGCACGATCGACGAAGCAGGGTTGCCGATGACCGCCGACTGGCACAAGCCGGTAGGCGCTGCCCTCGACCATTTCGAAGTCGAGCGGGTGGCACTGGTGGGTCTGTGGCTAGGCGGATGCCTCGCCCTGCGCGCCGCGGCGTTGGAACCCCGGGTCGCGCGGCGGATCGCCAATAGAACGCCGCTTTGAGGACTCGACCTTGCTCAGCAGCAAGCTCTGCAAGCGCAATGAACTCTCGCTTCCAGTCGCCGCAAGTCACGATGCGCGGAGCGACTCTCCGCATCTCCTCCGGCATGTCGGGCTCGCCCATCCATCCGAACCAGCGGTTCATCTGGAAGTCCATGCCGGGGTCGGGATGGAGGCTGTGATAGCCGACCGGAAATGTCATCGGCTCCCCGGCTGCATCCGAGTGACGCGGTGACGCGTTCATGCGCATTCGGTCCTGGTGGAGGCGAAATGTCCGGCGGCGCCGTCAGCCATCTGCTTCGTGCACCAGCGTGCGTACACGCCACCGAGCAGGCCGCCAAGCCACGATTGCGGCGCGGTCGTCGGCAAGCTGTAGTCAATGAAAACACGCACCAGCGACGAATCGCCGCGGGGCGTGAGCTCGAAGCCCATGCGGTAGTGCGCCAGGACCAGAAGCCGCGGATTTCCGACGGTCTCCCAGAGCTTTCTTCGCGGAGGCTGGCGCTCGATGACTGCTTCCTCGAGCGAAACGGGAATGCCCATCACGCTCCCGTGCATTCGAATCCTTGATCCGATCACGCGACCGCCGCCGGCGTCGAGTTCCGTCGACATCTTCGAGCCCATCATCATCATTGAAGACTTGCCCATGTGCGCGGACAAGGCGGCGGGGTCGTCCAGATAGGCGAAGACCACGTCGATCGGCGCATGTGCCTGAGCGGTGCTCTCATCGTGACGAGGAAACGATCGGTCCGACATGGCGGTTCGCGGCCGGCGGTCAAGCCGCCTGACGCAATTCCCAGACGAAGTTGCATTCGCGCTGGCCATCGGCGATCCGGCGTCCGAGGCCGCCTCGATCGAACGTCATCTCGTCCGGCAGGTACGAGCTGAACATCGCGTTGTCGATCTGGCAGACGACGGGCGTCAACTCGGGAAGGCCGAGGGAAGTTGCCAGCTCGTGGAACATGCAGCGCGTAATCCTGATCTCGAAACGCCGCGGTGTTCGCTCCACGATCTGCATCGTGTTCCAGCGGACCAGGCCACCGCGGTTGTTCTCGATCTCCAGATCGGCGAAGTTGACAAACGTCCGCTCCTTGTGGACGGTATCGAACTGCAGATTCTGCGCAGCCGTGCCGCCGGTCAACAAGGCGACGCGCATGACCTCGAATGCCCTGCGTTGGCCGATCTTTTCCTTGAGGCCGATGTAGACCCAGAGTGGCAACGCGGCCAGATCGATCAATTCGGGAGGGAAACGCTTGTCGATCGTCTTCTTGAATCGACTCACGGTGAGCTTGCGCAGCAGAAGGAACACTCTCGGGAATCGCAGTTCCTCGCGGAGCATGTGAAGCAAGAGCGGCGTTGTGACCTTCTTCATGTCGAATTCCGCAGCCATTACTATCTTCCCGCATTCCGTGAGAGGTCTAAGTCGGCGCTCGCTGCTGTGCCTTCGGAGGCATCGGCGGCACCCGGGCGGGTGCAGCCATGATCGCGCCGTCTGGCGCCCCGGGTGCAGCTGACTCGCCGGGCCGGCGGATGCCAGCCAGCTTCGTGCGCTTGAGCAGAAGGGCGTTGATCGCCACCACGAGGGTGCTGCCGGACATCGACAGCGCAGCGACCTCCGGACTGAGCACGAAGGGAAACAAGACGCCCGCGGCCAGCGGGAACGCGACCGTGTTGTAGCCCACCGCCCACCACAGGTTCTGATGCATCTTTCGAAGAGTCGCGCGAGACAGTTCGATCGCCCCGACGATGTCGTACGGGTCGCTTTTCATCAGCACGACGTCGGCGCTTTCCATCGCGACATCGGTGCCTGCGCCGATCGCGAATCCCACGTTGGCCTGGGTGAGGGCGGGGGCGTCGTTGACGCCGTCGCCCACCATCCCGACCTTTTTTCCGGTGGCTTGCAGTTCCTTGATCTTCGCCGCCTTCTGTGCCGGCAACACGTCCGCCAGAACCGTGTCGATGCCGAGATCGGCTGCGATGCGCTTGGCCGTGGCCGCGTTGTCGCCAGTGAGCATGACCACCTGAATCTTTCGCTCACGCAACTTGGCAATCGCGGCCTTCGACGTGGGCCTGATCGCATCGGCGATGGCAATGAGGCCGATCACGCGACCGGCCTGAGACACGTGGACCACCGTGCGGCCGTCCCCCTGCAGGCGGGTGGCATCGGCCTCCAGACGGCCGAGCGCGATCTGTTGCGTGTCCATCAGCAACCGGTTGCCCAGAAACACGGTTCCACCCGCGGTCTCTGCTTGCGCGCCCATCCCGTCGAGGCTTTTGAAGCCCGTGGGCGGCACGATCGTCAGCTTCGCTGCCCGGCGCACGATCGCCTGGGCGAGCGGGTGGGCCGAACCCTGCTCAACAGCCGCTGCGGCGGTCAACACCACGTCCTCGGTGACCCCATCCGCCGTCGCGATCTCCACGACCTCGGGTTGGCCGACAGTCAACGTGCCGGTCTTGTCGAAGACGATGATGTCGAGCTTCGTCGCATCCTCGAGCGCCGACGCGTTCTTGAACAAGATGCCGTTCGTCGCGCCCAGTCCGGTGCTGACCATGATCGCCATCGGCGTCGCAAGACCCAGGGCATCCGGACAGGCGATCACGAACACCGTGATGGTCATGGTGACGGCGAACAGCAGCGGTTGTCCGATCCACCAGAACCAGACGCCGAACGTCGAGAGGCCGATGACGATCGCAACGATGACCAGCCACTGCGCCGCCTTGTCGGCCAGGAGTTGTGCCGGCGCTTTGGAGTTCTGCGCTTCCTGCACGAGTTTGACGATCTGCGCCAGCGCCGAATCGGCCCCGACCTTGGTCGCCTTGTAGCGAAAGCTGCCACTCTTGTTGATGGTCGCGCCGACCACCGTTGCCCCCGGCCCCTTCTGCACCGGCATCGACTCGCCGGTCAGCATCGACTCATCGACCAGCGATTCACCGCTCTCCACCGTGCCGTCGACCGGGATCTTGTTGCCCGGGCGGATCACGACGATCTCGCCCGCCAAGACCGCCGCGGTCGGCACCTCGACCTCGACGCCCTCGCGGATGACGTTGGCCTTCGTCGGCGTGAGGTTCATCAGCGCCTTGATGGCCGACGACGCCCCCGCGCGGGCGCGCATTTCCAGCCAGTGGCCGAGCAGGATGAACACCAGCAGCACGGAAACAGCTTCGAAGAACTGGCCGCCTTCCTTGAAGAAGAACGTGGAGCCGACACTGAACAGGTACCCGGTCCCCACGCTGAGCACGATCAGCGCGGCCATCCCGAGCGTGCCCTTCTTGAGGCCACGCCAGGCGGAGACGAAGAAGGGCCAGCTGGGATACAGGACGGCGGCGCTTGCGAAGAAGAACAGCCACAGACCGAGGTCGAGCCCGAACGGCGGCGCCGGCGCCGACCACATTCCGCCCATCGGCGCATAGACGAAGATAGGGACCGTAAAGATCAGACAGATCCAGAAACGATTGCGCATGTCGCGCACCATGGCTGCCATGTCGGCGCCGCCATGGCCCATCTCGTGCGCCATGTCTGCCGACATCGCAGAACTCGGGCCAGGTGACGCGTGGTCTGCGTGCCCGGAGTGACCGGCGGCGGGAGGGCTTGGGGCGGCCGCGGTCAACGTCGCGCGCACCCAGTCGCTCGCCCTCTCGATCGGCCCAGGTTCTTCGGCATTCGAGGTGTCGCCGACAGGTGGATCGCCCGATGCTGTTGCAGGCACGGCGGCAACGGCGGCCGGCTTGGCAACGTCGCCGGACGCTGCATCCTTCGGCACGGTCGCTGACGACGGCGAAGCTTCGGCCCGGGCGTCCGCTGGCGTCGCGTGTGGTGGCGGTTGCTCAAGCGGTTTGCTCGCAGACCCGGAGTGGCCCGCCTTCTTGACCTGCGGCTCATCCTCCGAGCCAAACCCACGCTGCCGAACGTCCGACTTGATGTCGGCAACTTCCAGCCGCGTTTCGTCATAGCGCACGGTCGCGGTTTTCGCAGCGAAGTTGACGGTGACGCTTTCGACACCCGGCACTTCGCCAATCCGCTTCTCGACGCCGAGCACACTCAACACAGACAACATGTCACGTACTTCAATCACGCTCGTTTTCATCGCGTCTCCAAAGGGAGATGTTGCATCGGCCAACGCACGGGGCGCTCGTTGCTCTAGCCAGCTGCAGCCGGGGCTTTCCCCGGTGGCACAGGTTCGCCGTCGTTCGGCGAAGCCCCCGGTGCCGCGTGACCCTCGTGACTGCCTGCCGCCGGATCGGTGGACCCGGCGGATGCGTGGTACCCGCTTTGGCGAACGTCGGACTTGATGTCGGCGAGGTTCAGTCGGGTTTCGTCGAAACGCACCGTCGCATTCCCGGCAGCGAAATTCACCGTGACACTTTCAACTCCCGGCACGTCGCCGATCCGCTTTTCCACGCCAGGCACGCTCAACACCGAGAGCATGTCGCGCACTTCGATAACGCTGGTCTTCATCGCATCTCCTACTCTGTTCTCACATCCGGAATGCCTCGCCCCCGTCGCGATCACGCAGCGGGCAAAGCCGACCGGGGCGCGGGATTGCGGGGTCGGTCTTCGTCGAGCATCTTGTGCTTGACCGTCGGCTCCTCGTCGCCAGGCCCGACGTCCGACACCATTTCGCATGCGGCCGCGACGCTCCTTGCGCCGGCACGCCACACCCAGCCCACGGGAAGAAATTGCTCGCTCTCTCTTGCGACATCGTCGATCTGCTGGAACGACACGGCCAAGCCGGACTCCACCTGCAAGACTCCGTCGGGCAGCGGCAGGAATTCGCCCGTGACCTCGTCATGCTTGTGTGGCATGAAGATGCCCAGCCGGTATGCAGACAGCCTTCGCAGCATCTCCTGCACCTCCGGAAGCTCGATCGCCGCCTGGGCGGCTCTCATGGTCGGCGGCAGCCGATACGCGCTTGCTTTCGAAACGTTCGCTACGGTCATGTTGTTCCCCTGGTGAACCGATGGACCCATTGGAAGTGGCTGAGTCGGTTGCCACCTTTGGCTAGAGCCAGCCGCCTGTGAAGCCGGCCCGGCGCAGGCCGCTGACGATGTAGGGGCAACTTCGCATCAGTTGCCATAACAGTCCGGAGCGGAAGTTTTCGATCATTAAGACGATCGGCCCCTGGTTGAGCCCGAAATGCCAGGGGGAGACCCACCAGCCATAGGGATTGCCCGGTTCCCCCGGGTGCGAAGGATTGAAGGAAGCCTTGAACCCGTAGGAATTGAATTCGGTCAATCTGGCTTGGTAGATGCAGTAGTCCAAGGTGGGCAACACGATCTCGGGCGCGAAAGGCAGCGATGCGACCACGGCCCACGGTGCGAGCGTTCCGTCGTCCGGCCCGTTCGGTACGCCGCGCGCCACATAGTCGAAGAACTCGCGCTCGACGCCATCGACGACGAGATTGCCGGGGCCGGGGCCTTCACTCGCCGTGATTCCCCAGCAGTGGTCGCCGTAGCTCTCGTACTGTCGAGGGTTGGCGATCGCATATCGCTGCTGCGCGAACGTGGCACGGCGGCTGTTCTCGAAATAGTCGATGCCTTTCCCGCGCATGAACGCGTCCTGGATGCCGCGAAAGTCGACCCACACATGAGACAGCTGGTGAGTGAACAGCGGCCCTGCATACAAATAGTCCTGCTCCCCGTCCGGGGCGGCACCTTGCTCCCACCGGTAGGTGGCGGTCCACGCCGCATAGCTTTGCGCAGGCAGCGGATGGGTCGGCGAGCCCAGTCCCAGGACGTAGAGCAGCAGTGCCTCGTCGTAGCCCTCCCATCGGTAAGGGAGGAACCCGCTCTCCGGCTTCCAGCCGTGGGTGACGGTTGAACCGCCGTTTTGCGCCCAACTCCAGTCGGCGCGGCGGTAGAGCGCGTCTGCGAGCGCCCCTATTTCGTTCTCGTCTGCCCGGTCGGCGCTGAAATACGCAGCCGCCGCCAATGCCCCTGCAATCAGGAACGTGCTGTCCACCGTGGACAGCTCACACTGGCCGGCGCGCCGGCCGGTCTGCATGTCGAGGAAGTGGTAGTAGAAGCCTCGGTATCCGGTGGTGTCGGCCTCGGGGCCCTGCCGGCTGTTCCAGAAGAATCGCAGCGTTGCGAGCGTACGGTCAATTGCCGCGGCGCGGGTCATGAACCCGCGTTCGACACTGACCGGGTAGCACGCCAACGCCAGGCCGGTCGCGGCGATGCTCGCCGGCCAATTCGGCGCCGTCTTGTCGATCACAAGACCATTGGCGGGGTTCGTTTCATGCAAGAAATAGTCGAATGTCTCGCGCTGCAGCTTTTGCAGCTCCCCATCGACCGTCAGCTTCTTGCCGATCCCGCCTTCGCCCGCCTCCCTTGCGATGCGGCTGCTCCCGGCATGACCGCCAAGAAGCGTCGCGAGCGGTCGGCTGCTTGCTTCTTGCTCATGCACGAGCCAGCTCTCGGTGAGCTGCCGGGCGGGCCTTGGCGGAATAGCCGAGACCCATGCCGTCGAGCTTGCTGAGTGTTCGCTGGACGCTGCCGGCGCAGCCGCCGCAGGTCACGCCGCTGACGTCGAAGCCGAGGTTTTGCACGGTGTGGTCTCCTTGACGTGACGGTGAGATTTCAGATCGGCACCGACATTCCGGTACGCCAAGACGGCAAGAAACGCGGCGTGCGGGCGGCGTAGGCGTCGAACGCGGCGCCGAAACGCTTGCGCATCTCCGCTTCTTCGTTCACCGCGAGTCGCCCGTACATCACGAGCAGGATCGGGAACATCACCAACGTGAGCAGCGTGGGCCACTGGAGCAGGAAGCCCAGCAGGATGAGGACGAAGGCCACGTATTGCGGATGGCGAATCCGTGCATAGGGACCGGACGTCGCCAGAACGTTGCGGCGCTGGGCGTCGTACAGAACCCGCCACGCGTTCGCCAGCAGGTAAAAACCGAAACCCAGGAACACGTAGCTCGCAATGTGGAGCGGGCCGAAGTGCGGATCGCCCTTTTCGCCCAGAAGCGTCGACCAGAGGTGACCGGCGTTGTGCGACAGCAGGTCGAGATTCGGGTACTTCGTCTGCAGCCAGCCCGACATCAGGTAGATGCTGAGCGGGAAGCCGTACATCTCGACGAACAGCGCGATGATGAAGGCGGCGAAAGCGCCGAAGCTCCGCCAGTCGCGCGCGGTCTGAGGCTTGAAGAAGCTGAAAGCGAAGATCAGGAAGATGGCCGAGTTGAAGAAGACCAGCGCCCACAGCCCGTATGCGGAAGTGTCGTGGCTCATGGCCGATTTTCGGTCGTCGCGGCCCGAGGGCCCGCCGATGCGGCGGAACCTCCACCGTCGCCGTCGCGATGGGCGTGTCCGCCCGCGTGGCTCCCGTGGCCGTGATGCATGAAGACGTGCATCAGCGGGCAGGCGAGAAGCAACAGGAAGGGCAGCGCGCCGAAGAAATGGGCGCGATGCTCGGTGAGCAGAAAGTACATCGCTACCGCGCCGAAGAAGATCAGCCCGATGGCGTAGCGCGAACGCCAGAAACCCGTCGGTCCGGCTTCGGCAGAAACGTGGTCGTGATTCATTCTTGCCTCCAAAGAAGCTTCGCCAGGGTCACCGCGCCAAGCGGTCGCGCAACCAGGAGAAAAACGTCCCCATGAAGAACGCCCATGCAGTCAGGACGACCAGCGCGATCAGGAACCCGGAAAGCGCAAAGGGTCGCGGCTGGACCATGGTCCAGGCGCGAGCGCCCAGACGAGAGCGCAGAGGGCGTGGAAGAGCCCGACGGCGATGGCCAGCGCGAGGCCTGTGCGAAGAGGTGTCATGACCGTCACTCCGTCACTGCGTCAATTCGCTGGCGCAGCGGGCAGACGATCCATCATCATCTGCATCATGGCCTGCATCATCTCCATGCGCTTTTCCATCGTCTGATGGTGCGCAGCCATGTCGCCTTTCACGCCACCCATTCCTTCCGGGGGCGTGCCGCTCATCATCGCCATGCCTTCCTGCATGGCCTTCATGTGCTCGAGCATCAGGGCGTTGCGTTGCTCGGGCGTTTTGGCGGCCATCATTCGGTCGTGCATCGCCCGCATCGTCTTCGTCTGTGCATCCATGCGCGTCACGTAGTCGCTGGGCTTGCCAGGAGTGGCTTTGGACACGGGCGCAGAGGCGGTGACCGCGGGGTGATGAGCTTGATGCTCATCGGTTCCGGCGGCCCAGGCGGGCGCGCCGGCGATGCCGACGGCAAACACGAGTGAAAGTGAGCGAGCGAGTTTCATCGGGGAGTCCATGCGATAGAGGTTGGTTGGAGAGCCGGGCGGCGTGTCTCAAAGCATCCTAGGGGAGGCGCCTTGACGACGACTTGCGTTTTGTCAAGCGCGGAGCGCGGCGATCTTCTGCAGCCACGATGCGTCGTACCGGCGACGCAACTGTTCTCGTCGCGCAAGGGTCCGGCCTCGAGCCATGCGCCGCAACCCGAGCGCGAGCACCACCGACAAGATCGCCGGCAGCCCTGCCGGAACGGCTGCCACCGCGAGGGAGCCGCCCAGCAGCAGGACGCGGGTGACGTCGGCGGCGCTGTGAATCTCGGAGATCAGCAGGATGGTGGCCACCACCACGATGGTGGCCAGCCGCGACTGCCTTCGATCAGCCAGGCGACGAGCGTGATGGCGACAGCAACCAGCAGGAGGTAGACGAGGGGATCCTGGAAATGGGAAGTCCCCGATTGTCAAAGCCGCAAACGCCGTGCGGCTTGATCTCGCACAAGCGTGCTGCGGCTGCTTGCTGCCACGCCGCAGAATGCGCGGATGGCCTCGCTGACGCTTCTCTTCCTCGTTGTCTTCGCGCTCAACGCCTTGCCGGCATTCGCGCCCCCGACCTGGATGGTGATCTCGTATGTCGGACTCAAGCACCCCGACGCCAATCCCTGGCTGATCGCCTTGGTCGCATCTCTGGCGGCCACGTGTGGCCGTGTTGTCCTGGCCCATTTCGCGCAACGCATCGTGCGCAGCCGCTGGGTCGGGGCCGCAATGCGCGCAAACCTCGACACCGTGGCAGAGATGGTCAAGCGGCGAAGGGCCACCAGCGCAGTGGTGTTTCTGCTCTTCGCCTTCAGCCCCTTGCCGTCCAACGCGCTCTTCCTGGCCTACGGCTTGACCCGCGCGCCGCTGCGCCTTCTGGCCGTTCCTTTCTTCATCGGTCGGTTCGTCAGCTATGCGGGTGCGTTCGCGGGCGGCTCTTTGGCGTCGCGTTGGCTCACGCCGGACCTGACCGGGCCAGTCTCGTGGCTGTATTTCGTAGTGACGCAGCTTGTGCTGCTCGCCCTCGTCTATGCCTTCGCGAAGGTCGATTGGCACAAGATCGCGAAAGAGCGGAGGTTGCGCTGGCTGTCGTGAGCGGCCGGTCCAGCGGCCCGTTCACTCGATCAGCACGAAATCGATGAACCCATGCTCCACGTTCGTCGCCACGAGCTTGACTCGGGCCCGCTGACCGACTTCGAGCTCGGGCATTCGCCCCACCAGCTTGCCCTCGACGGGAGGCGTGAAGATGCGAACCCAGGTGCCGCTCGTCGAGCGGCCGGTCACGATCGCGTCGAACTGCTGGCCGACATGCGATTCGAGAAGCAGAGCGGCCTCGGACTTGCGGACGCTGCGCTCGACCTTCTGTGCGGCGTCCTCCTGGTCGGTGCAGTGTTGTGCGAGCGCTTTCAACTCGGCGAGGCTGTAGGCCGGCAGGCTCCCGGACAGAACGGTCTTGAGCAGGCGAGACGTGATCAGGTCGGGGAAGCGGCGGTTGGGAGCGGTGGAGTGCGTGTAGTCGCGCGTCGCCAGGCCGAAATGGCCGATCGGCGCTTCGCCCGGTTGCTCGGCGACGTATTCACCCGATCCCATCAGCTTGACGATGGCGAGAGAGAGGTCCGGGAATCGCACCGGATCGGCCTGGTGACGTCTGGCGAGAAACGCCGCAAGCGCCTGCGAGCTCGGCGCTGTCGGCAAGGACCCACCGAGCTTGCGGGCGACTTCCACGATGCGCAGCCATCTCTCGGGAGACCGGACGACACGGCGCAATGAGGCGACGCCCGCGCTCGCCAGAAAGCCGGCGGCGTGCTCGTTGGTCGCGATCATCAGCTCCTCGATCAGTTGGCGAGCCCGGTTCTGGACCTGCTGGCGAATATCGACCACGCGTTCACCGTCGAACACGGCGCGCGGCTGGAAGGTCTCGAGCTCGAGCGATCCCTCGGCGTGGCGTCGCGCGCGCAACCGCTGGGCGACTTCGTCCTGAGTTCGGAGCTGCAGGTCCATTGCGGCCACCGCGCGGGCGGCCCCCGGCAACGGGCCGCCACCGTCGATCCAGGCAGCCACCGCGTCGTAGGCCATCTTCGCCTTGTTGCGCACCTTCGCGCGATAGACGGTCGCTGCTGCGACCCCGCCGTCCGGGGCGACGACCATCTCGGTTACGAGGGCGAGGCGGTCCTGATCCTGGTTGAGCGAAGTCAGGTCGGTCGACAGACGCTCGGGCAACATCGGAAACACCTTCGCCGAGGTGTACACCGACGTCGTGTTGAACCGGGCGTGCTCGTCGATCGCCGACCCCTTCTTCACGAGCACATCGACGTCGGCTACCGCCACCAGGATCTTGACCGAGCCGCCGCCGAGCGGCTCGCACGTCGTCAACTGATCGAGATCGAGCGAGTCGTCGTTGTCGAGGGAACACCACGGCAGCGCCGTGAGATCACGGATGCGCGGGTCGTCGTCCCTGCCCGGGCCGCCGATCGAAGCCAGCTGCTGCCCGACGCCGGGCGGAAACGCCGGCTCCAGCCCGCGCTGGGACATCGCTTCGGTGGCGATGCGAGCGAGATCGATCCGGGGATGATTGCGCGCTGCGTTCACGAATCAATGTAGCTTGGCATCGCACTTCGTGCGACCAGCGCCCACGTATGGCGGGCGATCTGCTTGTCTTCCTGCGAGACGAGCACCTGAACCTTGCAGCGCGAAGCGGCGGCGTTGATGGGGTTGCTCGAGGACCGGTTCCGAGCTGTGTCGAGACTGACGCCGATCCACGCCAGGCCCTTGCAGATCCCAGCGCGGACGACCGCAACGTTTTCGCCGATGCCGCCCGTGAAGACGATCTCGTCGACGCCATCGAGCGCAGCGATCATTCCGGCGATCTGCTTGCGCACCGCGTAGAAGAACATCTCGATGGCGAGCCGTGCGTCGGCGTTCGACGCGCCGGCTTCGTGCAGCTGCCGCATGTCGCTGCCGATGCCGGGAATCCCGAGCAGACCGGAACGACGGTCGACCAGCTCCTCGACCTTGTCCGCATCGAGCTTCTTCTGACGCATGAGGTAGATCAGAACACCCGGATCGAGATCGCCGCTGCGCGTGCCCATGATCAGGCCGCCCGCGGGCGTCAAGCCGAACTTGAGCGAGGAGGAGCCGCTGTTCAGCGCGAGCACTGTCAACTCGGCTGCGGGGCCCGGGCTCGCCGATCCCGAACCCCCCATTTCGTTCATGCCTTCCAGCGCCAGTCGAGGATCTCCGGCATGTCGTCGCCATGCTCGCTGATGTAGAGCTTGTGTCGCTCCATGGTCTCCCAGTAACGCGCCCGCGCAGCCTCCACCTGGCCGCTCAACCTCGCAATTCGTGTGATGGCATCGAGGGCGAGCTGATAACGGTCGAGGTTGTTCAGCACGACCATGTCGAAGGCGGTGGTGGTGGTGCCTTCCTCCTTGTAGCCGCGGACATGAATGTTGTCGTGGTTGCGCCGGCGGTAGGTCAGCTTGTGGATCATGGCCGGATAGCCGTGAAAGGCGAAGATCACCGGCTTGTCCGTGGTGAACAACGCGTCGAAGTCGAGGTCTTCGAGACCGTGCGGATGCTCGGACGGAGGTTGCAGCACCATCAGGTCGACGACGTTGACGACACGAACGCGAATATCGGGGACGTACTCTCGCAACAAGGTGACCGCGGCGAGCGTCTCGAGCGTCGGTACATCGCCGGCGCAGGCCATCACCACGTCGGGTTCGCCGGCGTCGTTGCTGGCCCATTGCCAGATTCCGGCGCCGGCGGTGCAGTGGCGGACGGCCGAATCCATGTCGAGCCACTGCCATTCCGGCTGCTTGCCGGCAATGATCAGATTGACGTAGTTGCGGCTGCGCAGGCAGTGGTCGGCGACCGACAGCAGGCAGTTGGCATCGGGCGGCAGATAGATGCGAACGACGTCGGACTTCTTGTTGGCGACGTGATCGATGAAGCCGGGATCCTGGTGCGAAAAGCCGTTGTGGTCCTGGCGCCAGACGTGCGAAGTGAGCAGGTAGTTCAACGACGCGATGGGCTTCCTCCACGGGATCTTGCGGCTCACCTTCAGCCACTTGGCATGCTGGTTGAACATCGAATCGATGATGTGGACGAAGGCTTCGTAGCACGAGAAGAGGCCGTGGCGTCCCGTCAGCAGGTAGCCCTCGAGCCAGCCTTCGCACATGTTTTCGCTCAGCACTTCCATCACGCGGCCGTCGACGCTCAGATCGACATCGACCTCTTCGATGTCGGCCATCCAGGTTTTGCCGGAGACCTCGTAGACAGCTTCCAGCCTGTTCGAGGCGGTCTCGTCGGGACCGAAGAGACGGAAGTTCCGCTTGTCGAGATTGAGCCTCATCACGTCGCGCAGGAATTTCCCGAGCACCCGCGTTGCTTCCGCCTGGATGCCGCCGGGCTCGAGCACCGTCACCGCGTAGTCGCGAAAGTGCGGCATCGACAGCGGCTGCAGCAGCTCGCCGCCATTGGCGTGCGGGTTGCAACCCATGCGGCGATGCCCAGTCGGCGCGAGCTCGGCGAACTCCTCGCGGAACTTGCCGCGGTCGTCGAACAGTTCCTGTGGCCGATAGCTCTTGAGCCAGTCCTCGAGCTGCGTCAGATGTTCCGGCTTCTTGAAATCGGCGATCGGAACCTGATGCGCGCGCCAAGTTCCTTCCACGGGCCTGCCGTCGACGAATTTCGGTCCCGTCCAGCCCTTCGGTGTGCGGAATACGATCATCGGCCAGCGCGGCCGCTCGGGGCTTTTCGTGTCGCCGGCAGACCGCGCGGCGATCTGGATTCGGCCAATTTCGGCCAAGACGGTGTCGAGCGTTGCTGCAAGAGACTGGTGTACCAGCGCCGGATCATGGCCTTCGACGAAGTAGGGCTCGTGGCCGTAGCCGCGCAGCAAGTCCGTCAGCTCCTGGCGGCTGATTCGGGCCAGGACTGTCGGATTGGCGATCTTGAAGCCGTTGAGGTGAAGGATCGGCAGCACCGCGCCGTCGCGGGCGGGATTGAGGAATTTATTGGAGTGCCAGCTGGTGGCCAGCACGGCCGTCTCCGCCTCGCCGTCGCCGACGACGCAGGCGACGATCAGATCCGGGTTGTCGAAGGCGGCCCCGTAAGCGTGGACCAACGAATAGCCAAGCTCTCCACCTTCATGAATGGAGCCGGGAGTCTCCGGTGAGACGTGACTCGGGATGCCGTATGGCCATGAGAACTGGCGGAAGAGTCGCTGAAGCCCGGTGCGGCTGCGCTCGATCGCCGGGTAGTGCTCGGTGTAGGACCCTTCCAGATAGCTCTGCGCCACGATCCCCGGTCCGCCATGGCCGGGGCCGATGACGTACATCATGTTGAGATCGTTCGCCTTGATCAGCCTGTTGAGATGGACGTAGAGAAAGTTCAGACCGGGGGTCGTGCCCCAATGCCCGAGCAGACGGGGTTTGACATGCTCGAGGCGGAGCGGGGACTCAAGTAGCGGGTTGTCCTGCAGATAGATCTGCCCGACCGAGAGGTAGTTGGCAGCGCGCCAGTACGCGTCCATCTTGCGGAGGAGGTCGGGCGAAAGTGCAGGGCTCATCTGCACGGTAGGCGGAACGGGGGCGTTCATCGACAGACTCTGACGGAACAGCGCCGCCAGGTCTGTGCGGTGACACACACCCGGCTCCGGCTGCCGCCCACATATGCACCGTCCTTGCCGGCTGGGGCGCCTGGAGAAGACGACGGATGTCGGCGTGGGGCGGCCTGCTCCGGATATCCGGCCAGATGCTAGGGCAAGGCTTGCGCAGAGCCATGGCGGCCGAGCGCATCCAGCAGCGGGTGGCGACCGAAGTGCTTCAGGGCGCGGCGGCGGCGCAGATATTCGCCGAACCCTTGGGTCAGCACATTGCTCAACCCAGCGCTGAGTCGGTGCGCCCCGACACGACAACCGATTCGAGCCGGTCAGGGCGCCACGACGTCGCGTGTCGCTTCTTCCCGCCTGGTCTGCTGAAGCGGTATGCGGGTGACTTCGGTCAGCTCCTCCACCAGAAACCTCGTCACGTCGTCCGCCGTCAGAACTCCGACAAGATGGTTGTGCGCATCGACCACCGGCAATCTGCGGATGCCCTTGCCGCGCATGTGCCAGATCGCGTCGTACACGAGCTCGGACTCGAATGCCGTGACGATCTCGACGGAGATCAGGTCCTCGGCCCGCAGGCGCTCGGGATGGACTCCCTTGGCCATCACCTCGACGACCAGGTCGCGGTCGGTCACGACGCCGATCGGGGTTACAACGCCCGCGGCCTCGTCGACGACGATCACGTCGCCGACGTGGTGATCGCGCATTAGTCGGGCGAGTTCGAAGGCGCTGATGCCACGCTGACAGGTGACCACCGAGCGCGAGCAAATTTCGCCGATTCGCATGAGAGCCTGGTGCCCTACAGCACGCCGAATCCCGCGCCGATCACGAGCGCGACCGCGGCGAGGGTCGTGAACATGCGAGGCGCGAGGAAGCTTTCCACCGCGTCGGCGAGGCAGAGCGCCGGGAAAAGCGTCCCCCGGGAGCGCCGGCAGCGGTCGAGGTGGGCGCCCAGATCCAGCGAATCCAGCGGGCGCGTGTCCGCGGCCGAACCGAGTGCCGAGGTGGCCCAGCCCTTGCCTTCGGGCGCATGGGCAACGCTCATCTGCGCGAGGTGCGCGAGCGAAACGGGGGCTGCCACGACGAACATGAGGAGACGATACGACTGGATCGCGGCAGTGTCTGTGCGCTGGGACACATCAAGTAGAACGCGATGCCATCGTTCGGGCATACCTCCTACGGGGATAACGCGTCATCGCTGCTGGTCGCTCAGCGGTCCAGGCGCTAGCTTCGGAAGCTGGGCCTACAACCGAATCTCTACGGAGAGCGACGATGCAGCTGGGGATGATCGGACTGGGGCGCATGGGCGCAAGCATGGTCCGACGGCTGCTCAGGAAGGGCCATGAATGCATGGTCTTCGACACGCATGTCATGGCGGTCACAGCCTCGCAGAGGGACGGTGCTATCGGTGCGACGTCGCTCGCCGACATGGTGGCCAAAATGACCCGGCCGCGAGCCATCTGGTTGATGGTGCCTGCGGGAGTGGTCGACGAGGAGCTGGCACAGCTCGCGCCGCACCTCGATCCCGGCGATATCGTCATCGACGGCGGCAATTCCCACTATCGCGACGACATTCGCCGCGCTGCCGAGCTCGCCGCAGCGGGCCGCCACCATGTCGACGTCGGCACCAGCGGCGGCGTCGCCGGCGGAGATCGCGGCTACTGCCTGATGATCGGCGGCGAGGTCGAGATCGTCGCCCACCTGACCCCGATCTTCGCCGCGCTCGCGCCGGGCGTCGACGCGGCCGCGCGCACGCGCGGCCGCAGCGGCGACGTGGCCACTGCCGAGCAGGGCTTCCTGCATTGCGGCCCGCACGGCGCCGGTCACTTCGTCAAGATGGTCCACAACGGCATCGAGTACGGCGTCATGGCGGCCTATGCCGAAGGCCTCAACATCCTTCGCAACGCCAACGCCGGCAAGCAGACGCGCGCCGTCGATGCCGAAACGACTCCGCTGCGCAATCCCGAGTTCTATCAATACGAGATGAACCTGCCCGAGATCGCCGAAGTCTGGCGTCGAGGCAGCGTGATCGGTTCGTGGCTGCTCGACCTGACCGCCAACGCTCTGCGCGAAGATCCGAAGCTGGCCGCCTACGGCGGTCGAGTCTCCGACTCGGGCGAAGGGCGCTGGACGATCGAAGCGGCGATCGACGAAGGCGTGCCGACGCACGTCCTGAGCGCGGCCTTGTACGAACGGTTCGCGTCGCGCGGCGGCGCCGACTTCGCCAATCGGGTCTTGTCGGCGATGCGCCACGAATTCGGCGGGCACGTCGAAAAGCCAGCCGAGGGCTCGCCATGAGCGCGCTATGTCCGCTTCAAGCTCCAGGCTGCGCATCCTGACGGCCATCTTGCTTGAACTCGACGCCAGCAAGCTGCCCGGCGCCGCGACGAAGGAGAAATCATGAACGCCAATCTGCAAGAGCTTCACGCCCTCGGCCAGAGCCTCTGGGTCGACAACATCACCCGCGAGATGCTCGGCGACGGCACGATGGCACGCTACATCGCGGAGTACTCGATCACCGGGCTGACCTCGAACCCGACGATTTTCGAGCATGCCATCGGCACGGGCGACTTCTACGACGAGCAGATCGCCGAGTTGGCGGGCCGGGGAAGGTCCGGCGAAGAGCTGTTCTTCGAGCTCGCGATCAGCGATCTGAGGCGAGCGGCCGATCTGTTTCGCCCGATCCACGACGCCACCCAAGGCGTCGACGGCTGGGTCTCGCTGGAGGTGTCGCCGGTCATCGTCAACGATGCTGCCAGGACCACCGAGGCCGCCGCGCGGCTGAGCGCGGCTGCAGCTCGTCCCAACCTCTACATCAAGATCCCCGGCACCGCGGCCGGGGTCGAGGCAATCGAAGCATCGGTCTTCGCCGGCGTGCCGATCAACGTCACGCTACTCTTCTCGTGCGAGCAGTACCTGGCGGCGGCCGAGGCCTACCTGCGTGGCATCGAACGCCGGGTCGCGGCGGGGCTGGATCCGAAGGTCGAATCGGTGGCGTCGCTTTTCGTGTCCCGATGGGACGTCGCGGTGAAGGATGCGGTCCCGCCGGAATATCGAAACCGTCTCGGCATCGCGATCTCGAAGCGGACCTACAAGGCCTATCGCGACCTGCTCGCCTCGCCGCGTTGGCAAAGGCTCGCCGCGGCCGGCGCACGCCCGCAACGGCTGTTGTGGGCGAGCACGGGGATGAAGGACCCCTCCGCTCGCGACACTATTTACGTCGAGGCGCTCGCCGCACCGGACACCGTCGACACCATTCCGGACAAGACGCTGAAGGCCTTCGCCGATCACGGCAAGGTCGATGCCGTGCTTCCCGTCGACGGCGGCGATGCCGAAACGGTGATTGCCGAATATCGAAAGCTCGGCATCGACGACGCCGCGCTGGCAGTGCGCCTGCAACGAGAAGGCGGCGACTCGTTCCAGAAGTCGTGGGACAGCTTGCTTGCCGGCATCAAGACCAAGAGCGCGCAACTGGTCGGAGCGGCCGCGGGGTGAGCTCGCCGCCGGGTGCAAGCGCCCAACGCAGTGACCTCGGCGCCGAGCCACCCGTCAAATCGCAGGAAACCATGGCCACCCGCATCAGCCCGCTCGCCGGACAGCCGGCAACGCGATCGGCGCTCGTCGACATCGCCAAGCTGGTCACCGCGTACTACGCGGAAGTCCCGGACCCGTCCGTGCCGGCGCAGCGCGTGGCATTCGGCACGTCGGGCCACCGCGGCTCGTCCTTGGGGGTGTCGTTCAACGAACGGCACGTGCTGGCGATCACGCAGGCGATCTGCCAGTACCGGGCCAAGCAGGGGATCGACGGGCCGCTCTTTCTCGGCATAGACACGCACGCGCTCTCGCAACCGGCACGCGCCAGCGCCCTCGAGGTGCTGGCCGCACACGGGGTCGAGACGATGCTCGCGACCGAGGACGAGTACACACCGACGCCCGCCGTCTCGCATGCCATCTTGGTCTATAACCGCGGCCGAACGGCGGGTCTGGCCGACGGCATCGTCGTCACGCCTTCGCACAACCCGCCTGACGACGGCGGTTTCAAATACAACCCGCCGAACGGCGGCCCGGCCGGCACCGAGGTCACCGGATGGATCGAGGCCGCGGCCAACCGTCTCCTCGAAGCGTCGATGCGCGGCGTGAGGCGCGTCCCGTATGCCGAGGCACTGCGGGCGGCAACGACGCACCGGCACGACTACATCGGCAGCTACGTCGCCGACCTGGGCAACGTCATCGACTTCGAAGCGATCCGCCACGCGAAAGTGCGGATCGGCGTCGATCCTCTCGGCGGCGCGGGGGTGCACTACTGGGCGCGTATCGCCGAGCACTACCAGCTCGAGCTGACGGTCGTGAGCGACGCGGTCGATGCGACCTTCCGCTTCATGACTCTCGACTGGGACGGGCAGATCCGCATGGACCCCTCGTCGCCGTACGCGATGCGGCGCCTGCTCGACATCAAGGACCGCTTCGACATCGCATTCGCCTGCGACACCGATCACGATCGCCATGGCATCGTCACCTCGAAGGCCGGATTGCTCGCTCCGAATCACTACCTCGCCGTCGCCATCGACTACCTGTTCCGGCACCGGTCGCACTGGGCGGCCCAAGCTGCCGTCGGCAAGACGGTCGTCAGCACCCGCCTCATCGACCTCGTGACGAAGCGGCTCGGCCGCAAGCTCTACGAAGTGCCGGTCGGCTTCAAGTGGTTCGCCGACGGCCTGTTCGACGGCTCGCTCGGCTTCGGCGGCGAGGAAAGCGCGGGGGCCTCGTTCCTGCGCCGCGACGGGACGGTCTGGACCACCGACAAGGATGGCCTCGCGCCGGCATTGCTCGCCGCCGAGATCACCGCGCGCCGCGGTCGCGATCCGGGCCAGCTCTACGCCGAGCTGGCACAGGAATTCGGCAGCCCGCTGACCGATCGGGTCGAGGCGCCCGCGACCGTCCGGCAGAAGAAGCAGCTCGCGTCGCTGACTCCGGAGCAACTCGGCGCGAGCGAGCTCGCCGGGGAAAGGATCGACGCGGTTCTCAGCAAAGCGCCCGGCAATGGCGCCGACATCGGCGGCATCAAGGTGATCGCAAAGAGCGGCTGGTTCGCGGCCCGACCTTCGGGCACCGAAGACATCTACAAGATCTACGCCGAGAGCTTTGCCGGCGCCGACCACTTGAAGCAAATCATGAAGGAAGCGCAAGCGATCGTCGACCGCGCGACCGCGGCGCCGCCCCTTGGCGATGCCGGCAAGGCCGCGTCGAAGAGGGACGCCTGACATGCAAGCACAGCGACTCATCGCCACCGCTCAGGCGCT
This sequence comes from Burkholderiales bacterium, assembly GCA_031360885.1. GTDB lineage: Bacteria > Pseudomonadota > Gammaproteobacteria > Burkholderiales > Burkholderiaceae_C > Schlegelella_A. Next base: position 19,946 of record JANMCC010000094.1, on the reverse strand, counting down.
GGTGGCCCACGACCGGGGCCTGCTCGCGATGGACGAGAGCACAGGCACCTGCAACAAGCGTTTCGCCGCGCTCGGGATCCCGCAGACCGAGGAAGCGCGCCGCGCCTACCGGGACATGATCGTCACGACGCCGCGCCTCGGCGACGCCATCAGCGGCGCCATCCTGTACGACGAGACGATCCGCCAGCAGACCCTCCGCGGTCTGCCTTTCGCGCGCGCGCTCGAGGAGGCCGGAATCATCCCGGGCATCAAGGTCGATGCGGGCGCGAAAGCCCTCGCGGCGCATCCCGGCGAGCTGGTCACCGACGGCCTCGACGGGCTGCGTGAACGGCTGGCCGACTACGCCTCGATGGGCGCGCGCTTCGCGAAATGGCGCGCCGTCATCACTATCGGTGCAGCGACACCGAGCCCCGGGTGCATCGAGGCGAATGCCCACGCGCTGGCGCGCTATGCGAGCCTGTGCCAGGAGGCAGGGCTGGTGCCGATCGTCGAGCCCGAGGTGCTGATGGACGGCGATCACTCGCTCGAGCGCTGCGCGGCCGTGACGCAAGCCGTCCTGCATGCGGTGTTCGACCAGCTCGACACCCAGCAGGTGATGCTCGAAGGCATGCTGCTCAAGCCCAACATGGTCTTGCCCGGGACGGCCGCCGCCGATCAGAGCAGCGTCGACGAGGTGGCCGATGCGACGGTCCAGTGCTTCCTGCGCTCGGTGCCGGCAGCGGTTCCCGGGATCGCCTTCTTGTCGGGCGGGCAGGCGGCGGAACTGGCCTCGGCGCGACTGAATGCGATGAACGTGAGGTTCAAGTCGCGCACGCCCTGGGCGCTCGCGTTCTCGTTCGCGCGCGCCATTCAGCAGCCGGCGCTCGAGGCCTGGCGCGGCATCGCAGCGAACGTTCCTGCCGCGCAGCAAGCTCTCTTTCGTCGCGCCGACTGCAATCGCGCCGCGCGGCGCGGCGAGTACGACGCCCAGGCCGACGCCCCTCGGCAAGCCTGAATCGCAGCGAAGGAAACTCCATGTTGGACACACTCGACCAGCAATGCGTCGATACCCTGCGCTTCCTGTCGGTCGACATGGTGCAGAAGGCGAACAGCGGCCACCCGGGCTTGCCGCTCGGCGCCGCGCCTATGGCTTATGCGCTGTGGAAGCAGCTCAAGCACAACCCGGCCAACCCGCTCTGGCCGGACCGGGATCGGTTCGTGCTCTCGGCGGGCCACGGCTCGGCGCTGCTCTACAGCCTGCTGCACGTGACCGGCTACGACCTCTCGCTCGACGACATCAAGCAGTTTCGCCAATGGGGCAGCAAGGCACCCGGGCATCCCGAGCGTGGTCATACGGCGGGCGTCGAAGTCACCACTGGGCCGCTCGGCCAGGGCCTCGCCAATGCGGTCGGCATGGCGATCGCCGAGGCCCATCTCGCAGCGCGCTACAACCGCGACGGTCACACGATCATCGATCATCGGACGTGGGCCATCGTCAGCGACGGCGACCTGATGGAAGGCGTGGCCTCGGAAGCCGCGTCGCTGGCCGGCCACCTGAAGCTTGCCAAGCTCGTCTGTCTCTACGACAACAACTCGGTGACGTTGTCGGCGGGAACCGACATGACCTTTTCGGAGGATCGGGCGCGACGCTTCGAGGCTTACGGCTGGCAGACGATCGAGGTCGGCGACGGCAATGATTTGAACGCGATACGTGCGGCGCTCGATGCTGCGCGCGTCCAGACCACGCGGCCGACGCTCGTTCTCGTGCGCACGCATCTCGGCTTCGGCTCGCCCGAGCAGGACAGCTTCAAGGCGCACGGCTCGCCGCTCGGCATCGCCGACGTGAAGAGGACCAAGGAAAAGCTCGGCTGGCCGAGCGAGCCGACCTTCTTCGTGCCGGAGCCTGCGCTGGCGAGATTTCGCGAGGCACTCGCGCGCGGCGCCAAGGCCGAGTCGGAATGGAAGGGCAGGGTGGAGGCCTTCACGAAGGCATTTCCCGATCTGGCGACGCAGCTCTTTTCGCGGCTGAACGACGAGTTGCCCGGCGGTTGGAACGCCGACATTCCGGTCTTCCCCGCCGATGCAAAAGGGATGGCGACGCGTGTCGCGGGCGGCAAGGTGATGAATGCGATCGCGGCCACGCTGCCCGCACTCGTGGGCGGCTCGGCCGACCTCGACCCCTCGACGCACACCGAGCTGAAAGGACACGGCGACTTCAATCCGCCGTTGCTTCCCGGCCAGGACAGCGAAGGGTCGGATGCGGGCGGTTGGGGCTATGCAGGGCGCAACGTCCACTTCGGCGTTCGCGAGCACGCGATGGGCGGCATCGTCAATGGCCTGGCCGCGCATGGCGGCTTCATCGCCTACGGTTCGACGTTCCTGATCTTTTCCGACTACATGCGGCCGGCAATTCGCTTGGCCGCGCTGATGGGCTTGCGCGTCATCCATGTCTTCACGCACGACAGCGTCGCGCTCGGCGAAGACGGGCCGACCCATCAGCCGATCGAGCAGCTGGCCAGCTTGCGCGCCGTCCCCGGGATCACCGTCATCCGCCCGGGTGACGCCAACGAAACCGCGGTGGCTTGGCAAGTAGCCGTGGAAATGCGCGATCGCCCGGTCCTGCTCGTCCTGACTCGACAAGAGGTCGCGACTCTCGACCGCGTCCGGTACGCCAGCGCGGAGGGCTTGCGCCGGGGCGCCTATGTGCTCAGCGATGCGACGAGCCGTCGGCCGACGCTGATTCTCATCGCCAGCGGGTCTGAGGTCAGCTTGATTCTGGCCGCGGCCGAGCAACTGCAGACCGATGGGGTGGCCGTTCGTTGCGTCTCGATGCCGAGCTGGGACCTCTTCGAGGCGCAGCCGCAAAGTTACCAGGACGACGTACTCCCGCGCGACGTAACCGCACGCCTTGCTGTCGAGCTTGGCGTCGAGCAGGGGTGGCGCCGATACACAGGTGCGCTCGGAGACATGATCGGCCTTGATCGGTACGGTGCTTCAGCTCCAGCCAACGTTCTTCTCGATCAGTTCGGTTTTGCCGTCGACAACGTGGTTCTGAGAGCTCGAAAATTGCTAGCGTCGCTCAAATGACAGGCCGAAGGAGGGCCACTCGATGAGATGGCGAAGCCGACGTTGGCGTTCGATGACGCCACGGCGACGCGGGCGAGGCCGTACGCGCATGACGGCTCGTCTCCTGCATCACGCGCACGTCACCGGCGACGCCGAGAATGCGCCGCCATATGGCCGAGAGTCGAGCTACAGGAAGCAGGGTCTTCATCGCGATAGCCCCGAAGCTCTTGCTGGCCACCGCCATCGAGAAGGACGGTCGCTGGCGCGGACGAGTCATTCACCGGGCGTTTCTTTCCAGCGGCGAGACGCATGACTGCGATGTCGACGACGACTCGCAGCATGCCGCGCTTGCGCGTGCGGCGGCGCTCTCGAACCAGCGCATCGACGCTGCGATTCACGGGAGCCGACCTTCGATTCGCGCGAGATCACCTGCTCCCTGCTTTACGCCGAAGGTTCCCGGCGCCGGCGGCTCCGGGTCACTGACCTGCCGGCCGCAGATCTCTCTCCTCAGGAGACGACCTGGTAGTACAGGTTCTGCGGGTGCTTCGCCTGCGCGAAGAAGTACCAGCGATCGACGATCAGCCCGGGCAGCTGCACGACCGCCGCGGCGAGCCAGGGCCAGGGCGTCGCCGCGACGAGGCCGACCGCGGCAAGCATCGCCGGCAAGGCGAAGCCGAGGACGACGAGCAGCATCCGGGCGCGCCGCATTCCGGCGGCCGAGGCGCGATGGAAGAACTCGCGCGTGTTGAACGAGCCGGCCGACATGCCCATCGAGGTCTGCACCAGCCGCGCTGCGGTGATGCCGGTGGCCGACTGCAGCGTCGAGCGATGGCGGATGCGCGCATTTCGGCGCAGCGCCAGCAGGCGCGCACAGCCGGCCAGGATCGTGGCGACGAGAGCCGCCGGGCCGCACCAGCGCGACAGCGCGCCTTCGCCGGCGACCTCGGCCGCGGCGGTGGCGAGCAGGAAGCCTGACGACAGGCCGACGAGCACGAACCCCGCGAGCGTGAGCGGATGCGCCCACTCCTCGATGAAGCGCAGGCACGCGTAGATCATCGCCGTGCACAGCCAGAGCAGCGCGGCGAGGACGAGCGCGAGGGCGGGCAAGGCGAATCGCGTCCACCCGGGGGCGGCGCCCATCTGCACGGCCACACCCCACAAGGCGACGACGGCGATGAACGCGGGCAGCACGATCACCTCGCGCGAGAGCCACGAGGTCCGCCACATCGTCGCCGCCCGCCACGCCCGCTCGGGGCGCCCGAGGTGGAGGAACGAGCAGCCGAGGCCGGCCACGAGCAGCGTGGCGGCGGCGGCGAGCATCGCTGCGGTGAATCCGGCACCGACGGTCAGTCCGCCGAGCGCGGCGAGCGCGAGGGCGACGACGAGGCCTTGCGCGATCCCGGCGAGGGTCGTGAAGAAGACGACCGAGAAGGCGGGATTCACGACTCGGCGTTCGGCGCTTCAGGCGATGCGAGCGGGCGTGCCGGCGTACCCGCGACCTCGGTGATCCGGCGCGGCAGGTACTGGTTCGCCGGCTTCGTGCCCCACTCGGGCATCAGCGAATAGCCGCCGCGCTCGCGGATGGCGATCGAGACTTCCGAGTCCGGATCCTTGACGTCGCCGAACAGGCGCGCCCCGGTGGGGCAGGCCTTCACGCAGGCGGGCTTGCGGTCTTCCTGCGCCAGCGCGGGGTCGTGGATGCGGTCGACGCACAGCGTGCACTTGGTCATCACCTGCCGCGCCTCGTCGATCTCGCGGGCGCCGTACGGGCAGGCCCAGGCGCAGTACTTGCAGCCGATGCACTTGTCGTAGTCGACGAGGACGATGCCGTCCTCCGCCCGCTTGTAGCTCGCGCCCGTGGGGCACACCGGCACGCAGGGCGGCTCCTCGCAGTGCAGGCAGCTCTTCGGGAAGTGGATCGTGTCGGTGCCCGGGAAGATGCCGGCCTCGTAGGTCTGCACCCGGTTGAAGAAGGTGCCGGTGGGATTGGCGCCGTAGACGTTCTCGTCGACCAGCGGCCCGGCCGAGCCCGAGGTGTTCCATTCCTTGCACGAGGTCACGCAGGCGTGGCAGCCGACGCAAACGTTGAGGTCGATCACCAGCGCGAGCTGCCGGGCGAGCGTCGTCGAGGGGCCGTGGTCGGTGCCTGTCGTCGCGGCGTCGACGATCGCCGGCGGCGCTGCGAACAGATTCTTCAGCCAATCGATCATGGCTTGCGCCGCCCGGCGAACCAGGCCGTCGGGTTCGCTCTCGTGCCGCGCACGCCGGGCGGCGCCGGCGTCGCCGCGAACTGGGGCGAGCTCGCCTCGAGCGGCTCGGGCTCGGCGGGCACGAGGCGCACGCGCACGTCGTACCAGCCCGCCTGGCCGGTCACGGGATCCGAATTGCTGATCGTGCCGCCGCTGCCGTGCGGCAGCTCGTCGTTGATCAGGTGGTTGAGGAGGAAGCCTTTCCTCGCCTCGTCGGCACCGGGTGCGAGCTGCCACGCACCGTCGGCCTTGCCGATCGCGTTCCAGGTCCAGACCGTGCCTGGCTCCACCGCCTCGCTGTAGCGCAGCATGCAGCGCACGCGCCCCCAGGCGCTCTCGGCCCAGCACCAGCCGCCGTCGGCGATGCCTGCCTTCCGCGCGGTGAGCGGGTTGACGTGCAGGTAGTTGTGGCTGTGGATCTGGCGCAGCCAGGCGTTCTGCGAGTCCCACGAGTGGTACATCGCCATCGGCCGCTGCGTGATCGCATTGAGCGGGTAGGCCTCGGTGTCGACGGCCGCGTCCTCGAGCGGCGCATACCAGAACGGCAGCGGATCGAAGTAGGTGGCGATGCGCTCGCGCAGGTGCTCGGGCGGCTGCCGGCCGGCGGTCTGGCCCTTCGCTGCGAGGCGGAACGACTGCAGGGTGTCGCTGTAGAGGGCGAGCTGGACGACGTCGTTCTTCTGCCGCCAGCCCTTGTCCTTGGCGAAGTCGAGGTACTCGCGGTTCCAGTTGCGCATGTAGTGCATCGTCTCGGGCAGGTGGTAGCTGAAGACGCAATCGTTGTTCGCGTACATCTCCCACTGCTTCGGGTTGGGCGCGCCGCGCAGGTGCTGGCTGCCGTCGGCGCCGCGCCAGCCCATCAGAAAGCCGATGCCCGGCTGCGTCTCGTAGTTGACGACGAAGTCGGGGTAGTCCTTGAACTTGCGCTCGCCGCCCGCGCCGGTGAAGGCCGGCAGCTTCAGGCGCGACGCCAGCTCCACCAGCACCTCCTGGAAAGGCTTGCATTCGCCGAGCGGCGGCAGCACCGGCACGCGAACCGAATCGGCCGGGCCCTCGAACTCCGAGATCGGCCGGTCGAGCATGCTCATCACGTCGTGGCGCTCGAGGTAGGTGGTGTCGGGCAGCACCAGGTCGGCGAAGGCGACGGTCTCGCTCTGGAACGCGTCGCAGACGACGAGGAAGGGAAGCTTGAACTCGCCGCCGTCGTCCCTGGCGTTGAGCATCTCGCGCACGGCCATCGTGTTCATGGTCGAGTTCCAGGCCATGTTGGCCATGAAGATCATGAGCGTGTCGAGCCGGTACGGATCGCCGCGGGTGGCGTTGGTGATCACCGTGTGCATGAGGCCGTGCGCCGAGAGCGGGTGCTCCCACGAGAACGCGTGGTCGATGCGCATCGGCGTGCCGTCCTCGCAGATCGCCAGCTCCTCGGGGTTGGCCGGAAAGCCGAGCGGCGCCGCGTTGAGCGGCGTGTTCGGCTTGATCATGTCGGGCGAATTGAAGGCGCGAAAGTTCGGCACGATGTGGCGCGGGTACGGCGCCTTGTGGCGAAAGCCGCCCGGCGCGTCGATGGTGCCGAGCACGCTCATCAGCACCGCCAGCGCGCGCACCGTCTGGAAGCCGTTCGAGTGCGCGGCGAGCCCGCGCATGGCGTGGAAGGCGACCGGCCGGGCCTGCGTCGTCGCGTGCTTCGCGCCCCACGCGTCGGTCCAGGGAATCGGCAGCTCGAACGCCTGCTCAAACGCGGCGGCGCCGAGCTCGTGGGCGAGCTTGACGATGCGCGCCGCCGGAATGCCCGTGAACGCCGCGGCCCATTCGGGCGTGCACGGCGCGACGCGCTCGCGCAGGAGCTGGAACGCGGGCGCGACCCGGCGGCCGTCGGCCAGCGTGTAGTGGCCCTCGAGCGCGGGGTCGCAGCCCGGGGCGATGCCTTCGGGGTAGGCCGCCTTGATGAGGCCATCGCTCTTGTCGAAGACCAGCTTGTTGTGCGGATTCCGGCCGTCGCCGGGCGCGCCCTTCGCCGGGTCGGGGTCGTGCGCGAACATGCCTTCGCGATCGCAGCCGGTCTCGAGCAGCACGAGCTGCGGCGCGTTGGTGAAGCGCTTGAGGAAGGCGTGGTCGATGCGGTCGCTGGCGATCAGCTCGTGCAGCAGCGCCATGAAGAGCGCGCCGTCGGTGCCCGGCTTGATCGGGATCCACTCGTCGGCGATAGCCGAGTAGCCGGTGCGCACCGGGTTGATCGAGATGAAGCGGCCGCCCTGGCGCTTGAACTTCGAGATCGCGATCTTCAGCGGGTTCGAGTGGTGGTCCTCGGCGGTGCCGATCATCACGAACAGCTTCGCGCGCTCGAGGTCGGGTCCGCCGAACTCCCAGAAGCTGCCGCCGATCGTGTAGATCATGCCGGCCGCCATGTTCACCGAGCAGAAGCCGCCGTGCGCCGCGTAGTTGGGGGTGCCGAAGTTGCGCGCGAACAGCCCGGTCAGCGCCTGCATCTGGTCGCGGCCGGTGAAGAGCGCGAATTTCTTCGGGTCGGTGGCGCGGATCTTCGCCAGCCGGTCCTCGAGGATCTGGAAGGCGCGCTCCCACGAGATCGGCTCGAACTCGCCGGCGCCGCGCTCGCTGCCGGCCTTGCGCAACAGCGGCCGGGTGAGCCGCGCCGGCGACACCTGCTTCATGATCCCCGAAGCGCCCTTGGCGCAGATCACGCCGCGGTTGATCGGATGGTTCGGGTTGCCGTCGATGTAGCGCAGCTCGCCGTCGCGAAGGTGCACCCGGATGCCGCAGCGGCAGGCGCACATGTAGCAGGTCGTGGTCTTGATGTCGGTCACCGCGCCGGGCACCGGCGGCGCGAGCGGGTCGTGGGACGGCCCTCGCGAGAGGAATTTGAACAAGCGGGGCTCCGGGCGAGCGGGAAGCTCGTGCGCCGGCGATCGTAGCAATGCCGGGGTGCAAAGGCGGGTAGTCTTTCCCCATGTCGTCCATTCCGCCCGAGGAGGGCTCCGCCGAGCCGCGGCCCGCCGCATCGAGGCGCTCGGTCACCGCGCTCGAGCCGCTGGGCGTGCCGGTCTTTCGCCTGCTGTGGAGCACCTGGCTCACCGCCAACCTGTGCATGTGGATGACCGACGTGGCGGCGGCCTGGACGATGACCACCCTGACGAGCACGCCGATCTGGGTGGCCCTCGTGCAGTCGGCCTCGACCTTGCCCGTGTTCCTCCTCGGGCTGCCGAGCGGCGCCCTCGCCGACATCGTCGATCGCAGGCGGCTGCTCGTGGCGACGCAGCTCTGGCTGGCGGCCACCGCGGCTGCCCTGTGCGCGGCCACCGCATCGGGGCTCATGACCGCGCCCTTGCTGCTGCTGCTCGTCTTCGCCAATGGCGTCGGCCTGGCGTCGCGCTGGCCGGTGTTCGCCGCGATCGTGCCCGACCTGGTGCCGAGAACCCAGCTCGCGGCGGCGCTCGCCCTCAACGGCGTGGCGATGAACCTGTCGCGCATCGTCGGGCCGCTGGTGGCGGGAGCGCTGATCGCCAGCGCCGGCAGCGTCTGGGTGTTCGCGCTCAATGCCGTGCTGTCGCTGCTCTCGGCCTTCGCGATCCTGCGCTGGCGCCACGAGCACCAGCCCAATCCTCTCGGCCGGGAGCGTCTCCTCGGCGCGATGCGGGTCGGCGTGCAGTTCGTCCGCCAGTCGCCGCGAATGCGCGCGGTGCTCACCCGGGTCTCGATCTTCTTCCTCCACTCCACGGTCCTGCTGGCGCTGCTGCCGCTGCTGGCGCGCGGGCTGCCCGGCGGCGATGCCGGGACCTTCACCCTGCTTCTCGCGAGCATGGGCGCCGGCGCGATCGTCGCGGTGCTCGCGCTGCCGCGCCTTCGCCAGTCGCATGGCCGCGACGGCCTCGTGATCGGCGGCACCGTGGTCCAGTCGGCGGCCACGGCGGTGATGGCGATCGCGCCGAATGCCTGGGTGGCGATGCCGGCGATGCTCGCCGCGGGCATGGCCTGGATCACCGTGGCGAACTCGCTCTCGGTCTCGGCCCAGATGTCCCTGCCCAACTGGGTGCGGGCGCGCGCCATGGCGAGCTATCAGATGGCGATCATGGGCGCGAGCGCCCTCGGCGCCGCGCTGTGGGGCCAGGTCGCCACCGTCGGCACGGTGCAGACGGCGCTCGTGTCCGCGGCGGTCAGCGGCGTCCTCGTCATGCTGCTGGCGGTGCGCTTCGTGACCGACAGCGCCGACGAGGAGGCCGACATGAGCCCCGCCCGGGCCGGCTGGGCGGCGCGGCCCACCGTCGCTCCTCAGGAAGACGGGCGCGTCGTCACGACCGTCGAGTACCTGATCGATCCGCTGCGCACCGAGGCCTTCGTGCTCGTGATGCAGGAATCGCGGCGGGCGCGCCTGAGCCAGGGCGCGATCGGCTGGCAGCTGCTGAACGATATCGGCGAGCCGGCGCGGTTCGTCGAGGAAGTCGTCGACGAATCGTGGACCGAGCACCTGCGGCGCTTCCACCGCGCCACGGCCGCAGACCTTGCGCTGCGCGAGCGCCGACTGGGCTTCCACCAGGGCGAGGAGCCGCCGCGGATTCGCCGCTACGTCATCCGCCGCTAGTTAAGTCCCGCTTAAGGAGCCGCCCGCAGACTCGGATCGTGTTCCGGTCCCCCCTCCGCGTTCTTGCAGTTGTTGTCCTCGGCGTCTTCCTGGCCGCCCAGGCGTCACCGGCGCGCGCCGGTGGAATCGACCACCGGGTCCGCTTCGACGACAGCGGCATCTGGAAGCGAAGCAACCAGCTCCTGCTGGAGAACAGCACGATCCTGCTCGTCCTGGGCGGCGCCTTGTGGGAGGGCAGCGACGATCGGTTCGGTCGCACCCTCTGGCAGTCGGTCGACGCGATGGCCATCGGCGCAGTCACTTCGGAGGCGATGAAGCTCACCTTCTCCCGGATCCGACCCTCGGAAACAGACAACCCGAACCGCTGGTTCCAGGGGCACGGCAACAAGAGCTTCCCGAGCGGCGAGGTGATGTTGATCAGCACTGCCGTCACCCCCCTGGTGCTCGAGTACGCAGGCGAGCACCCGGCGGTCTGGGCGCTCGAGCTGCTTCCGGTCTACGACGCGATCGCGCGGGTCAAGGTCCGCGGCCACTGGCAGACCGACGTGCTGGCGAGCCTGGCGATCGGCACCGCGATCGGCGTCTATGCACACGACAGGAGCTCTTCGATCTCGGTAGGCCTCTTGCCCCGGGGAGTGACCGTGGGCTGGAAGAAGAACTTCTGACCGCCCGGATCGCCTGAACGGCGCGCAGGCGGCTGATTTCATTCGAGCACGCGCATCGTGGAGGAGAAGCGCTGCGCGATCCGTGCCGCGTGCGCGTGAACCCGATCCCGGATCACCCAGCGCCCGGCGACCATCACGTCGCGCCAGCTGCGCCCAGGGCTGGAGAACAGCAGGGCATCGAGCGTCTGTCGCGGCGCCAGGCCGAGCAGCGCGTCTTCCTGCGGATCGACGACGACCGCGTCGGCACGTGCTCCCGACATCAGGCCCCAGGCAGGCTCGCCCGCCGCCGCTGCACTGCCGGCGAGGGTGCGCGCGAACAGGTGCTCTGCGGTCGAAGGCTGGCCGGACTCGGGCGCGGCGGCGACGTTGCGTTGGCGCCGCGCCAGGCGCTGGCCGTATTCGAGCCAGCGCAGCTCCTCGCGCCAGTCGCGGCCGACGTGGCTGTCGGAGCCGATCGTCAGCGGCACGCCGGCGGCCAGCCAGCCCGGAACATCGGCCAGGCCGTCGCCGAGGTTCGCTTCGGTGCTGGGGCAGAGCACGACGCCGGCGCCGCTGCGCGCCACGGCGTCGATCTCGGCCGGCACGGTGTGCGTGGCGTGCACGAGCTGCCAGCGCGCGTCGAGCAGGCCTTCGCGCATCAGCCATTCGATCGGCCGAGCGCCCGTGGTCTTGACGCAGTCGTCGACCTCGGCGGTCTGCTCGGCGACATGGATGTGGATCGGCCCGGCAAAGCCCTCGGCGCGCCGCCGCAGCTCGGCGATCGAGTCGGGCAGGGCGGCGCGCAGCGAATGGATCGCCAGGCCGGCGTTGACGCCCGGCCGGCGGATCGCGCCGATCTCGGCCGCCGCCCGCCAGACCTGCTCGGCCGAAGTCCGGAAACGCCGCTGGTCGCTGCGCAGCGCTGTCGTGAAGCCGGCGCGCTCGTACAGCACCGGCAGCAGGGTCAGGCCGATGCCGGTTTCCGCAGCGGCATCGGCGAGCGCCCACGACATCTCGAGCGGGTCGGCGTAGGGCTGGCCGTCGACGTCGTGCTGCAGGTAATGGAATTCGCAGACCTGGGTGTATCCGCCCTTCAGCAGCTCGACGTAGAGCTGGGCCGCGACATCGCGCATCTGCGCCGGCGAGATGCGCAGGGCCACGCGGTACATCCGGTCCCGCCACGACCAGAAGTCGTCGCTCGCCGCCTCGCGCCGCTCGGCGTGGCCGGCGAAGGCGCGCTGGAAGGCATGGCTGTGCGCGTTGACCAGGCCCGGCAGCAGCGGGCCGGCGAGCACGGTCGCGCCTGGCGGCGGCGCGGCGACGCCCGGCGTGACCTCGGCCCAGCGACCGTCGCTGCCGGCGCGCAGCACGACCTGCTCGCGCCAGCCCGCGGGCGTCCACGCCAGCGGCGCCCAGAGGAGCGCGGCCTCAGGCATCGGGCTTCCAGTCGAGCGTGGCCTGGAGCAGGTCGCGCAGCACGGGCTCCAGGCGCTTCGCCCTGGCGGGGTCGATGACGAAGGGCGGCTCCTCGGCCATGTAGCACGACCAGCACATCTCGAGCTGGATCGCGTGGACGCCTTGCTGCGGCCGGCCGTAGTGGCGGGTGATGTGGCCGCCCTTGAAGCGGCCGTCGGTGACGTGGCTGAAGTCGCGCTGCCGGTCGAGCACGCCCATGAGCGCGGAGCGCAGAGCAGGCGCGCAGCTCGTGCCGCCGGCGGTGCCGATGTTCAGGTCCGGGAGGCGCCCCTCGAACAGCCACGGCAGCTCCGACCGGATGCTGTGCCCGTCCCAGAGGATGGCGTGGCCGTGCTCGGCCTTCAGTCGCGCGAGCTCGGCGTCGAGCGCCGCGTGGTAAGGCTGCCAGTAGGCGGCGCGGCGGCGATCGATCTCGGCCTTCTCGTCGGCGGCGGGCGAGCGGTAGAGCGGCTCGCCGGTGAAGAAGCGGGTCGGCACGAGCTCGGTGTTGTTCGCGCCGGCATACATCGGCGTGTTCTCGGGCGGCCGGTTGAGGTCGATCACGTAGCGCGAATGGCGCGGCACCAGCATGCCGGCGCCGAGCTCGCGGGCGAAGGCGTAGAGCGGCTCGAGGTGCCAGTCGGTGTCTTCGACGGCCAGCGCGCGCTCGACCAGCCGCGCCTGCAGCGACTCCGGAATCTCGGTGCCGACGTGCGGCAGGCTGATCAGGAGCGGCGTCGTGCCGCGCCGCAGCGTCGACACCGTCTCGCTCACTCCGCGCTCCTTTCCTTGCCGCCGGCGATCACCCGCGCGCACGGGTTGTGGCCGAACCAGTAGGAGAGCTCGTTCGGATGCTCGACGTTCCAGGCGACGAAGTCGGCGCGCCGCCCGGCCGCGAGCGTTCCCCGGTCGCGCAGGTCGAGCGCGCGCGCCGCGTTCACCGTCATGCCGCGCAAGGCCTCCTCCGGCGTGAGGCGAAACAGCGTGCAGGCCATGTTGAGCATCAGCAGCGGCGAAAGCGTCGGCGACGAGCCCGGGTTGTGGTCGGTGGCGATGGCGATCGGCACGCCGGCGGCGCGCAGCGCGGCGACCGGCGGAAGCTGGGTCTCGCGCAGGAAGTAGTAGGCGCCAGGCAGGAGCACGGCGACGCTGCCAGCCTTGGCCATCGCCTGCACGCCGGCCTCGCTCAGGAACTCGAGGTGCTCGCACGAGAGCGCGCCGAATTCGGCGGCGAGCGCCGCGCCGCCGCTGTCGCTGAGCTGCTCGGCATGCAGCTTCACCGGCAGGCCGAGGGCGTGCGCGGTCTCGAACACGCGCCGGGTCTGCGCCGGGGTGAAGGCGATGCGCTCGCAGAACGCGTCGACCGCGTCGACCAGCTTCTCCGCATGGAGCGAGGGCAGCCAGGCGCAGACCGCGGCGATGTAGTCGTCGGCCCGGCCTTCGAATTCCGGCGGCAGGGCATGCGCCGAGAGACAGGTGGTGCGCACCGTCAGCGCCAGCTCCTCGCCGAGGCGGCGGGCGACGCGCAGGCAGCGCGCCTCGTGCAGGGCAGAGAGGCCGTAGCCCGACTTGATCTCCAGGCTGGTCACGCCCTCGGCCATCAGCGCCAGGGCGCGCAGGCGCGCGGAATAGAAGAGGGCGCCGTCGCCGGCGGCGCGGGTGGCGGCGACGGTCGAGCGGATGCCGCCGCCGGCGTTGGCGATGTCCTCGTAGCTCGCGCCTTCGAGGCGCAGCTCGAACTCGCGCGCCCGCTGGCCGCCGTAGACGAGGTGGGTGTGGCAATCGACCAGGCCGGGCGTGACCAGCTCGCCGTCGAGATGGTGCTCGGCGTCGACCGTGAGACCGGCCGGCAGGTCGGCGTCGGAGCCGACCCAGCGCAGCGTCTCGTCGTCGACGACCAGCGCGCCGCGGCGGATGAAGCCCCAGCCGTTGGCTTCGGCAAGGGTGACGAGTTGGGCGTTGCGCCAGAGGGTTCTCACGCGTCGGCCTCCTGGGCGTCGGCGGCCAGCCACCAGCCGGACGGGCCGGGAGACGCGGCGCGAGGGTGGAAGGCGAGGGCACCGGGGGCGGCAGCGAACCAGGCGAGGCTTTCGGCGGCCACGTCCACCGCCTCGCCATCGGCGACACAGCGGCCGGCGACGTGCGCATACAGCCCGCACTGGCGCATGCGAGGCGACCAGGCCTCGCCCGCCGCCACCGCCTGCATCGTGCCTGCCGCCTCGCGCAGCATCAGGTTCAGGTCGCGGCTCGGGCCGCGCAGCAGCCGGCAGGCGACGCTCGCTTCGCCCGGGAACGCCAGCGGCGGATCGCCGGCGCGGCGGATCTGCTCGGCGCCGTCGATCGTCAGCGCCACGCCGCCGCCTTCGAGCACGACGAACCAGCGCGAGACGCCGGGAAAGCTGGAAAACGGACCGTCGGCCTCGATCTCGGCGACGCTGACGCGCACGCGCCAGCCAGCGGTTTCGGGCCAGGCGAGCAGCTCGCGGGTGACGCCGCCGCCGTTGCGCCAGGGCTGCGGCGGCGTGGCGGCGAGGGAAACGAGGCGCGGCGTCACGGGCTGAAGCTGGCTTCGAGCTGGTAGCGCGCGCCGGGATGGACCAGCCGCGCGATCGTGATCGGCACGCCACGGCTGACGGTACGGCGGACGACGACGAGGCACGGGTCGGCCGGAGCGATGCCGAGCAGGCGCGCTTCCTTTTCGGTCGGCGCGCTCGCTTCGATCGCGAACTGCGCCTCCCAGAACGGCGCGACCTCGAGCAGGTAGTGAGTGGGCGTGGTCCGGGTGAAGTCGACCTGCAGGTAGCCGGGAGCGCACGCCGGGTTGACGTAGCGATCCTCGCATTGCAGCGGCACGCCGTTGTCGTGGTGGACGATCAGCGAATGGAACACGGGCGCACCGGTTTCGAGGCCGAGCCGCTCGGCGAGCTCGCGTGGCGCCCGCTCCTCGCGCTTCAGGTGCACCTCGGCATGGTGGCGGTGGCCGCGCGCCTCGATCTCCTCGTGCAGGTCGCGAATCGTCAGGGTGGAAGAGAGGCGGTAGGGCTGGGCGGCGAAGGTGCCTATGCCCTGCGAGCGGTCGACCAGGCCCTCGGCGCGGAGCTCGCGCAGCGCCCGGTTGACCGTCATCCGGCTGACGCCGAACTCGGCCACCAGCTCGGCCTCCGAAGGCATCAGCGCGCCGGGCGTCCAGCGGCCGGCGGCGAGACCTGCCTTGAGATGCTTCTTGACGCGGGCGTAGGGCGCCAGCGGCGCTTCGGCGAGGGCAGCGACAGCCATGCTTCATCCTACTTGCCTAAGCTTGTCTAGACAAGTAGAGTTGCGGCCGTTGCCAGCATCGCCTGCGGGAGCCGCCATGACCGACCTGTCGCCTCTTCACCGCCTCGCCCAGCCGCGGCCGGTTCGTTCGCCGCGCGGCAGCGAGATCAGCTGCGCCAACTGGCAGATCGAGGCCGCGTTCCGGATGATCCAGAACAACCTCGACCCCGAGGTCGCGGAGAACCCGGACGCGCTCGTCGTCTACGGCGGCATCGGCAAGGCGGCGCGCAACTGGGACTGCTTCGAGGCGATCCTCGCGTCGCTGCGAAAGCTGAAGGAAGACGAGACCCTGCTGGTGCAGAGCGGCAAGCCGGTCGGCGTGTTCCGCACCCATGCCGACGCGCCGCGCGTCCTCATCGCCAACTCGAACCTGGTGCCGAAGTGGGCCACCTGGGAGCACTTCGACGAGCTCGACCGCAAGGGCCTGATGATGTTCGGGCAGATGACTGCCGGCTCGTGGATCTACATCGGCAGCCAGGGGATCGTGCAGGGCACCTACGAGACCTTCGTCGAGGCGGGCCGGCAGCACTACGGCGGCAGCCTGGCGGGCCGCTGGATCCTGACCGCGGGCCTCGGCGGCATGGGCGGGGCGCAGCCGCTGGCCGCGACCTTCGCCGGCGCGGTGTCGCTGAACGTCGAGTGCCAGCAGAGCCGGATCGACTTTCGCCTGCGCTCGCGCTATCTCGACGAGCAGGCCGCCGACGTCGACGACGCGCTGGCGCGGATTACGAAGTACACCGCCGAGAAGCGCGCGGTCTCGATCGGCCTGCTCGGCAACGCGGCCGAGGTGCTGCCCGAGCTGGTGCGGCGCGGCGTGCGGCCCGACCTGGTCACCGACCAGACCTCGGCGCACGACCTGGTGAACGGCTACCTGCCACCGGGCTGGAGCGTCGAGCGCTGGCGCGCGGCGCAGGCCGACTCCGAGCAGCACGCGGCGCTGCGAAAGGCGGCCGCCGCGGGCTGCGCCGTGCACGTGCAAGCGATGCTCGATTTCCAGGCCGCGGGCGTGCCGACGGTCGACTACGGCAACAACATCCGCCAGGTCGCGTTCGACGCCGGCGTGAAGAACGCCTTCGCCTTCCCCGGCTTCGTGCCGACCTACATCCGGCCGTTGTTCTGCCGCGGCAAGGGGCCGTTCCGCTGGGTCGCGCTCTCCGGCGACCCGGAGGACATCCGCAAGACCGATGCGAAGATGAAGGAGCTCTTTCCCGAAGACGCGCACCTGCATCGCTGGCTCGACATGGCTCAGGAGAGGATCGCGTTCCAGGGCCTGCCGGCGCGGATCTGCTGGATCGGCCTCGGCGAGCGGCATCGCGCCGGCCTGGCGTTCAACGAGATGGTGAAGTCGGGCGAGCTGAAGGCTCCGATCGTGATCGGCCGCGACCACCTCGACGCCGGCTCGGTCGCGAGCCCGAACCGCGAGACCGAGGCCATGCGCGACGGGTCGGACGCCGTCTCCGACTGGCCGCTGCTGAACGCCCTGCTCAACACCGCCGGCGGCGCGACCTGGGTGTCGCTGCACCACGGCGGCGGCGTCGGCATGGGCTACTCGCAGCATGCCGGCGTGGTCATCGTCTGCGACGGCACGGATGCGGCGGCGAGGCGGATCGAGCGGGTGCTCTGGAACGACCCGGGAACCGGCGTGATGCGTCATGCCGATGCGGGCTACGAGGACGCGATCGCCTGCGCTCGCGAGCAAGGCCTGAATATGCCCATGCTGGGCGCCTGATGCCTCTCGAAATTCACCCTGGCCGGCTGACCCTCGACGTCCTGCAGGCGATCCACGCCGGCGGCGTCGAGCTGACGCTGGCATCCGCGTCGCGCTCTGCCATTCGCGCGAGCGCGGCGATCGTTCAGCGCGCGGCCAAGGGGGCGGCGCCGGTCTACGGCGTCAATACCGGCTTCGGCAAGCTCGCCAGCACCCGGATCGAGGCCGACCAGCTGGCGACGCTGCAGATGAACCTGATCCGCTCGCACTCGGTGGGCGTCGGCGAGCCGCTGCAGCCGCCGGTGGTGCGGCTGATGCTCGCGCTCAAGGCAGCGAGCCTGGCGCGCGGCCACTCCGGCGTGCGCGAGGAAGTGATCGACACGCTGGTCGCGGCGCACAACGCCGGCCTCGTGCCGTACGTGCCGGCGCAGGGCTCGGTCGGCGCGTCGGGCGACCTGGCGCCGCTGGCGCACATGACGCTGGCCTTGACCGGCGAGGGCGAGATGCTCGTCGAGGGCACGCGCGTCCCGGCCGCGCCGGTGCTGCGCGCCGCCGGCATCGCGCCGCTGACGCTCGAAGCCAAGGAGGGCCTGGCCCTGATCAATGGCACGCAGGTCTCGACCGCGCTGGCGCTGCACGCCCTGCTCGCGTTCGAGCCGGTGCTCGAGGCGGCACTCGTCATCGGCGCGATGACGGTCGACGCGGCGCGCGGCAGCGACGGGCCGTTCGACCCGCGCATCCACCTGCTGCGCGGCCAGCCGGGCCAGATCGACGTCGCCCAGTACTACCGCGCCTTGCTCGCGGGCAGCGAGATTCGCCGCTCGCATCTCGAAGGCGACGACCGGGTGCAGGACCCGTACAGCCTGCGCTGCCAGCCGCAGGTGGTGGGCGCGTGCCTCGACTCGCTCAGGCACGCCGCTCTGGTGCTTGTGCGGGAGGCGAATGCGGTGACGGACAACCCGCTGGTGTTCGCCGGCAGTACCGGCGCGCTCCCTCTCCCGCTTGCGGGAGAGGGCCGGGGTGAGGGTGGCGGCGCCGACCAGATCGTCTCCGGCGGCAACTTCCACGCCGAGCCGGTGGCTCTCGCCGCCGACGCGATGGCCCTCGCCATCGCCGAGGTCGGTGCGATCGCCGAGCGGCGGATCGCGATGCTGATCGACGCCGGCGTCTCGCGCCTGCCGCCCTTCCTCACCGGCGACCCGGGCCTGAACAGCGGCTTCATGATCGCCCACGTCACCGCCGCGGCGCTCGCCAGCGAGAACAAGTCGTTCGCCCACCCGGCAAGCGTCGACAGCCTGCCGACCAGCGCCAACCAGGAAGACCACGTCTCGATGGCGACCTTCGCGGCGAGGCGGCTGCAGCCGATGATCGCCAACACCGCGCACATCCTCGGCATCGAGCTGCTGGCGGCCGCACAGGGGGTGGAATTCCTGCGTCCCCTCGCCAGCTCGGCCGCGCTAGAGTCGGCGCATGCGCTGCTGCGCGAGCGCTGCCCGGCGATGCCGACCGACCGCTACCTGGCGCCCGACATCGAGAGCGCGACCGCGCTGGTGCACGACGGCTCGCTGGCGCGCGTCTTGCGAATCCTCCCCGGGCTTCCGGCCCTCTGGTATCCGGCCTGAATTCCTCCAAACCGTTGCAAAGGATCTCCATGAAAAAGCACCTGATCGCCCTGGCCGCTGCCGCGGCCGTGACCGGCCTGGCCCAAGCCCAGGAAACCAAGGTCGCGATCGGCATCTCCGGCTGGACCGGCTTCGCGCCGCTGACGCTCGCGAAGGAAGCCGGCCTCTTCAAGAAGCATGGCCTCGATGTGACGATCAAGAAGATCCCGCAGAAGGACCGCCACCTGGCGATCGCCTCGGGCGACGTGCAGTGCGCCGCGACCACGGTGGAGACGTGGGTCGGCTGGAACGCCGCCGGCGTGACCACCACGCAGATCTTCCAGCTCGACAAGAGCTACGGCGCCGACGGCATGGTGGTCAAGCCCGGCATCGCAAAGATCTCCGACCTGAAGGGCAAGACCGTCGCCGCCAGCCCGCCGGGCACCTCGCCTTATTTCGCGCTGGCCTGGATGCTGAAGAAGAACGGCCTCTCGCCCAAGGACGTGAAGATCGTCAACCTCGAGCCGCAGCCGGCCGCCAACGCGATCATCGCCGGCACCGAAGGCATCGACGCGGCGATGACCTACGAGCCCTACCTCTCGGCCGTGCGGGCCAAGCCCGAGGCCGGCAAGATCATCGCCACCACGCTCGACTACCCGATGGTGATGGACACCTTCGGCTGCACCCCGAAGTTCCTGGCCGAGAACCCGAAGGCGGCCAAGGCGCTCGCCGACGGCTACTTCGACGCGGTCGAGATGATCAAGGCCGAGCCGAAGAAGAGCTTCGAGATCATGGGCGCCGACGTCAAGCAGACCGGCGAGGCGTTCGAGAACAGCCAGAAGTACCTGCGCTGGCAGGACCGCGCCGCCAACCAGAAGTTCTTCGCCGGCGAGCACGCCGCCTTCAGCAAGGAAGCGGCCGACCTGCTGCTCGAGGTGGGTGTGATCAAGGCGATCCCCGACCTTTCGAAGCTGGCCGACACCCAGTTCATCAAGTGAGCTCCCTGCCCCCTCTCCCGCTTGCGGGAGAGGGTGAGGGTGAGGGTCGGCGAGGCAATCCAGACTCACTTCAAAAACCGCGTATCCGCCAGCTTCGACAAATCCGGAATCGACTTGATGATCCCCGCCTCGAGCAGCAGATCGGCCGCCTCCTTGCTGAACGCCGCATGCTCGCCGGCGAAGAATTTCTGGTTCGCGGCGCGGTCCTGCCAGCGCAGGTAAGCCGAGCTCTTCTCGAACGCCTCGGCGCTCTGCTTGACGTCGGCGCCCATGATCTCGAAGCTCTTCTTCGGCTCGGCCTTGATCATGTCGACCGCGTCGAAATACGCATCGG
>JANMCC010000028.1:0-2628 GCA_031360885.1 Burkholderiales bacterium | reverse complement strand
CCGCGGCGCATCGAGCCGGACCCTACTTCGGGTCTTGCCCGACCGGCCGCGGCCCGAGCCGCGCGCTCGAGCGCGCGAGGTAGAACCACTCGTGCCCCGGCTCGGCGCCCGGATTCGGGAACACGATGAAGCCGCTGAACGGCGCGACGATGGCCGTGCCGTCGTGCCGGCGGCCGATCGCCTGGCCCTCGGCCACCGGGTCGAAGCTGCGCCAGGCCTGCGCGAACGCGTCGTCCGGATGCAGCCGGTCGATCACTTCGCTGAGGCTCAGGCACTCCATCGCCGCCACCGGCGCCGGATCGGGCGCATCGCTCAGGCCGAGGTGGGCGAGCGTGTTGACGATCGCCCGGTAGGCGACGTCGGGCGCCGCCGGGTCCTCGTGCTGGCCGCATTCGAGCGTGAGCGCGCTGCCGCCGATCGAGCGCATGTACTCGGTGGTGCCGATGCCGTAGCGCGGGTCGAGGTCGAGCGTGGCTTCGGGAAACTGCGCCGCCTGCTCGCGCCGCCGGGCGACGCCGGCCGCGTAGGTGGTGAGCCAGCCGTCGACCGCGCGGCCCACGCCCAGCCGCCGCGCCAGCGCCTCCTCGCGCGCGGCCCGGTCGAAGGGCTCGATCGGCCCGGCGTTGTCGCTCGGGCCCATGAAGACGAACGGCACGCCCGGCGCGGTGAACGAGTGCAGGTCGAGCAGCACCTCGTGCCCGGCGAGCAGCGGGCAGAGCCAGTTGGCGACATGGTCCTCGAACTCGCGCGGCGTCTCGGTCGGCACGAGCTTGCGGTTGAGGTTGCGGTCGCCGGTGCGGCGCTGGTTCGCGTAGGCGAGAGGATTGGTCACCGGCACGAAGGTCACGCGCCCCGAGGTCAGGCGCAATTCGCCTGCATCGATCTCGGCGACGACGCGCGTGATTCCTTTCGTGCCGCAGGTCTCGTTGCCGTGGACGGCGCCGAGGACGACGAGGCGGGTGCCGGGCTGGACGCTGTCGTAGGCGACGGACTTGAAGGGCTGCATCGCCGGGAATCGTAAGCTAGGCCCTAGCCGAGCCAGCGGAACAGGAGCGGGATCATGAGCGAGGCCAGAAGCACCTGCAGGCCGAGAGCGATGCCGGCATAGGCGCCGGCGTCGTCGTGCACCTGCAGCGCCCGGGCCGCGCCGATGCCGTGCGAGGCGGTGCCGAGGGCGAAGCCGCGCACCGCCCAGCTGGCGATGCCGAGGCCGTTGAACAGGTACTTGGCCGAGAGCGCGCCGACCAGCCCGGTCAGCACCGCGAACACCGCGGCGAGCGCGGGCACGCCGCCGATCCGCTCGGCGATGCCCATCGCCACCGGCGCGGTCACCGACTTCGAGGCGAGCGAGCGCAGCACCTCGCCGGGCAGGTCGAACAGCCAGGCGAGCAGCACGGCGCTGCCGCCGGCGACCGTGCCGCCGACGAGCGCGGCGACCAGCAGCGCGACGCCGCGCTCCTTCACCTCGGCGCGGCGTTGCCAGAGCGGCCAGGCGAGCGCCACCACCGCCGGCCCGAGCAGGACGTGGACGAACTGCGCGCCGGCGAAATAGGTCGGGTACGGCGTCGCGGTGAGGACGAGCATCGCGCCGAGCACGACGACCGACCAGAGCACCGGGTTCGCCCAGGGCGCACGGTCGACCCGGTCGTAGAGCGCGGCGGCGACGACGTAGACGACCAGCGTCGCCGTCAGGCCGAACAGCGGCGCGGTCGAAAGGTAGACCCAGAGCTGGACGAAGTCAGGCATCGCCCGCCCCCGAGCCCGCGCCGCGCTTCAGGAGCGCGCGCAGGAGCAGCGCCGTCACCGCCATGCCGATCCAGGTCGAGAGCACGATCACCGCGACCAGCTGCGCGCCGTAGCGCGACACCAGGTCCAGGTGCGTGATCACGCCGACGCCGACCGGCACGAACAGCAGCGAAAGGTGCGCCAGCAGCAGCTCGGCGGCCGCCTGTACCGGCTCGCGAACCCACGCCCAGCGCAGCCCGACCAGCAGCAGCACGAGACCCACGACCGGGCCGGGGAACGGCAGCTTCAGCACGAGCACGAGGCCTTCGCCGGCGGCCTGGAAGAGCAGCAGCAGGGCCAGCCCGCGCAAGGCGGTCATCGCGCGTTCCTGCCCGGCGCCGAGCCCGGATGGATATCGTCCATGGGCGCAATGATGGCGGGTTCCGGCGAAGTGTCTAATGGGCGGGAGCGAAGCGGCCCGAGCCGCACGGAGACAACGCAAATGGCTGATCTGTTCGAAAACCCGATGGGCCTGATGGGGTTCGAGTTCGTCGAGTTCGCCTCGCCGGTGCCCGGAACCCTCGAGCCGGTGTTCGAGAGGCTCGGATTCACGCTGGTCGCCAAGCACCGCTCGAAGGACGTGGTGCTCTACCGCCAGGGGCAGATCAACTTCATCGTCAACCGCGACCCGAAGAGCCCGGCCGGCTACTTCGCCGCCGAGCACGGGCCCTCGGCCTGCGGCCTGGCGTTCCGGGTCCAGGACTCGCACAAGGCCTACGAGCGCGCGCTCGCCCTCGGCGCGCAGCCGATCGACATGCCGACCGGGCCGATGGAGCTGCGCCTGCCGGCGATCAAGGGCATCGGCGGCGCGCCGCTCTACCTGATCGACCGCTTCGAGGAAGG
>JANMCC010000016.1:0-13828 GCA_031360885.1 Burkholderiales bacterium | reverse complement strand
GCTCAAGGTCTGGGCGGTCGAGCCGAGCGCCTCGCCGGTCATCAGCGGCGGCAAGCCCAGCCCGCACCCGATCCAGGGCATAGGCGCCGGCTTCATTCCGAAGAACCTGCAGGTCGACCTGCTCGACGGCACGATCCAGGTCGAGGCCGAGGCGGCGCGCGAGATGGCGCGGCGCTGCGCGCGCGAGGAGGGTCTGCTGGTCGGCATCTCTTCGGGCGCCACGCTCGCCGCGATCGCCCAGAAGCTGCCCGAGATCGCGCCCGGGGCGACCGTGCTCGGCTTCAACTACGACACCGGCGAGCGCTACCTCTCGATCGAGGGTTTCCTGCCGACATGATGAAGCCCCCACGCTTGCAGCTTCGCTGCTGCGCTGCCCCCCGACGGGGCGCGGCCGGGCTTGGGAACGGCCCGGCGCCCGGCCGATGAAACCCCGCGTTCTCATCGTCGAGGACGAGCCGGGCATCGCCGACACCCTGCAGTACGCCTTGCGGACCGAAGGATTCGAGCCGGCGTGGTGCGCCACCGGCGAGGAGGCGCTCACGCGGATCGCGGCCGAGCCGCCGGCGCTGGTGATCCTCGACGTCGGCCTGCCCGACGCGAGCGGCTTCGAGATCTTCAAGCGGATCCGCGCCACGAGCGAGGTGCCGGTGGTGTTTCTCACCGCGCGCAGTGACGAGATCGACCGGGTCGTCGGCCTCGAGCTCGGCGCCGACGACTACGTCGCCAAGCCGTTCTCGCCGCGCGAGCTGGTGGCCCGCGTGCGCGGCGTGCTGCGCCGCGCCGCCAAGGGCGTCTCCGGGCCGGCCGTGGGCGGCGCGCCGGCGGGCGCGGCGCCGTCGCGCATGCTCGTCGTCGACGAGGGGCGGATGCAGGTCCGCTACCACGGCCGCCTGCTCGAGCTCTCGCGCTACGAGTTCGGCCTGCTGAAGACGCTCGCCGGGCGTCCGGGCCACGTGTTCTCGCGCGATGCCTTGCTCGAGCGCGTCTGGGGCAACGACACCGAGAGCATGGACCGCACGGTCGACGCGCACGTCAAGACGGTGCGCGCCAAGATGAAGGCGATCGCCCCCGACGAGGAGCCGATCCGCACCCACCGCGGCAGCGGCTATTCGCTGGCCGAAGACCCGCCGACAGCGACCTGACCCGGGGACAAGATGAACATCAGCCTGCAAGCTCGACGCGCACTCCTCCTGGCTTCGCTCCTTGCGCTGTCGCTGGCGGGCGCCCGCTCGGCCGAACCGCCGAAGCCGACGATCGCCGTGCTGTCCCTGATCGGCGACGAGCTGACCCTGGTGACGCGCCGCATGAGCACCGGCAGCCAGCTCGACCGCAACGATCGCCAGGCGATCCCGATCGCCAATCCGGCGTTCGATGTCGCCGCGGCGGTGGCGGCGGAGCGGGCGATCAAGCAAGCCCTGCCCTCGGCGGAGCGGATCCGGGTCTCGGTCCGCGACCAGCGCCTGTTTGCCCTGCAGGACCGCGTGCTCGAGCCGGGGCCCGCGAGCGACGCAATGCGCGAGGCCCTGCAGGCGCTGCTTCTCAAGGAAAGGGCCACCCACCTGATGCTCGTCACGAAGCGGCGTGACAACGCCCAGTTCCGCATGATCGATTCGCACACCGGCGAAGGCAAGGTTTCGGGCATGGGCATCTACATCGACAACACGAAGGATCTGCAGAGCGAGACGACCGGCCAGTCCGGAACGGGCTACTTCGCCTGCTACGCCTACGTGAAGGTGACGCTGGTCGACGTTGCGACGATGCGCTCGCTCGGCGCGCGCAACGGCACCGCGTCGGTGATGACGACGCCGATCGGCAGGAACGACGCCAGCACCGCCTGGGACGCGCTGTCGGCGCAGGGCAAGGAGGACAACCTGGTCCGCGTGGCGGAGCAGGCGGTGTTCCGGGCAACGCTCGAAGTCGCCGCGGTTCTCTGACTGGCGGGAGAGAAGCGATGGCGAAAGCCCCGCACGTTCGACGTCTCCTGCTGCTGACGCGGCTTGCGGCCCTGCTGTCGCCGCATGCGAAAGCTGCCGGTGCGCCGCCGCGCACGGTGGCCAAGAGGGCGATCGACGAGGTCGTCTACGCCACCACGCGCGAGGTCATGTCGGCGCGCTGAGCACGCGGCCGCGAACCCTTCCCGGCGTGACCAAGCGCAACCGCATCTTCGCCGGCATCCTCGTCGCCTATGCGCTCGGCGTCGCCTTTCTCATGTACCGGCAGCTCGCCGACATCGACCCGCGCTATCGCGAGTCGGCCGAGGAGTCGCTGGTCGAGACGGCGCAGCTCCTGGCGGCGCTGATCGAGCACGCTTCGCCCGACGGCGTCCTGCGCGTCGAGGCGCTCGAGCCGGTGTTCCGCACCGTCTACGCCCGCCGCTTCAAGGCCGACATCTACGGCGTCGAGAAGACCCGGGTCGAGCTGCGCGCCACCGTCGTCGACCGCTGGGGCATGGTGGTGTTCGACTCGCGCGCGGCGCAGCTCGGCGCCGACCACTCGCGCTGGCACGACGTCCACCTGGCGCTGCGCGGCGAGTACGGCGCGCGCACCAGCACCGACATCGACGGCGACCCGCGCACCTCGGTGATGTACGTCGCGGTGCCGATCCACGACCTCTCGCCGGCCGGCGGCTCGCGAATAGTCGGCGCGGTCAGTGTCGGCAAGCCTGTGCAGAGCTTCGGCCAGTTCGTCGAGGCGGCGAGGAAGAAGACCCTGCTCGTCGGCGCGACCTCGGTGGTCGCGGTGCTGCTGCTCGTGATCATCCTCTCGGTCTGGCTGGTGCGCCCCTTCGGCGTGCTCGCCGACTACGTGCGCTATGTGCGCGACGAGCGCTCGTTCAGCCTGCCGCGCCTCGGCCGGCGCGCGCTCGGCGCGATCGGCGCCGCCTACGACGAGATGCGCGATGCGTTCGCCGGCCGCAACTACGTCGCCGACTACGTGCAGACGCTGACCCACGAGGTCAAGGGCCCGCTCTCGGCGATTCGCGGCGCCGCCGAGCTGCTGCAGGAGCCGATGGCGGAGGCCGACCGCGTGCGCTTCATCGCCAACATCGCGCGCGAGACGCAGCGCATCCAGGAGCTGGTCGACCGGATGCTCGAGCTGACCGCGCTCGAGTCGAGGAAGAGCCTCGACAAGGCGACGCCGGTCGCCCTCGGCGCGCTGGTGGCCGAGGTGGTGGCGAGCGCCGCGCCCTCGGCGCAGGCGCGCGGGCTGGCGATCGTCGTCGCCGGCGACCCGGGGGCCACGGCAACCGTCGTCGGCGACGCCTTCCTGCTGCAGCGCGCCCTCGCCAACCTGATCGACAACGCGCTCGACTTCTCGCCGCCGGGCGGGCAGGTGAGCGTCGAGGTCGTCGCCCGCCTCCGCATCTGCGACATCGTCGTCCGCGACGCCGGGCCGGGGATTCCCGACTACGCCGAGAACAAGGTGTTCGAGAAGTTCTATTCGCTGGCGCGGCCGACGACGGCGAAGAAGAGCACCGGCCTCGGCCTCTCGTTCGTCAAGGAGATCGCCGACCTGCACCGGGGCCGGGTGACGCTGAAGAACGGCGCGCGCGGCGGCGCCATCGCGACCCTCTCGCTGCCCCGCGCGCCTGCCGTCGCCTGATCAGCTGCTGCTCCCGCTCCCGCGTGCGGGCGCCGCGTATCCAGCGGCCGTGGCTCGCGACCGCGATTGCGACGCTGCCGCAGTCGGCGATGGTGAAGGGGTTGCCCCAGCGCGTCGTGGGAGCTCGTTCGTCGCGTCGGTTCAGTGCGGTCGGGTCCCCTCGGCGGTGTAGGCGAGCACGGCGTCGACCAGCGAGGCCAGGTCGCTCTGCAGGAGCGCGAAGCCAGCGGTCTTCTGCAGCGTCTTCTCATCCATGTAGAGCCGCTTGTTGACTTCGAGCTGCAGGCTCATCCGCCGCCCGGCCGGGTTCGAGTACGCGCGCACCAGCTCGACGCCCTTGTACGGATCGTTGACCTTGACCTCGTAGCCGCGGTCCGCGAGATGGGCGCGCACGAGCTCGGTGAAGGCCGGGTCGCAGGTCGTGCCGTCGCGGTCGCCGAGGACGATGTCGGCGCGCACCTTGCCGGCGCCGCCTTCGCCCTGCGCGCCGCCCACCGCGTTCATCGAGTGGCAGTCGATGTGCCAGCTCGCGCCGAAGTGCGCATGCGTTGCCTCGATCCGCTTCGCCAGGGCGTGGTGGTACGGGCGGTGATAGCGCTCGATCCGGCGGTGGATTTCCTCGACGCCGAGCAGCCGGTCGTAGATCGGCGTGCCGTCGTCGAGCGTGCGCCAGATCAGCGCCTTGCCGAGCCGCGCCTTGCCGCTCGGCAGGTACTCGTGCGGCCACTGGCCGCCCTCGACCAGCTCGAGGTCGATGTCGCCGGCGTGGCGGTTGTAGTCGATGTAGGTGCGCGGCACGGTCGCCGCGAGCAGGCCGACGCCGCGCTCGGTCGCCGGCAGCCACAGCTCGTCGACGAAGCAGTCCTCGCCGTCGCGCAGCGCGAGCTCGCTGACCGCGGCGCCGAAGTCGGCCGGGAAATCGATGCCCGAGTGCGGCGAGACGAGGACCAGCGGGGTGCGCGGCTCGGCGGGCCCGTGCAGGACGAAGGACGGGTGCGTGGCGGTCATGGCAAGCGCAGCATAGCCGCCTTCGCGCTGCCTTCACGCCCGCTTCACATCACGGCGAACAGGGGATCGCTCGCTTCGAACTGGCTTCGCCGCCGCTGCCGATGCTTCGCTCCACGCCCGCCGCGTCGGTGGGCCGAGTCCAGGAGCAACCGCGATGCGAATCTTCGAAACCCCGCTGGCGCCGCAGAGCGGCCTAGGCCGCGTCATCCTCGCCGTGCTGGTGGCGGTGCTCGCCACCGCGGCGCTGCTCGCGTGGTCGCCGGCCAACGCCGATGACTCGGAAGCGAGAAAGGCCGAGAGCCCTTACTTCCAGGTCGCGAGCAGCGATGCCTCGATCGACCGCCTGCCGCTGAAAGCGACCCAGGTCGACGTGCGCATCGCCGGCGTCATCGCCGACGTCACCGTGACCCAGCACTACCGCAACGAAGGCCAGCGGGCGATCGAGGCGCGCTACGTCTTCCCGGGCTCGACCTCCTCGGCGGTGTACGCGCTTAACGTGCGCCTCGGCGAGCGGCTGTTGGTCGCGAAGATCCGCGAGAAGCAGCAGGCGCGGATCGAGTACGAGACCGCCAAGCAGGAAGGCAAGACGACGGCGCTGCTCGAGCAGCACCGGCCGAACGTGTTCGAGATGAACGTCGCCAACATCCTGCCCGGCGACGACGTCGCCGTCGAGCTGCGCTACACGGAGCTGCTGACGCCGCACGACGCGCTCTACGGCTTCGTTTTTCCCACCGTCGTCGGCCCCCGCTACAACTCGCCGCAGGGCGCGGCCGTCGCCGAGAAGTGGGTCTCGACGCCCTACCTGAAGGCCGGCGCGGCGAGCGAGACCGCGTTCGAGATCAAGGTCACGCTCGACACGCCGGTGCCGGTCAAGGAGATCGCCTCGCGCTCGCACCTGATCGAGATCGAAGGCGGCGACGGCAACCACGCCACGGTGACGCTGAAGCCCGGCGTCGCCGGCAACGACCGCGACTTCCTCCTCGACTACCGCCTCGCCGGCGACAAGGTCGAGGCTGGCCTGATGCTGTTTCGCGGCCCGGGTGACGGTGGCGAGAACTTCTTCCTCGCCCTGGTCGAGCCGCCGAAATCGATTCCCGCGGCGCAGATCAGCCCGCGCGACTACATCTTCGTGGTCGACATCTCGGGCTCGATGCACGGCTACCCGCTCGAGACGAGCAAGGCGCTGCTCGACAAGCTGATCGGGTCGCTGCGCCCCAGCGACACCTTCAACGTGATGCTGTTCTCGGGCTCGAACCGGATGCTCGCGCCGGCTTCGGTGCCGGCGACCCGGGCCAACATCGACCGCGCCCTGCAGACGATCCGCGAGATGGGCGGCAGCGGCAGCACCGAGATCGTGCCGGCGCTGCGCCGCATCGCCGCGCTGCCGAAGGCGCCCGACGTCTCGCGCAGCGTGATCGTCGTCACCGACGGCTACGTCACGGTCGAGAGCGAGGTCTTCCAGCTCGTGCGCCGGAACCTGGGCCAGGCCAACGTGTTCGCGTTCGGCATCGGCACCAGCGTCAACCGGCACCTGATCGAAGGCATCGCCCGCGCTGGCCAGGGGGAAGCCTTCATCGTCACCCGGCCCGAGGAAGCCGCGGCGCAGGCCGAGCGGCTGCGCCGGATGATCGAGAGCCCGGTGCTGACGCAGGTGAAGGCGCATTTCGTCGGCCTCGACACCTACGACACGCTGCCGGCGCAGCTGCCCGATGTGCTCGGCGGCCGCCCGGTCGTCGTCTACGGCAAGTTCCGCGGCGCGCCGGAAGCCGGCGCGCGGCTGGTCGTGGAAGGCCGCAGCGCCGAAGGCGCCTGGCGCGGTGAAGCCGGCGTGGAAAACAAGGACGACAGCAGCTCGTCGGCGCTGCGCCATCTCTGGGCGCGGCAGCGGATCGCGATGCTTTCCGACCAGGAAGCGCTCGAGGGCGGCAACGCGCAGAAGGCGGCGATCACCGCGCTCGGCCTGCGGTACGGCCTGCTGACGCAGTACACGAGCTTCATCGCCGTCGACCACGTCGTCCGCAATCCGAACCCGGCCCTCTCGACCGCGGTGAAGCAGCCCTCGCCGATGCCGGCCGGCGTCAGCAACCTGGCGATCGGCGCCGAGGTGCCGAGCACGCCGGAGGCCGGCGGCTGGATCGCCCTGTTGCTCACGCTGGCGATCGTCGGGGTGGCCGTGGCCGCCGTGCGCCGCCGCGGTTGCTGAAAGGCGATTGCCATGGAATCACGCTTTGCCCTGGTCGGCCGCGCCTCGGTGCGGATCTGGCATCCCGCGCCGCCGCCGCGGCGCGGCCTCGACGCCTTCCCGCCGGCGGAAGCCCGGCCTGGCGCGGCGCCTCTCGACTGGCGTCGGACCGCGCGGCCGCTGCTCTGCCTCGCCGCCTTCGCGCTCGCCCTCTGGCCGCACTGGCGCTGGGCGGCGGCGCGGCTCGCCGACGGCTCCGACGACCCGCTCGGCCTCGCCGCCCTGGCGATGCTCTTCACCGCCCTGGTCCGCTTCGCGCCGCGCCTGCGCACCGAGCCGGCGCCGGGCTGGCTCGCGGTCGCGGTGCTGCTCATCTCGCTCGCCACCGTGCTCGGCCTGCTCGCGCCGCCGCTGCTCGCCGCCCTGCTCGCGGCCCTGGCGTTTGCCGCGACGCTGGCCGCGTTCGCGCCCGTCGGCACGCCGACGCTGCCGCTCGCCGGCCTGGCGGCGCTGGCGCTGCCGGTGGTCTCGTCGCTGCAGTTCTACGCAGGCTTTCCCCTGCGCGTCGTCACCGCGGAAGCGAGCCGCTGGCTGCTCGCGATCGGCGGCTTCGACGCCTCGCGCGAAGGCAGCTCGATGCTCGTCGACGGCCGGCTGGTGATCGTCGACGCGCCATGCTCCGGGGTGCAGATGGTCTGGATGGCATGGTTCTGCGCCTGCGCGGTGGCCTGCTGGCGCGGCCTGCCGGACCGGGTGTTCGCGAAGCGCCTGCCCTTCATCGGCGTCGCCGTCCTGGCCGGCAACGTCGTCCGCAACACGTTGCTCGTGGGCCTCGAGGCGCGCGCCGTCGTGGTGCCGGCATGGCAGCACGAGGCGATCGGCATGGCCGTGCTCGGGCTCGTCTGTGCCGCGGTGGCGGGGCTCGTGGCGAGCGCGCGCCTGCCGGCGCCGCGCCAGTCCATCGTCTTCGGCCCGCGCAGCGTGGCGCTGCAGGGTCCCTTGCTCGCCGCGCTGGCGGCGCTGCTCGTCGTCTGCGCATTGACGCCGCTCGCCTGGTCGCGCACCGCGGCGCAAGCGGCGCCGCCTGCGCCGATGCCGACCGAATCGCCGCGCGAGTGGAACGGCCGGACGCTCCGTCCGCTCGCCCTCGGCGTGGTCGAGGCGCGCTTCGCCGCGCAGTTCCCGGGCCGGATCGAACGCCTGACCGACGAGCGCAGCGTGCTCGTCTGGCGCGAGGTGCGCACGCCGACGCGGATGCTGCATCCGGCCACCGACTGCTACCGCGGCCTCGGCTATCGCGTCGTCGACGCGCGCCTCGAGCGCGACGCCGAGGCGCGGCTCTGGCGCTGCTTCGTCGCCGAGCGCGACGGCCGCCGCGTGCGCGTCTGCGAGCGCATCGAGGACGCGCGCGGCGCGTCCTTCACCGACGCGTCCTCGTGGTTCTGGGCGGCGCAGCTCGGCCGCTCGACCGGCCCGTGGCACGCGATCACGGTGGCGACGCCGCTGGGGAGCCTGACATGAGAAGGATCGTTCGCACCCTCGCGCTCGTCTTCGCGGCGCTGCTCGGCATCGTCCTCGCGGCGAGCGCGGTGCTGCTCGCGA
Organism: Burkholderiales bacterium; assembly: GCA_031360885.1. Taxonomy (GTDB): domain Bacteria; phylum Pseudomonadota; class Gammaproteobacteria; order Burkholderiales; family Burkholderiaceae_C; genus Schlegelella_A. The sequence continues at coordinate 5,433 of JANMCC010000016.1, read as the reverse complement.
CCGCGCTGTATGCGCTGCGCGCCGCGCCGGGCGACTGGTCGGTGCGCGCCGCGGCGGGACCGCTCGGCGTCTCGCTCAGCGTGCCGGCGCTGATCCGCGTCGCCACCCATCCGCTCGGCATCCGCCTGCTCGACGGGCGCAGCATCGCCACCGCCTACGGCACGCTCTCCGCGCGCGCCGGCGCCGGGCCGGCGTCGCTGATCGTGCGCTGCGCGCCGTGCCGGATCGATTCCCCCCTGCTCGCCGCCTCGCCGCTCCACGTCGCCGATATCGAGGCCAGCATCGAGCACGGCGAGTCCAACCGGCTGCACGGCGAGCTGCGCGCCGGCCGCGTTCGCGCCACCTGGCAGGGGCGGCTGGCGCTGCAGAGTGCCGACATCGAGCTCAAGCTTTCCGACGTGCCGGTCGCCGACCTGGTGGCGCTGTTCGGCGCGGCGGTTCCCGAGGCGGCGAGGGCCAGGATCGAGGGCCGCGCCGGCGCCATCGTGCGCATGGCCGTGCCGTCGTGGCGCTATGCGATCGAGCCGCGCCTCGATGGCCTCGCGGTCGAGGGCCTGGGCACCGAGGCGCTGATCGCCGCCGGTCCGGTGCCGGCGTGCGCGCGCCTGCCGCGCGGGCGGCGCGCGGTCGCCCCCTTCGGCCCGTGGCTGCCGAAGGCGGTGATCGCCGCCGAGGACCAGCGCTTCTTCGAGCATGCCGGCTACGACCTGGCCGAGATGGCCGCGGCCTGGTCGAGCGAGCTGCCCGCGGCCGGCGAGCGCCGGCGCGGCGCGAGCACGATCTCGCAGCAGCTCGCCAAGCTGCTCTATGCCGGCGACGAGCGCAGCGCGGCGCGCAAGGTTCGCGAGTTGCTCTATGCGGTGGAGCTCGACCGCACCCTCGGCAAGGCCCGCGTGCTCCAGCTCTACCTCTCGGTCGCGCCCTGGGGCGACGGCCAGTGCGGCGGCGAAGCCGCGGCGCTGCACTACTTCGGCAAGCGCGCGGCCGCGCTCGACGCCGCCGAAGCGGTCTGGCTCGCCAGCCTGCTGCGCAACCCCGAGGCCGAGCTCGAGCGCTCGGCGCACGGCGTCGACACGGTGCGGCTGGCGACGATCGCCGGCGCGCTGCGGCCGATGCCGCGCATCCGGCGCGAGGACCTGCAGTACGAGCTCGGCACGTGGACGCCGCCGCCGGTGGTCGAGGCGCGGCGGGCCGCGCGCGGACCCGCGTCGTAGGGGATTGAGGGCGGCGTTACGATCCGCGGGCTGACCCGAAAGGATGCTCGATGCTCAACGCCACCGCCCTCGCTCCCGTTCGCCGTCTCGCCCTCGCGGCCCTGGCGCTCGCCGCCACGCTCGGCCTGGGCGGCTGCGGCTACAACGACTTCCAGCGCCTGGACGAAGGCGTCAAGGCGGCCTGGTCGGAAGTGCTGAACCAGTACCAGCGCCGCGCCGACCTGATTCCGAACCTCGTCGCCACCGTCAAGGGCGAGGCCAACTTCGAGCAGGAAACGCTCACCAAGGTGATCGAGGCGCGGGCCAGGGCGACCTCGATCCAGGCCACGCCCGAGCTGATCAACGACCCCGAGGCCTTCGCGAAGTTCCAGAAGGCGCAGGGCGAGCTGAGCGGCGCGCTCTCGCGCCTGCTGGTGGTGGCCGAGCAGTACCCGAACCTGCGTGCCAACCAGGCGTTCCAGGACCTGCGCGTCGCCCTCGAGGGCACCGAGAACCGGATCACGGTGGCGCGCAACCGCTACGTGCAGACGGTGGCCGAGTACAACGTCAAGACGCGGAGCTTTCCGACCAACCTCACGGCGATGATGTTCGGCTACAAGGTCAAGCCGAACTTCGCGGTCCAGAACGAAGCGCAGATCGCGGTGCCGCCGGCCGTCAACTTCGACAAGACCGCGTCGGCGCCGCGCTGATCGCCGCCTCTTCCTCACCGGTTCTGGCGATGCGTGCCTTCGTCGCTGCGCTCGCGTTCTGCCTGGCCGGCGCCGCCGTCTGGGCGCAGAGCGTGCTGCCGGTGCCGCCGCTCAGCGGCAGGGTCGTCGACCAGACCGCGACCCTGACCCCGGCGCAGGCGCAGGCGCTGTCGAGCAAGCTGGCGGCGATCGAGACCGCGAACGGCGCGCAGGTCGTGATCCTGATCGTGCCGACGACGGCGCCCGAAGATGTCGCCTCGTTCGCGCAGCGCGTCGGCGAGCAGTGGAAGGTGGGGAGGAAGGACGTCGGCGACGGGTTGATCATCGTCGTCGCCAAGAACGATCGCGCGGTGCAGATCCAGGTCGCCAAGACGCTGCAGGGCGCGGTGCCCGACATCGCCGCGGGCCGGATCATCCAGCAGCAGATCGTTCCGGCGTTTCGCGCCGGCGACTTCGCCGGCGGCCTGAACACCGCGGTCGACCGGATCGGCGAGCGGATCGCCAGCGAAGGCCTGCCGGCCCCTTCGCCGTCCTCGGGGCCGGGCGGTGCCCGCCGCAGTGCGCCGTCGGGCGGCGGCTTCGATTTCCAGTCGATCGGCATTTTCCTGTTCATCGGCGTGCCCATCCTGGGCCGCATCCTCAGCGGCGTGATGGGCAGGAAACTCGGCGCAGTGGTCACGGGCGGGGCGATCGGCGGCCTCGGATGGTTCCTGACCTCGAGCCTCGCGGTCGCCCTTGGCGCCGGTCTCGTCGGCGCCTTCCTCGTCGGCGTCATGGGCCTGGGCGGCTCGGGGCGCGGCGGCGGCCGCGGCGGCGGCCCGATCATCTGGGGCGGCGGGGGGGGCGGCGGCTTCGGCGGTGGAGGCGGCGGCAGCAGCGGTGGATTCAGCTCGGGCGGCGGCGGCAGCTTCGACGGCGGCGGCGCCTCGGGGCGCTGGTGATGGCGCACTGGCTGTCACGCCTGCTCAGGCACCGCCTCCTCGACGAAGGCGATGCCCGGCGTGCCCTCGGCGCAGACGCCTCGGTCCGCATCGCAGCGCGGGTGGCCGCGAGCGAAGCTCGGCACAGCGGACAGATCCGCGTTTGCGTCGAGGCCGGCCTGCCGCTCAGCTACCTGCGCCGGGGCGCGAGCGCGCGCGATCGTGCCGTCGCCATGTTCGGCAAGTTGGGGGTCTGGGACACCGAGCGAAACAACGGCGTGCTCATCTACCTGCTGCTCGCCGAGCGGTCGATCGAGATCGTCGCCGACCGCGGCCTAAACCGCGCCGTCGATCCGGACGCGTGGCAGCAGGTCAACGGGGTCATGCGCGATGCGTTTCAGGGCGGCCGGTTCGAGGCCGGTCTGAACCAGGCGATCGATGCCGTCGATGCGATCCTGGTGCGGCACTTTCCGCTTCAACAGGGCGAATCCGCCAGGAACGAGCTGCCCGACGCGCCCGTGTTGCGCTGAGTCTCGCGATGACGATGGCGGCAGGGTCGATCGAGCAGGGTCTCGCGCTGGCAATCGCGGCAGCGAATGCAGGGCACGCGGAGCGCGCCATGCAGCTTTGCGAACAGACGCTGGCGGAGCATCCGCCCCACCCTGGAGTCCTTCAGTTGCTCGCGGTCCTGTGCCTGAAGGACGGCCAGCCGGCGCGCGCGGGCCAGTGCATTGCGGGCAGTCTGGCCTTGCGGCCGGACCATCCGCCTTCGTTGCTCGTCGCCGGCGAAGCGGCCTGCGGCGTCGGCGATCTGCCCGGTGCCGAACGGGCTTATTCGCGCGTCGTCGAGTTGCTTCCGGAACATGCGGGAGCGTGGTTCTCGCTGGCGCTGGTCCGCCAGGATCGCCGCGATCTCGAGGGCGCGGCACAAGCCCTGCGCCAGCTGCTGCGCGTGGCGCCGCCGCGCGTCGAGGTCGAGGTCAATCTCGCCATCGTCCTGCAGGAGGCCGGTCAGGTGGACGAGGCGATGCGCGCGTATGGCCGCGCCTACAGGATGAACGAAGACAGCTTCGGGCGGATCGCGCACGCGCTCGCGGCGGCCGGTCACGGGCGGCTGTGGCTGAACCTCGACGATCTGCGTGAGCACCTGCGAACGATGCCGGCCTGAGCCCCGCTCGGTTCACCCTGCGGCGCGCTTGCTCCGGAAGCGTTTGCGATACACACCGGGGCCGGCCATGATCTGCCGAGCCAGCTCGGCGTAGCGGAGCAAGCCGGCCTCGGGCATCGCTTCGCAGCGCAGGGTCGGTGGCTCGCGCGGCACGGCAAAGCATTGGGCGATCGGTGTACCGCGCGGCAGCACACCGGCGAAGTCCGGATCGATCCACACCGCCGGAAAATTGATGCCCACATCGCTGAACCGGTCCGCGTCGACCAGGCCGCTGATGAGGCGAAACGGCAGGTCGTCGCGGTTGATCGGGTGGACCACCATCAACGACCAGCCCGGTTCGAGCTCGATGGTCCAGAAGCTGTTGAATTTCAGCGCAGCGCGATGGCCCTGGGCCAGCGGCGAGCCGGCGATCTGCTCGGGCACATGAAAGCTGAGCGGCGCCCGCGGATGCTCGGCGACCGAGAGCGGCGGCAGCGGCCAGTCCCACCTGAACACCCCGTCATGGACGGCTACATCGCAGGGCAAGGGGATCAGGAAGCCGTGCGCCATCGCATCGACGAACGGCGGGCACTGCTTGACGGTGCGGATGCTGCGTTGATGCACTGGCGACGGTGCGCGCGGCGCCATCCGGCGGAGCCAGTCGGGCAACGCCGACTGCGCGGCCAGCGGCCGCGGCAACAGGTCGACCAGGGCCGGGTCACAACGAAACGTGATGTTCACGGAAGAGGATACCCAGGATTCGCGCGCGGAGTCGCGCGCGCACCGGCGCAGCACGGCGCCATGCCGCGCTGCGCCGGGGACTTTCAGCGCACCTTGCCCGCCTTCCAGGCGTTGAGCAGCGTGTCATAGGCGATGGTCTCGCCCTTGGGCTTCTCGTTGGCCAGCTTCTTCCATGGCGCGCCCTTGTCGCTCAGGTACTTGTTCGGGTCGCCCTTGGGGTTGAGCTTGGGCGCGCAATGCGCCATGCCCGCGCGCTCGAGCCGGCCCATCACCTGATCCATCTCTTCGGCCAGCGTGTCCATCGCCGCCTGCGGCGTCTTCTCGCCCGTGACGGCCACGGCCACGTTCTTCCACCAGAGCTGCGCCAGCTTCGGGTAGTCGGGAACGTTGGTGCCGGTCGGCGTCCAGGCCACGCGGGCCGGGCTGCGATAGAACTCGATCAGGCCGCCGTACTTGTTGGCGTTCTTGGTGAAGTAGTCGTGCTGGATGTCGCTCTCGCGGATGAACGTGAGGCCGACCACCGACTTCTTCGCCGAGACCGTCTTGCTGGTCACGAACTGCGCATACAGCCAGGCCGCGGCGGTCTTGTCGGCCGGATGGTCCTTGAAGAAGGTCCACGAGCCCACGTCCTGGTAGCCGTTCTGCATGCCCTGCTTCCAGTACGGGCCGTTCGGGCCGGGCGCCATGCGCCACTTCGGCGTGCCGTCGGCGTTGACCACCGG
>JANMCC010000064.1:0-8408 GCA_031360885.1 Burkholderiales bacterium | reverse complement strand
CGCACCCACCGGGCCATCGTCGCCGTGGGCGTGGCCGCGGCGGATATCCGCTCGCTGGTGATCGAGTCCGGCGTCGGCATCATCGGCAGCCTGCTGGAGAGCGGCCGGTCCGAGCTCATCAACGACACCGCCGGCGACCCGCGCGGGGTGCAGATCGCCGGCACCGAGCGCTCGGACGACGAGCGGCTGATGGTCGTGCCGCTGCTCGCCGGAGAGACAGTGCAGGGCGCGATGGCGGTGTGGCGCCACGGCGGCCAGCCGTTCGAGACGCACGAGCTGGTGTTCCTGGAGGGCCTGTCGCGGCAGGCCACAGTCGCCCTGCAGAACGCGCGGCTGTTCGAAGAGACCCGGCAGGCGCTGCGCCGCCTCACCGCCACCAGCGAGGTGCTGCGCGCGATCTCGCGTTCGCCGACCAGCACCGCGCCGGTGTTCGAGACCATCGCCGAACGCGCCATGGCCCTCTGCGGTGCCGACTACGGCTTCGTCTTCACCTTCGACGGCGAGCTGATCCGGATCGGCTGCAGCGCCGGCATCTCGGCGGAGGGCGTGGAAGCCGTCGCGCGCCACTTCCCGCTGCGGCCGGGCGGCCACTCGATCACCGCGCGGGTCGTCGCCGAGGGCGCGGTGGTCAACGTCGCCGATCTTCTGGCCCTGTCGGGCAACCGGCTCGCTCCAGCGGCGAGCGCGGCCGGCCTGCGCGGCGCGCTCGGCGTGCCGATGCTGCGGCGCCAGGAGGTGATCGGCGCTATCGTCGTCGGCCGGGCGGCCGTGGGCGAGTTCAACGCGCCGGAGGTGGAGCTGCTGAAGACCTTTTCCGACCAGGCGGTGATCGCGATCGAGAACGTGCGCCTGTTCAACGAGACGAAGGAGGCGCTCGAACGGCAGACCGCGACGGCAGACGTGCTGCAAGTCATCAGCGGCTCGATGGCGGACGCGCAGCCGGTGTTCGAAAAGATACTCGACAGCTGCGAACGACTGCTCGACGTCAAGGATCTGGCCTTGTTCCTCGTCGCAGACGATCAACTGCATGCCGCATGCGTCCGTGGTCCGTGGACCGGCAAGGAAGACACGCCCAGCTATCCTCGCCCGTTGGCGGGCACCTTGAGCGACCTGGTGCTCTCACGTGGATCGGTGTACCACGTCGCCAGCGTCGTCGACTGTCAGGACACCGGGCTTCCGGCCTACGTTCGCGCTGCGACCCAGGCGGTGGGGGATTTTTCGATTGCCCTGGCGCCCTTGCGCTGGGAAGGCCGCGGGATCGGCACGATCGACGTGTTGCGCTCCCCGCCTCGCGCCTTCGAAGCCGACGAGTTGGCGCTGCTTCAGACCTTCGCCGACCAGGCCGTGATCGCGATCCAGAACGCGCGTCTGTTCAACGAGACCGAGGAGGCTCTGAAGCAGCAGACCGCCACCGCCGAGGTGCTGCGTGTGATCAGCAGCTCGGTGGCCGATACGGCACCCGTGTTCGAAAAGATCATCGAAAGCTGCCAGCGCCTGTTCGCCGGCAACCATGCCGTCATCTCGCTCGTTCGCGACGACGGCCAGATCTACCACGCTGCGATCGGCGGGGAACCGAGGATGAGGGAGTACCTCAACCGCGCCTTTCCCAGGCCGGTCGACGACTCGTACCAGGGCTACTCGATCCGCAAGCGGCGCGTCGTCCACTACCCCGACATCCAGCACGGCCCGAACGTCCCGCAGGTGATGCGCGACAGCGCATCGATCGGGGGCAACTATTCCATGCTCATCGCGCCGATGGTCTGGGAGGGGCGCGGCATTGGCACGATCCATGTGGTGCGCTTCCCGCCATCGCCCTACACCGAGCGGGAAAGCGACCTCCTCAAGACCTTCGCCGATCAGGCGGTGATCGCGATTCAGAACGCGGGGTTGTTCAGGCAGGCGCAAGAGGCGCGCACCGCGGCCGAGGCCGCTAACGAAGCGAAGAGCGCCTTCCTCGCCACCATGAGCCACGAGATCCGCACGCCGATGAACGCGGTGATCGGCATGAGCGGCCTGCTCCTCGACACCGCGCTCGACGACGAGCAGCGCGACTACGCCGCCACCATCCGTGACAGCGGCGACGCCCTGCTGACGATCATCAACGACATCCTCGACTTCTCGAAGATCGAGGCCGGCCGCATGGACATCGAGGCGCAGTCCTTCGACCTGCGCGAATGCGTCGAGTCGGCGCTCGACCTGATCGGCCCGCGCGCCGCCGAGAAGCACCTCGACGTCGCCTACCTTTTCGAGGGCGAGGTGCCGTCCGCGATCGACGGCGACGTGACCCGGCTGCGCCAGATCCTGCTCAACCTGCTCGCCAACGCGGTGAAGTTCACCGAGCAGGGCGAAGTCGTGCTCAGCGTCTCCTCGCGGCCGGTCGCTGCGGGCGCCGAGCTGACCTTCGCCGTGCGCGATACCGGCATCGGCCTGGACGCCGCGAGCATGGGTCGCCTCTTCGTGTCCTTCTCGCAGGCCGACTCGTCCACCACCCGGCGCTACGGCGGCACCGGGCTCGGCCTGGCGATCAGCAGGCGGCTCGCCGAGTTGATGGGCGGGACGATGCGCGCCGAGAGCGCGGGCCCGGGGCAGGGCTCGACCTTCTCGTTCACGATCGTCGCGCCGCTCGCCGCCTCGCAGCAGGCCGACCGCCAGCCCCTGCTCGGCCGCCAGCCGGCGCTCGCCGGCAAGCGCATGCTCGTCGTCGACGACAACGCCACCAACCGCAAGGTGCTTACGCTCCAGGCCGGCAAGTGGGGCATGCTGCCGCGCGACACCGACTCGCCCGCGGAGGCGTTGCGCTGGGTCGGCGCAGGCGAGGCGTTTGACCTCGCGGTGCTCGACATGCACATGCCAGAGATGGATGGCCTGGCCCTCGCCGCCGAGCTGCACCGCCTGCGACCGGCCCTGCCGCTGGTGCTGTTCAGCTCGCTCGGCCGGCGCGAGGCCGGCGACACCGAAGGCCTGTTCAACGCCTACCTCGGCAAGCCGCTGCGCCAGTCGCATCTGTTCGACACCCTGGTCGGCCTGCTCGGCGATGCCGCCGATCCGCTGCCGGCTGCGGGCGGGGCCGCGACCTCGCTCGACCCCGGCATGGCGGCACGCCATCCGCTGCGCATCCTGCTCGCCGAGGACAATGTCGTGAACCAGAAGCTGGCGCTCAGGCTGCTGCAGCGGATGGGCTACCGGGCCGACCTCGCGAGCAACGGCCTCGAGGTGATCGAGGGTGTGGAGCGGCAGCGCTACGACGTCGTGCTGATGGATGTGCAGATGCCCGAGATGGACGGGCTGGAGGCGGCGCGCCGGCTCGTCGCGCGCTGGCCGCAGGGCGAGCGGCCGCGCATCGTCGCCATGACCGCCAACGCGATGCAGGGCGACCGCGAAGACTGCCTGGCGGCCGGCATGGACGACTACATCACCAAGCCGATCCGGGTCGACACGCTGGTCGAGGCACTGCGCGGCGCGACCCGCCGGACGATGCCCGATGCTTGAGCAACGCCGCGGCCCGGCCCGCCTGCTCGTCGCCGACGACAACAAGGTCAACCGGCTGCTGCTCGCCCGCACCCTCGAGCTGCAGGGCCACGCCGTCGAGTGCGCGCCGAACGGCCGGATCGCGCTCGAGATGCTGCGCGTCGGCAACTTCGACCTCGTGCTGCTCGACATGGAGATGCCGGAGATGAACGGTTTCGAGGTCCTCGAGCACATGCACGCCGATCGCGGCCTGCGCGACGTGCCGGTGATCGTGACGTCGTCGCTGGAGGGCCTGGGCCACGTCGTCCGCTGCATCGAGCTGGGCGCCGAGGACTACCTGAGCAAGCCGGTCAACCCCGGCCTGCTCAAGGCGCGCATCGGCGCCAGCCTCGAGAAAAAGCGCCTGCGCGACCAGCTGGGCGAGATGGTGCGCCGCTTCGCCACGCCGGAAGTCGCGCAGGACCTGCAGCAATCAGGCTTCGCGCTCGCCGGCCGGCATGTGCAGGCGAGCGTGCTGTTCTGCGACATTCGCGGCTTCACCGCGCTTGTCGAGCAGCAGTCGGCCGAGGAGACGATCGAGCTGCTCAACACCTGGTACACGCTGATGTTCGATGCCATCAGCGGCCACGGCGGCGTGGTCAACCAGATGATCGGCGACGGCCTGATGGCGATGTTCGGCGCGCCGCTGCCGCTCGCCGATCACGCTGGCGCCTCGGTGCGCGCCGCGCTCGAGATGATCGAGATGATCGAACTGTTCGGCGTGCAGCGAAGACAGGGCGGCCAGGCGCCGATCCGGATCGGCATAGGCATCGCCACCGGCGACATGGTCGCCGGCTACACCGGCACTCGCCAGCGCGCCACCTACACCTGCGTTGGCGACACCGTCAACCTCGCGGCCCGCCTGGAGGCGCACACCAAGGTCGCCGGCCGCGCCATCCTCGTCGATGCGGCAACGCGCGCCGCACTCGGCGATTCGGTCGGCGTCGAGCCGATCGGGTCGGTCGCGTTTCGCGGCAAGGCCGAGCCGGTCGAGGTCTACGCCGTCAACGACGGGAAGGGAATTTCGCCATGAACGACTCCGTCATCGATCCGCACACCTTCGACGAGCTGCAGGCCAGCGCCGGCGCCGACTTCGTCGCCGAGCTGGTCGACACCTTCGCCGAGGAGGCGCCGCCGATCGTCGCCGAGATGCGCGCCGCGCTGGCCGAAGGCAGTGCCGAGCGCTTCCGCCGCGCCGCCCATTCGCTCAAGAGCAACAGCAGCACTTTCGGCGCGATGCAGCTCGCCGATCTGGCCCGGGCCCTCGAGCTCGGCGGCCTGCCCGCCGACACTGCCGGCGTCGATGCGCTGGCGCGCGAGCTCGAGACAACGATCGTCGTCCTGCGAGAGGTCGCACGCCAATGAGCGGGCACCCGGCGGTCGCGGCCGAGCCCGGGCCGGCGCAGTTCGGCCGCTTCGCGATTCTCACCGCCGAACGCCGGCTCCTCGTCGACGGCACACCGGTCGCGCTCGGCAGCCGCGCCTTCGACCTGCTCGCCGCGCTGGTGGCGCGGCGCGACCGCATCGTCGGCAAGGAAGAGCTGATCGAGGTCGTCTGGCCCGGCCTCGTGGTCGAGGACAACAACCTGCAGGTGCAGATCTCGGCGCTGCGCAAGGTGCTCGGCACGCAGGCGATCGCCACCGTGCCGGGCCGCGGCTACCAGTTCACCGTCGCCGCGGCCGCGGCGGCACCGAGCGCGACGCCGCTGCCGGAAGCGAGGTCGCCGCGTGCGCCGGTGCGCGCGAGCCCGGGCTCGCGCCTGCTCGTCGCCGACGACAACAAGGTCAACCGCCTGCTGCTCTGCCGCTCGCTCGAGCTGATGGGCCACTCGGTCGCGAGCGCCGACAACGGCCGCGCCGCGCTCGAGAAGCTGCGCAACGAGCCTTTCGACCTGCTTCTGCTCGACCTGGAGATGCCCGAGCTCGACGGCTTCGGACTGCTCGAGCATCGCGCCGCCGACCCGGCCTTGCGCGAGGTGCCGGTGATCGTCACCAGCTCGCTCGAAGGCGTGGCCCAGGTGGCGCGCTGCATCGAGCTTGGCGCCGACGACTACCTGCACAAGCCGGTGAACCCGGTGCTGCTCAGGGCCCGGGTCGATTCGAGCCTGGATCGCAAGCACCTGCGCGACCGGGAGCGCGAGCTGCTCGCGCGTCTGGCGCCGAACCGGTCCGCGGATCCGCAAGCCGAGTCCGGGGGCGCGCCGGGCCGGCGGACCGAAGCGACGCTGCTGCTCGCCCGCCTGCGCGACATCGACGCGCTGGCGTCGCGCCAGCCGGCGCAGGAAACGCTCGAGCTGCTGAGCAGCTGGACGACGCTGATGCTCGACGCGATCGAAGGGCAGGGGGGCGTGGTCAGCCAGATCGCGGGCGATGGCATCGGCGCGGTGTTCGGCGCGGACACTCCTTCTTCAACGCATGGCGATGCAGCGGGAGCGGCGGTGCAGGCGGCGCTGGAAATGCTCGAGCTCGTGGCCCAGTTCAACGCCGAGCGTGCGGCGCTCGGCAAGCCGGCGATCGCCCTGCACGTCGGCATCGCCAGCGGCGAGGTCGTCGCCGGCGACGCGGGCACCGCGCGGCGCATGGCGTTCGTGTGCGTCGGCGCCGCGGTCGAGCGGGCGGCGTGCCTCGAAGCCCTGGCGAGCGGCCGGGCCGGGGCGGTGCTGATCGACGCCGCCACCCATGCGGCGCTCTCGGGTCGCGAGCCGACCCAGGCCCTGCCGTCGGCCGTGCTGCCCGGCAGCCCGAGTGCCGTGCCGGTGCATGCGCTGAAGGGAACGCGCTGACGCGCAGGCCGGAGCGTCGCTCATTGCCGCGCGGCCTTGCCGCCGGCGGCGAGCGCCAGGGCGACCGGCGCGTCGGGCCGGTCGGCGTGCTGCATCCTGGCAATCAGCACGCTGCGCTGCGGCTCGGCGATGGCGAACACGCTGCCGAGCAGCGCCAGGGTGATGGCGACGGCGGCAACGGCGGAGATCAGGCGGACGGTACGGGAGAGGGGGTTCATGGTGCGGCTCCTGGCTCGGTGGCGACATCGCTGTGTCGATGGCTCTACTGTCCGTCCGCACCCCCTTGGCAGTCCTTTGCTCGCCTGAAACCGCGTCTTAAACGTTCTGAAGCCTTCGCCACGAGGCGTCGCCGGGCGCGGGACGCTAGACTTTGTTCCGTCTCGACGCGTGTCCGCTCGAGAGGATGGCCATCGATGCTGACGATCGAGGATGTTCGCGCCGTTCCGCTGTTTTCCAGGCTGTCGCAGGGCGACCTCGAGCGCCTGGTGCGGACCTCGGCCGACATGACGCTGCGGCCCGGCGAATACGCGGTTCACGAGGGCGGCGAGCGCGCGCTGTTCGCCGTGCTCTCGGGCAAGCTCGAGGTCGTGAAGATGTTCGACGGCGTCGAGCGAACGCTCGGCTGGCGCGTGCCCGGCCAGATCTTCGGCGAGGTGCCGCTCGCCTTCGCCACGCCGTTTCCCGGCGCCTACCGCGCCGCCGAGGCATCGCGCGTGATGCGCGTCGAGCCGCATCACTACTTCGCCATCGCCTCTTCCGCGCCCGAGGTTGCCGAGCAGGTGGGCAAGCTCGCGCGCGAGCGCATCGGCGGGCTGCAGGGCGTGGCGATGCAGGCGCCGAAGGCGCAGGTCGCGGTCTTCGGCGATCGCTGGGATCCGGCGTGCGGCGACGTGCGTCGTTTTCTCTCGCGCAACCAGATCGCCCACGACTGGCTCTCGCCCGATGCGGCCAACGTCGAGGCTGCCTGGGGCGACGCGCTGCCCGCTGCCGACGACCTGCCGGTCGTGCGCCTGGCCGACGGCTCGCTGCTCGGCCGGCCGACGATGCGCGCGCTCGCCGAACGGCTCGGCCTGCAGACCCGGCCCCGCCTGGCCGAGTACGACGCCGTCGTCATCGGCGGCGGTCCGGCGGGCCTGGCGGCGGCGGTGTACGGCGCCTCCGAAGGCCTGCGCACGCTGGTGATCGAGCGCGAGGCGCCGGGCGGCCAGGCGGGCACGTCCTCGCGGATCGAGAACTACCTCGGCTTTCCGAACGGCGTTTCCGGCGACGAGCTGGCGAGCCGGGCGCTGCAGCAGGCGCGCCGCCTCGGCGCCGAGCTGCTGGTGACGCGCACGGTGGCCAAGGTCGACCCGCACAGCCGCGAGATATTCCTCGACGGCGACGAGAGCGTGCGGGCGCGCAGCCTGATCCTCGCCACCGGCGTGTCCTGGCGGCGGATCGTGACCGAGGGCTTCGACAAGCTGATCGGCAAGGGCATCTTCTACGGCGCGTCGCGCAGCGAGGCGAGTTCGACCCACGGCCACGACATCTTCCTCATCGGCGCCGGCAACTCGGCCGGCCAGGCTGCGCTGCACTTCGCCAACCATGCGCGCCACGTCACGCTGATCGTGCGCGGCGATGCGCTCGCCAGGAGCATGTCGCACTACCTCGTGGACCAGATCGGCGGCAAGTCGAACATCTCGGTCCGGCTGCATTCGGAAGTGGTGGCGGCGCACGGTGACGCGCATCTCGAAGGCATCGACGTCCTCGACCGGGAGACCCGGGCCGTGACCCGGCACGAGTGCGGCGGCCTCTTCATCTTCATCGGCGCCGATGCCGACACCGGCTGGCTGCCCGAGGAGCTGGCGCGCGACAAGAACGGCTACGTGCTCACCGGCGATGCGGTGGTCAAGGCCGGGCGCTGGTCGCACCACCGCGACCCGTTCCTGCTCGAGGCGAGCGTGCCCGGCATCTTCGCCTGCGGCGACGTGCGCCTCGGCCCGGTCAAGCGCGTCGCTTCGGCGGTGGGCGAGGGCAGCATGGCGATCGCCTTCGTGCACCAGTACCTGGCGCAGGAGGAGGCGCGCTCGCGGGGCTGACCGTGCGCACGGCGTCGCGGCGGCGCGTTCAGCTCGCGGG
>JANMCC010000374.1:0-2616 GCA_031360885.1 Burkholderiales bacterium | reverse complement strand
CGCTTTCGCTGCACCGCCCTTTCGCTGACCGGGAAACCGGATCAGTAGCCGCCGCGACCGCCGCCGCCACCACCGCCGGAGCGGCCACCGCCGCCACTGCCGTAGCCGCCGCCACCGCCGGAGCGACCACCGCCGCCGCCGCCGTAACCGCCGCCACCGCCGGAGCCGCCGGAACCACCGCCGCCGTAGCCGCCGCCACCGCCAGAGCGGCCACCGCCGCCACCGCCGTAGCCGCCGCCCGAACCGCCGCCGCCGTAGCCGCCGCCACCACCGCTGCCGCCGCGGAAGCCGCCCGGACGCTCTTCGCGCGGACGGGCTTCGTTGACGACGATGGCGCGGCCGTCGAGGGCCTGGCCGTTCATGCCGTTGATCGCGGCTTGCGCCTCGGGGTCGGAACCCATCTCGACGAAGCCGAAGCCCTTCGAGCGGCCGGTGTCACGGTCCATCATGACCTTGGCCGAATTCACCGTTCCGTACTGAGCGAACGCCTGCTGCAGGTCGTCGTCGCGAATGTTGTACGAAAGATTGCCGACGTACAGTTTATTGCCCACGGGTGAGCTCCCTTCCTGTTATTTGCCGAAATTTGGAGCTTCTACCCACCGTGAACCTATTTCAAGAAGGCGCTGCTTCCAACACACAGACTGGCGAATATAAGTGAACTGCAGAAAAAATCGCACAAGGTTGGCACCCGGTTGTTGCTTTTTGGAATGAGAGCGAAATGAGCCTTGCGCGCCCGTCGGCGGTGCGGATCGCCAGCCTGGTGCCGAGCCTGACCGAACTGGTCACGGCGCTCGGCCTGGGCGACCGACTGGTCGCGCGCACCGGCTGGTGCATCCATCCGGCCGAGGCGCTCGCCAGGGTGCCCAAGGTCGGCGGCACCAAGACCGTGAATCTGGCCAAGCTGCGCCGGCTGGCGCCGACGCACCTGCTCGTCAACGTCGACGAGAACCGGCGCGAGACGGTCGAGGCGATTCGCGCCTGGGGCGAGGCGGCCCCCGAGATCCTGGTCACGCATCCGCTGGCGCCCGAGGACAACCTGGCGCTCGTCGCCCAGGTGGCGGACGCGTTCGCCGGCCTGCCCGGGGTCGCGGCCCGGGCCGAAGCCCTGCGCGGCGCGCTGGAGACGGAGCTGGCGGCGACCCGACCGGAGGGGCGGCCCGAGCGCAAGGTGCTCTACCTGATCTGGCACGACCCGTGGATGACCGTTGCCCGCGACACCTACCTCTCCCGCATGCTGGCCCGGATCGGCTGGCTGACCCTGCCGGCGACCGAAGGTGGCGAGTCCGGCGCGGCCCGCTATCCGCGCCTGAGCGGGGACGAGCCCTGGCTCGCGAGCGTCGAGCGGGTGCTGCTCAGCTCCGAGCCGTTCGCCTTCGAGGCGCGGCACCGCGCCGAAGCGCAGGCGCTCTGCCCGGGCGCCCAGGTCCTGCGCGTCGACGGCGAGCTGCTCAGCTGGTACGGCCCCCGCGCCGTCCCCGGCCTCGCCTACCTGCGTACGCTGGGCGACGACAATCGCCTTCCCGAGCGCGCCTGAGGCGCCGCCCGCCTCCTTCTCCCGACGCCGATGGAAATCCTGAAGCCGCTGCTCGCGCTGCTGGCGATCGTCAATCCGATCGGCGTGATCCCGTTCTACATCCACTTCACGCGCGGCTTCAGCCGCGAGCAGCGGCGGCGCACGATCCATGTCGCGGCAATCGGCGCCTTCGTCGTCATCGCCGTCAGCGCGCTCGCCGGGCTGCGCATCATCGAGTTCTTCGGCATCTCGCTGGCCTCGTTCCAGGTCGGCGGCGGCATGCTGCTGCTGGTGTCGTCGCTGCAGATGCTCAACGCGCACCCGGCCGAGAGCCGCAGCGGCGACCTGCTCGAAGGCAGCGACAAGGTCGACGCCGGCGACTCGATCGCGGTCGTGCCCCTGACGATTCCCCTGCTCACCGGGCCGGCGACGATCTCCACCATGGTCATCTACGCCGAGAAGACCCGCCACTGGTGGCAGCTCGCCGTCCTCGTCGGCTACGGCATCGTCATCGCCCTGGCGGTCTGGCTCGCATTCAGCCTCTCCGGGCGGATCGCCCGGGTGCTCGGCAAGACCGGCATCAACGTCATGACCCGGCTGATGGGAATCCTGCTCGCGGCGCTGGCGGTGGAGGTGATGTCCGATGGCCTGGTGAAGCTCTTCCCCGGCCTGATGGGGAGCTCGCGATGAAGGCCGCGAGCGTCGAGCCGGCGGCGCCCTACGACTACATCGTCTGCGGCGCCGGTACGGCCGGGTGCCTGCTCGCCAACCGGCTGAGCGCCGAGCGCAGGAAGCGCGTGCTGCTGATCGAGGCAGGCGGCAATGACGACTACCTCTGGGTCCACATACCGGTCGGCTACCTGTACTGCATCGGCAACCCGCGCACCGACTGGCTCTACGCCACCGAGCCCGCGGCGGGCCTCAACGGCCGCAGCCTCCGCTATCCGCGGGGCAAGGTGCTCGGCGGCTGCAGCAGCATCAACGGCATGATCTACATGCGCGGCCAGGCGCGCGACTACGACGGCTGGGGCGCGGGCGACGGTGCGGGCGCGAACCCCGGCTGGAGCTGGGCCGAGTGCCTGCCGTACTTCCTGAAGCACGAG
>JANMCC010000366.1:0-7618 GCA_031360885.1 Burkholderiales bacterium | reverse complement strand
GCTTCCTGGGCGCTGTCGAGCGCGACCGGATCGGTGATGCGCAGGCCGTTGTGATAGCGCGACTCGTGGCCCTTGGAGCGTAGCTGCTCGTTCACCTGCGGCCGAAAGCCGTGCACCAGCACCAGGCGGATGCCCATGGCGTGCAGGATCGCGACGTCCTGGGCGAACGACTGCAGCTTGCCGGCGGCGATCAGCTCGCCGGCGATCGCGACCACGAAGGTCTTGCCGTGGTACGCGTGGATGTACGGCGCGACCGTGCGAAACCACGGCACGAAGGTGTGCGGGAAGACGAGATTCAAGGGTGCAGTGCGATGAGCGACGCGGGGCGCCGGGCGGCCGCGGCGATTCTGTCACGCGGACCCGGCGGCGTCAGTCCCAGGCCAGGCGATCGGTTCCGGGCCGGACCGATGGCCGTCGGTAGCGCGCCGGCGTCGCCGAGAAGCGAGCGGCGTGCCGCACCGCGAGGAGACGGCCGAAGCCCGAGTCGCTCGCTTCCATGCGCGATGCGAAGTCGGGGGCCGGGGCCTTGAAGCCGTCGGCGACGCGGCCGAGCGAGCGCAGCCAGAGGGCGGTTCGCGCCAGCGACACCTGCACGTGCCAGCTCCCGCCTTCGCGGCGCTGACGCAGCAGGGCCGCCTCGGTGCCGAAGGCGAGCAGGAACGCCGAGGCCATGTCGAGCACCTGCATCGGCAGGGCCTTCGGCTCGGCCCCGCCCGCGGCCGTGCCCTCGGCGTCGTTGAAGCCGGTGGCGGTCTGCACCAGCGAGTCGAAGCCGCGCCGCCCCGCCCAGGGACCGGTGCGGCCGTAGGCCGAGAGCGAGACGCAGACGATGCCGGGCCGGAGCGCCGCGACGGCCTCGGGACCGAAGCCGAGCGCTGCGATGCCGCCCGGCCGGTAGCCCTGCAGCAGCACGTGCGCGCTTGACAGCGCCGCGGCGAAGGCGGAACGGTCGGACGGGACGTGCAGGTCCGCGTGCGCCGATCGCTTGCCGCGGCTGGTGTCGGCGATCGCGTCGATGTTCGGCAGCTTCGGCGAATTGACGAGCAGCACGTCGGCGCCGTAGGCCGCGAGCGTGCGACCGGCGACCGGACCGGCGAGGATGCGCGTCAGCTCGAGCACGCGAAGGCCTTCGAGAGGAGGCGCCTCCAGCGCCAGATCGGGCCAGGCGAGCGGCGCCGCGTCGCCGATGCGCTCGATCTCGACCAGGGGCAGGCCCGCCACCGCCGCGCTCTGCGGATGGCGATCCCATTCGTCGAAGCTTCTCAGGCGGGCGACGACGAGCCCGCGCTCGGCGGCCTGGTCCTCGAGTGCTTCGGCGCGCCACGCCGCCAGGGCGGCGCCCACCTGCTCACGCGTTGCTTGCGGCCCTTCGGGCAGGCCGATCAGGCGCAGCAGGCCGTCGCGATGGTGCGCGAAATTGGTATGCACCCGGACCCACTCGCCTTGTCCCGCCCGGCCGCAGCGGTAGAGGCCGGCGATCTTGTCCCACACGTCCGGCGCCGTGCCGTCGAGGGTGAAGCGGCCGGTGCATTCGAGCGCCGCATCGACCAGATCGACGCCGACCTGCTGCTCGAGGCCGTTGCGCGCCTTGCCGATCTCGGTGGCGGCAAGCGCGGCGACGGCGAGCGACGCCTGCGCCGCCGTCGCCACGGGGAAGGAGGAGCGAAGAGCCGGCTCGCTGCCGGTGAGCTGCAGCCGCGCCAGCGCTGCCGGGTCGAGGCCGGCAGCGCCCCAGATCGAGGTGACCGGGCTCAGCCGTAGAGGTACTTCGGCAGCCACAGGGTCAGCCCCGGCCACACGTACATGATGAACATGCACAGGATGACGATCAGCATGTACGGCATCATGCCTGCGAAGATCTGGTTCAGCGTCACGTGCTTGGGCGACACGCCCTTCAGGTAGAAGGCCGACATCGCCACCGGCGGCGAGAGGAACGCCGCCTGCAGGTTGACGAACACCAGCGTGCCGAAGAGCAGCGGGTCGATCTGGAAATGCGCGAGCAGCGGCAGGAAGATCGGCACGAAGATGACGATGATCTCGGTCCACTCGAGCGGCCAGCCGAGGACGAAGATGATCGCCTGGGCGAGCAGCAGGAACTGCAGCGGCGTCAGGTCCATGCCCATCACCCAGGTCTCGACCAGGTGCTGGCCGCCGAGCAGGGCGAACACGGCCGAGAACAGGGCCGAGCCGACGAACAACCAGCAGACCATGGCGGTGGTCTTCGCCGTCAGGAACACCGCCTCCTTGGTCTTCTGGAAGGTCAGCGACTTGGCCTGCCAGGCCATCAGGAACGCGCCCGCGGCGCCGACCGCTGCCGACTCGGTCGCGGTGGTGATGCCGAACAGGATCACGCCGAGCACCACCAGCGTCAGGATGCCGAGCGGCATCACCGAGGAGACGAGCAGGCGCAGGATCTCGAACTGCTCGGAATCCATGTGCCAGTAGTACCAGCCGAGGAGCAGCAGGCAGAACGCGCAGGTCAGGGCGAAGCCGGAGTAGAACGATTCCGGAACGGTCGCGACGTACTGCGGCGTCGTCGGGCCGCCGAGGGCCTGCAGGCCGCCGGAGTCGCCGGCCGGCGGCGCCGTGACGCTGGAGCCCGGGGGCTCGCGCAGGCCGCCCGCGCCGGGCGGCTCCTGCAGGCCGCCGGAGCCCGGAGGCTCCTGCAGGCCGGAGGTCGGCGGCTCCTTCAGCCCGCCCGAGCTCGGCGCGGGCGCCGCGGTCGAGGCCGCGGCGGGCGTCGGCACCGCGTCGGGCTGCGAGTGAATCGTCACGTACCACCAGACGGCGCCGAGCGTCACCGCCGCGAGCAGCAACGGCACCAGCGCCACGATGGTGTTGCGCAGGATCGCCAGCCAGGACGTCGCCACGCCGTCGGCGCGGGCCGCGAGCGCACGCGCCGGCGACACCAGCGCGGTCAGCAGCGCGGGCAAGAGGCGCGGCGAGTAGCTCGAGGCGATCTGCGCGACCCAGGGCGTGATCGGCGCGCGTTGCTGCTCGATCGGCAGCTTGGGCGCGACCTTGGGCTGGATGATCGCCCAGCCGACCACGTAGATCAGGTAGAGGAAGGCGAGGAAGAAGCCGGGGAACATGGCGGCCGCGTAGAGCTTGACCACCGACTGCCCGGCGACCGCGGCATAGACGATGATCATCACCGAGGGCGGGATCAGGATGCCGAGCGTGCCGCCGGCGGTGATGACGCCGGCCGCGAGGCGGGTGTCGTAGCCGGCGTCGAGCATCGGCCGCATCGCGATCACGCCCATCAGCACCACCACCGCGCCGACCAGGCCGCTGGCGATGCCCCAGAAGGTGCAGATCACGAGCGTGGCGACGGCCAGCGAGCCGGGCACGCGTCGGAACGCGAGCTGCACGCTGTAGAACATGCGGTCGACGAGCGCGCCGCGTTCCATCACGTAACCCATCAGCACGAACAGCGGGATCGAGAGCAGCGTCTCGTTGGTCATCGCTCCGAAAGCGCGCTGCACCATCAGGTCGAAGATGCGGTTGTCGAACCAGTGCTGGGCCGGGTTGTAGAAGGCGATGAAGCCGAAGAACATGCCCAGGCCCATCAGCGTGAACGCCGTCGGGAAGCCGAGCATGATCACGACCACGATCAGGCCGAGCATCGAGAGGCCCAGAACTGCGTCGCTCATGTCGAATCCTCGGCGACGCTCATGTTTCCGTGCGCGCGGTGGAGCCGCGCTGGCGCGCCGCCTCGTCGATGGCGTGGGCGCGGGCGATCGCGTCCGCCTTGGCCGCGTCGTCGACATAGGTGCTGCCGGCCAGCTGCTCGGCCACCACGTCCATTTCCTCGGCGTCCTTCAGGCGCGGCGTCCATTGGCCGGTGCGCAGGCAGACGACGCAGCGGTAGATCTCGGCCAGCCCCTGCAGCATGATGATCGCGCCGGCCAGCGGGATGATGAACTTGAACGGATACACCGGCAGCGGCGTGGCGTTGAAGGTGTGCTCGTGGATCCGCGCCGAATCGAGGTAGTAGCCCCAGCCGGCCCAGGTCAGCGCGCCGATGCCCGGCAGGAAGAAGGCGATGTAGAGCACCAGGTCGAGCGACGCCTGGGTGCGCGGCTTCATGTTCCCGTACAGGAAGTCGCCGCGCACGTGCCCGTCCTGGCACAGCGTGTAGGCGCCGCACATCATGAACAGCGTGCCGTACATCATGTTGTTGACGTCGTAGATCCACGCCGTGGGGGCGTTCAGCGCATAGCGCTTGAACACCTCCGCGCAGACGACGACGGTGAGCACGACGATCAGCCAGGCCGCCGCCTTGCCCGCCCACGTGCTCACGCGGTCGACGGCGTGCAGGATCCGGATCGAGGCGGGGGACGGATCCCCCGGGGTCGCGCGCAGCTCGCTGCCGGAAACGCTCACTTCTTGGCGAAGTAGTGGTTCCAGGCCATCTTGAAGTCGACCAGGTAGTCGTTCTGCCATTGGCCGGCGCGCTGGGCGAAGGCCTTCTGCGAATCGAGCACCTTCTTGAACAGGGGGTTCTCGGCCTGCTTCTTCGCCACCACCTTGTCCCACGAATCGAGCTGGTTGCGCAGGATCGAATCGGGCGTCTTGTAGAAGGCGACGCCGGCCTTCTTCAGCTCGATGTAGTCCTTGCTGTTGCGGTCGACCGCCTTCCAGCTCATGTCGGCGCTGGCGGCCTGCACCGCGTAGTCGATGATGTTGCGCACCTCCTGCGGCAGCGCGGCGAACTTGGCCTTGCTGAACAGGATCTCGAACTGCTCGGTGCTCTGGTGGAAGCTCTGCAGCATGCAGTTCTTGGCCACGTCCTGGAAGCCGAGGGCGCGATCGCTCGAGGCGTTGTTGAACTCGGCGGCGTCGATCAGGCCGCGGTCCAGCGCCGGCACGATCTCGCTGCCCGGCAGCGGGTTCACGGCCGCCCCCTGCTCGGTGTAGAGGTCGACGGCCAGGCCGACGGTGCGGAACTTGATCCCCTTCATGTCCTCGACCCGTGCCACCGGCTTCTTGAACCAGCCGTAGGGCTGCGTCGGCATCGGCCCGTACAGGTACGAGACGACGTCCATGCTGATCGACTTGTAGATCTCCTCCAACAGCTCCTTGCCGCCGCCGTAGTTGTGCCAGGACAGCAGCATGTTGGGGTCCATGCCGTAGCCCGGGCCCGAGCCCCAGAGCGCGAGCGCCGAATTCTTGCCGTAGTGGTAGGCCACGACGCCGTGGCCGCCGTCGAGCGTGCCCTTGTTCACCGCCTCGAGGAGCTGGAATGCCGGCACCACGGCGCCGGAAGGAAGGACCTCGATCTTCAGGCGGCTGCCCGCCATGTCGTTGACCTTCTTCGCGAAGTCGAGCGCGTACTCGTGGAAGATGTCCTTGGCCGGCCAGGTGCTCTGGAAGCGCAGGCTCACGGTCTGCGCCCTCGAGACCATGGGCGCGGCCATTGCGCCCGCGGCGCCGACGGCGGTGGCGGCGCGCTTGAGAAACTTGCGACGGGGAGCGGCGGGGGTCTTTTCGGTCATGGAAGTCTCCTCGGAGTGGGGTCGCACCCACGGTGCGAGCCCGCGGTGCAGCGCCTGGACGAAATGGGTGCAAGCGATGTTGCCGTGCACAGGCCGCGCCACAAGTAGGGGAAGCCCGCCGGGATAATCGGCCGACCGATGCGACAGCCCCCGCGAACGACTCCCGAACCCGCCCGCCCGGATCCGAATCCGATTCCGCCGATCGAGTTTGCCGAGGCGCTGCCCGTCTCGGCGCGCCGCGACGACATCGCCGCCGCCCTGGCGGCGCACCAGGCGATCGTCGTCTGCGGCGAAACCGGCTCGGGCAAGACGACCCAGCTGCCGAAGATCGCCCTGGCGATGGGTCGCGGCCGGGCGAACGGCGGCGGCCTGATCGGCCACACCCAGCCGCGCCGGATCGCCGCCTCGAGCGTCGCGCGGCGCATCGCCGAGGAGCTGAAGACGCCGCTCGGCGAGGTCGTCGGCTACAAGGTCCGCTTCCAGGACCGGCTTTCCGCCGGCGCCAGCGTCAAGCTCATGACCGACGGCATCCTGCTCGCCGAGACGCAGGGCGATCCGCTGCTGCGCGCCTACGACACGATCATCGTCGACGAGGCGCACGAGCGCAGCCTCAACATCGACTTCCTGCTCGGCCACCTGCGGCAGATCATGCCGCGGCGGCCCGACCTGAAGATCATCGTCACCTCGGCGACGATCGACGCCGACCGCTTCGCCAGCCACTTCGCTTCGAAGGACGGGCCCGCGCCGGTGCTCCAGGTCTCGGGCCGGCTATACCCGGTGGAGATCCGCTGGCGGCCGTTCGTCGAGAGCCGCGACCACGACCTCGGCGACGCGATCTGCGACGCGGTCGACGAGCTCTGGCGCGGCACTCTTGCCGGCGACGGCGGAGAGGGCGGCGTCGCCGCCGCCGGCTCCGGCGACGTGCTCGTCTTCCTCCCCGGCGAGCGCGAGATCCGCGACGCCGCCGAGAGGCTGAGGAAGCACCACCCGCCCGGGGTCGAGGTGCTGCCGCTGTTCTCGCGCCTCAGCCAGGAGCAGCAGGACGAGGTGTTCGCGCCGCACAGCGTGCGCCGGATCGTGCTTGCCACCAACGTCGCCGAGACCTCGCTCACCGTGCCGGGCATCCGCTACGTCATCGACGCCGGCACGGCGCGGATCAAGCGCTACAGCTTTCGCAGCAAGGTCGAGCAACTGCCGATCGAGGCGGTGAGCCAGGCGGCGGCGAACCAGCGCGCCGGCCGTTGCGGCCGCGTGGCCGACGGCATCTGCATCCGCCTCTACGACGAGGCCGATTTCGCCGGCCGGCCGAAGTTCACCGAGCCGGAGATCGTGCGCTCGTCGCTGGCCGGCGTGATCCTGCGCATGAAGTCGCTGAACCTCGGCGAGGTCGAGGACTTCCCGTTCCTCGAGGCGCCACCGAAGCGGGCCATCGCCGACGGCTACCAGCTCCTCAACGAGCTCGGCGCCACCGACGACGAGAACGCGCTCACGACCATCGGCCGCGAGCTGGCGAAGCTGCCGCTCGACCCGCGCGTCGGCCGCATGATCCTGGCGGCGCGCGAGCGCGAGTCGCTGCGCGAGGTCTTGGTCGTGGCCAGCGCGCTGAGCGTGCAGGACGTCCGCGACCGGCCGCTCGAGCAGCAGCAGGCCGCCGACCAGGCGCATGTCAAGTTCGACGACGAGAAGTCGGAGTTCCTCGGCATCCTCAAGCTCTGGGCCTGGCTCGAGAGCTCGCGCGGCGGCCATGGCGAGCATCGCCTGTCGAGCCGCAAGCACGAAGGGCTGCTGCGCGACAACTTCGTCTCGCCGCGCCGGGTGCGCGAATGGCGCGACGTGTTCGCGCAACTGCAGCAGGTGGTCACCGAGCACGGCTGGCGCGTCAACACCGCGCCGGCGAGCTACGAGCAGCTGCACCACTCGATGCTCGCGGGCCTGCTCGGCAACATCGGCCAGAAGAGCGACGAGGACGACTCCTACCTCGGCGCGCGCGGCATCCGCTTCCACCGCCATCCCGGCTCGCACCTGTCGAAGAAGCCGGGCCGCTGGATCGTCGCCGCCGAGCTGGTCGAGACGACGCGGCTCTATGCCCGCGGCATCGCCAACATCGAGCCGCGCTGGCT
>JANMCC010000332.1:0-1624 GCA_031360885.1 Burkholderiales bacterium | reverse complement strand
AAGGCGGCGCGCGTCGTCATCCTCGGCGTCGGCGTCGCCGGCCTGCAGGCGATCGCCACCGCCAAGCGGCTCGGCGCGGTGATCGAGGCGAGCGACGTGCGGCCGAGCGTCAAGGAGCAGGTCGAGTCGCTCGGCGGCAAGTTCATCGACGTGTCCTACGACACGCCCGAGGAGAAGGCGGCCGCCGAAGGCGTCGGCGGCTACGCCAAGGCGATGCCGCAGAGCTGGCTCGACCGGCAGAAAGTCGAGGTCGCAAGAAGAGTCGCGGCGGCCGACGTCGTCATCTCCACCGCGCTGATCCCCGGCCGCGCCGCGCCGGTGCTCATCACCGAGGAGATGGTCAAGAGCATGAAGCCCGGCTCGGTGATCGTCGATATCGCCGCCGGCAAGGGGCCCGAGGGCAAGGGCGGCAACTGCCCGCTCAGCGTCGCCGACCAGACCGTGGTCGCGCACGGCGTGACCATCGTCGGCGAGACCAACCTGGCCGCGCTGGTGGGCGCCGACGCTTCCTCGCTGTACGCGCGCAACGTGCTCGATTTCCTCAAGCTCGTGCTGGGGAAGGATGGCGCGTTCTCCGTGCCGATGGAAGACGACATCGTCGCCGCCTGCCTGATGACGCAGGGCGGCGAGGTCAAGCGCAAATAGCCAACCGAATCCGCAGAGGCCCAGCCATGGACGTCGTCTCCCACACCGTCATCAACCTGATCATCTTCGTGCTCGCGATCTACGTCGGCTACCACGTCGTCTGGACCGTCACGCCGGCGCTGCACACGCCGCTCATGGCGGTGACCAACGCGGTCTCGGCGATCGTCATCGTCGGCGCGATGCTCGCCGCCGCGCTGACCGAGACCCCGCTCGGCAAGACCATGGGCGTGCTCGCGGTCGCGCTGGCGGCGGTGAACGTGTTCGGCGGCTTCCTGGTGACGCGGCGAATGCTCGAGATGTTCAGGAAGAAGGAGAAGAAGGCCCTGCCGGCGCCCGCGGAGGGCGCGCCGAAATGAGCCTCGACTTCGCCACCCTGCTGTACCTGATCGCCAGCGTCTGCTTCATCCAGGCGCTGAAGGGCCTCAGCCACCCCACCACCTCGATCCGCGGCAACGTCTTCGGCATGACCGGCATGGCGATCGCCGTGCTGACCACCGGCGCGCTCATCGTCAGGCTGTTCGAGTCGTCGGGCATCTCGCCGGCGATCGGCCTCGGCTGGATCCTGCTCGGCCTGGTGGTCGGCGGCGGCTACGGCGCCGGGCGGGCGAAGACGGTCGAGATGACCGCCATGCCCGAGCTGGTCGCGTTCTTCCACAGCATGATCGGCCTGGCCGCGGTGTTCATCGCCGTCGCCGCCGCGGTCGAGCCCTACGCCTTCGGCATCGTCGCCAAGCCGGCGGCGGGCGGCGCGATCCCGCCCATTCCCACCGGCAACCGGCTCGAGCTGATCCTCGGCGCGGCGATCGGCGCGATCACCTTCAGCGGCTCGGTCATCGCCTGGGGCAAGCTTTCCGGAAAGTCGAAGATCCGCGTCTTCAAGGGCGCGCCGGTCACCTTCGCCGGCCAGCACTGGCTGAACCTGGTGCTGGCGATCCTGATGCTCGCCCTCATCCTCGGCTACACGCTGACCGAGAGCCGC
>JANMCC010000225.1:0-1674 GCA_031360885.1 Burkholderiales bacterium | reverse complement strand
CTCCGAGACCTGGACCAGGGGCGAGCCGGGGCCGGTGCGGTCGAGCCCGGGCACCCACATGTAGGCGACGCGGACCGGCTCGCCGCCGACGGCGTCGTCGCGAAAACGCACTTCACCGGGCGCCGCGTGCTCCTCGTCGGTCGCCGGCAGGAGCAGCACGCCGCCGCTCAGCACCTCGCCGCGGGCGTCGCGAACCTGGTAGCGGGTGTCGTCCTCGTCGTCCGGGCGCAGCGCCTCGGCGACGCGCGGCGGCATCCTGAAGGCGGCCAGGCCGCCCGCCCGCTCGGCCTGGACCGCGACCTCGCGGCCGAGCAGGCGCAGCTTGGTCGCGAGCTCGCGGTCGAACGGCTGGTTGGCGATGCCTTGCGCCACCAGCCAGGAGAGGGCGACGCACATCGGCCACAGCACCAGCAGCGGCAGGAGCATCCAGTTGAGAATCTCGCCGAAGAGCGAGCGTTGTTCGCGCCAGCGCCCCATGGCGTCGACCTAGGCCGCGATGCGCTCGAGGCAGTAGCCGAGGCCGCGGACCGTGGCGATGCGCAGGCTGCCCTGCTCGATCTTCTTGCGCAGGCGGTGCACGTACACCTCGATCGCGTTGTTGCTGACCTCGTCGCCCCATTCGCACAGGCGCTCGACCAGCTGGTCCTTGCTCACCAGCCGGCCGGCGCGCTGCAGCAGCACCTCGAGCAGGCCGATCTCGCGCGCCGAGAGCTCGATCATCTGCTCGTTGATGTAGGCGACGCGGCCGGTGGCGTCGAAGCTGAGCGGGCCGTGGCGGATGATGTTCGAGGCGGCGCCGAGGCCGCGCCGGGTCAGCGCCCGCACCCGCGCCTCGAGCTCCTGCAGCGAGAACGGCTTGGCCATGTAGTCGTCGGCGCCGAGGTCCAGGCCCTGCACCCGCTGCTCGACGCTGTCGGCGGCGGTGAGGATCAGCACCGGCGCCTTCGAGCCGCGGGCGCGCAGGCGCCGCAGCACCTCGAGGCCGTGCAGGCGCGGCAGGCCGAGGTCGAGGATCAGGAGGTCGAACTCGTGCGCCGAGAGCGCCGCGTCGGCGTCGACGCCGTTGCCGACCTGGTCGACCGCGTAGCCGGCGCTGCGCAGCGAGCGGAGCAGCCCGTCGGCCAGGACCTGGTCATCTTCGGCGATCAGGAGGCGCATCGTGCGGCGGCCGGTAGGGTTGCTGGGGCGGGGGCACTCCGCGGAGTGGCGCCAGCTTGGCTCATTCTAGGGAATGCGCAACGACCCGACCGAGAGTACTGTACAAACGTCCAGCTATTCAGGATAATTCCCGCACCCCCAGGAGCCCCACCCATGGATACAGCCGTCAAGTCCCTCAACACCGAAAAAGCCAAGGCCCTGCAGGCGGCGCTGGCGCAGATCGAGAAGCAGTTCGGCAAGGGCACGATCATGCGCCTGGGCGAAGGCGAGGTCATCGACGACATCGAGGTCTGCTCCACCGGCTCGCTCGGCCTCGACATCGCGCTCGGCGTCGGCGGCCTGCCGCGCGGCCGGGTGGTCGAGATCTACGGCCCGGAGTCGAGCGGCAAGACCACGCTCACCCTGCAGGTCATCGCCGAGATGCAGAAGCTCGGCGGCACCTGCGCCTTCATCGACGCCGAGCACGCGCTCGACGTGCAATACGCGCAAAAGCTCGGCGTCAACCTGCAGGAGCTG
>JANMCC010000113.1:0-6830 GCA_031360885.1 Burkholderiales bacterium | reverse complement strand
CGGCGCGCGCGGCATCCGCTTCCACCGCCATCCCGGCTCGCACCTGTCGAAGAAGCCGGGCCGCTGGATCGTCGCCGCCGAGCTGGTCGAGACGACGCGGCTCTATGCCCGCGGCATCGCCAACATCGAGCCGCGCTGGCTGGAGACGGTGGGCGGACACCTGCTGAAGAAGCAGCTGCTCGAGCCGCACTGGGAAAAGAAGGCCGGCCAGGTGGTCGCGCTCGAGCGGGCGACGCTGTACGGCCTGGTCGTCTACGCCAACCGCCGGGTCGACTTCGGCACGGTCGATCCGGTCGCGGCGCGCGAGATCTTCATCCGCGAGGCCCTGGTCGGGGGCGAGTGGGAGACCAAGCTGCCGTTCGCCGCCGCCAACCGCAGGCTGATGGCGCAGATCGAGGAGCTCGAGCACAAGGCGCGGCGCCAGGACGTGCTCGTCGACGACGAGCTGATCCATGCGTTCTACGACCAGCAGGTGCCTGCCGACGTGCACAACGCGCAGACGTTCGAGCGCTGGTACCGCGACGAAGTGCGGCGCCAGCCGAACCTGCTGCTGCTGACGCGCGAGGAGCTGATGCGGCACGAAGCCGCTGGCATCACGACGCAGGCCTTCCCCCGAACCATCCGCCTCGGCGGCATCGACTGCGCCGCCACCTACCTGCACGAGCCGGGCAACGCGCGCGACGGCGTGACCGTGACGCTGCCGGTCTACGCGCTCAACGCCGCCGCCGAGGAGCGCTGCGAATGGCTGGTGCCCGGCATGCTGAAGGACAAGCTGGTGGCGCTGGCGAAGACCTTGCCGCAGCGGCCGCGCTCCCGCCTGGTGCCCTTGCCCGACTACGCCGAGGCCTTCATCGCCCGCCATCCGTTCGCCGACGGCAGCCTGCTCGATGTGTTGACGGCCGACGTGCGCGCCATCAGCGGCATCGAGGTCCGGCGCGCCGACTTCAAGCACGAGCAGCTCGCGCCGCACCTGCTGATGAACCTGCGCGTCGTCGACGAGCACGGCCGGCAGCTCGGCGAGTCGCGCCACCTGGCCGAGCTCAAGGGCAGCCTCGGCAGCCAGGCGCGCTCCGCCTTCCAGGCGCTGGCGGCGTTGCGCCTGCCCGCGGCGGGGCTCGCGTCGGCGGTCGCGCCGGCGGCGCCAGCGCCAGCCGGTCCACGTCGGTCCGGCGAGCCCAGTTCAACGCGCCGCGATCCGGCACCGGCCCCCGTGGCGGCGCCCGCGCCGACGGCCGCCGCCTTCACCGCCTGGACCTTCGGCGAGCTGCCCGAGCTCATGGAGGTGAAGACGGGCGGCCAGGCGCTGATCGGCTACCCGGCGCTGATCGACAAGGGCGGGCACGTCGAGATCGAGGTCTTCGACGAGCCCGAAGCCGCCGCCGACAGGCATCGCGCCGGCCTGCGGCGGCTGTTCGCGTTGCAGCTCCGCGACGCCATCAAATACCTCGAGAAGAACCTGCCAGACCTGCAGAAGATGGCGATCCAGTACGTGGCGCTCGGCAGCGGCGAGGAGCTGCGCGAGCAGGTCCTCGCCGTCGCCCTCGACCGTGCCTTCCTCGTCGAGCCGCTGCCGGCCGATGCCGCCGCCTTCGCCCGGCGGCTCGAGGAAGGGCGCGGGCGCCTGACGCTGATCGCCGGCGAGGTGGCGCGCGCCGCCGGCGCAGTGCTCGCCGAATGGATCGCGGCGCAGAAGAAGCTGAAGGACGCGCGCCCGCCCAAGGACGTGGCCGACGACATCGCCGCGCAGCTCGAGCGGCTGGTCGGCAAGCGCTTTCTCGTCGAGACGCCCTGGGCGCGGCTCGCCCATCTGCCGCGCTACCTGAAGGCGGTCGTGCTCCGGCTCGACAAGCTGAAGGCCGACCCGGCGCGCGACGCCACCCGCCTGGCCGAGCTGCGGCCGCTCGAGCAGCGCCACCTGCGCAAGCTCGCCGAGCGGCGCGGCAGCCGCGATCCCCGGCTCGACGAGTTCCGCTGGTGGCTGGAGGAGCTCCGCGTCAGCCTGTTCGCGCAGGAGCTGAAGACCCCGCAGCCCGTGAGTGCGAAGCGGCTTGAGAAGATATGGGCCCAGGCCTTCGCCTGATCCGACCGGCGAGGCGAACGAGACGACACGATGGTGATGAACGCGATCAAGGATCTGCTCAAGCGCAAGCCCCGCGACCCGGCGACGTGGACGGTCGTTCCCGGGTCGCAGCGCGAGATCGATTCGGTGGTGCGCCACTGCCGCCGCATGGTGAGCCGGCGGGCGAGCATGGCGGCCGGGGTGTCGATCGTTCCCGTGCCCGGGCTCGACTGGCTGACCGACATCGCCGTCCTCGCCAAGCTGATTCCGGACATCAACCGCGCCTTCGGCCTGACCCCGGCGCAGGTCGAGCGTCTCGCGCCCGATCGCCGGCTCGTCGTCTACAAGGCGATCTCGGCCGGCGGCAGCATGCTGGTCGGCAAGCTGGTCACGCGCGAGCTCGTGATCCAGGCGCTCAAGCTGGTCGGCGTGCGCCTGACGACGCAGCAGGCCGCCAAGTACGTGCCGGTCGCCGGCCAGGCGATCTCGGCGGCGCTGACCTACTCGGCGCTGCGCTACGTCTGCGAGCAGCACATCCGGCAGTGCGTCACCGTCTCGAAGACGCTCTTGCTCGCCGCGCCGCAGCCCACCGAAGCGCCGGATCCGGGCTAGCGTCTAGGCTCGCGCGCGCTGGCGCCGCAGCCAGCCCAGGCCCGCGGAGGTCGCCGCGGCGGGGCGGTATTCGCAGCCGATCCAGCCGGCCCAGCCGAGCTCGTCGATCACGTCGAACAGAAAGGGGTAGTTCACCTCCCCCTCGTCGGGCTCGTGCCGGGCAGGTACGCCGGCGATCTGCATGTGGCCGACGCGTCCGGTCGGCAGGTAGGCGCGAAGCTTGGCCGCGACGTCGCCTTCGACGATCTGCAAGTGATAGAGGTCCATCTGCACCTTCAGCCGCGGCGCGCCGATCTCGGCGAGAACGGCATGCGCCTCGTCCTGGCGGTTGAGGAAATAGCCCGGAATGTCGCGCGTGTTGATCGGCTCGATCAGCACGTCGATGCCGGCGTCGGCGGCCTTGCCCGCCGCCCACTCGAGATTTTTCAGATAGGTCGGTCGCAGCGCCTCTCGGCTCGCGCCCGCGGGCAGCAGGCCGGCCATCAGATGCACGCGCGGGCAGGCGAGGGCGGCGGCGTACTCGAGAGCACGATCGAAGCCACTGCGGAACTCGGCTTCGCGGCCCGGCAGGCAGCCGATGCCGCGCTCGCCCTGGGCGAAGTCGCCAGGCGGTGCATTGAACAGCACTTGGCGCAGGCGGTTCTCTTTCAGAGCCGCAGCGAGCGACTCGGCCGGCCACTCGTAGGGAAACAGGTACTCCACCGCCTCGAACCCGTCGGCCGCAGCCGCGGCGAAGCGATCGAGGAACGGATGCTCGACGTACATCATGCTCAGGTTGGCGGCGAAGCGCGGCATCGCGATCTCCTTCGAAAACTCACCAGCGGGCGCCGAACTGGCGGCGCAGGTCGTCGATCTGCGCCGGCGAGAGCGGCGCCGGCTTCGGCTCGCAGGCGAGCCAGAGGCGCGCGGTCTCCTCGCACTCCTCGAGCACCGCCATCGCCGCCGCGGGCGTCTCGTGCCAGACGTTCGGCCCGAGCCGCGCCAGCATCACGGCGCGGATCGGCGCGCCCCGCGCGGATGCCTGCACGATCGCCGCGGCGACCTCGGCACCGACCTCCGGCGCGCCGGGCCGGCGGTAGGCGATCAGCGGCAGGTGGCCGACCTTCATCACGAAGTAGGGGGTGATCGGCGGCAGCAGGTCGTCACGTGCTTCATCGGCCGCGACCTCGAGGCTCGCCTGCACCAGGTGCGTCGAATGGGTGTGGATGATGCAGCCGGCCTCGCTGGTGGCGGCGTAGATGCGCCGGTGCAGGGCGAGCGTCTTGCTCGGGCGCTCGGCCGGATCGACGGGCATGCCGGCGGCATCGACCCGGACCAAGGCGTCGGGCTCGAGCTCGCCGAGGCAGGCGTCGGTCGCGGTGATGAGAAAGCCCCCGTCGACCCGCGCGCTGATGTTGCCGGTGCTGCCGTGCACGTAGCCGCGGGCATGCAGCGAGCGGCCGACGCGGCAGATCTCGTTGCGCAGCGCGGCGTCGCTCATGTCGCGACCGAGAACGCGCGCGTGAAGAAGTCGACGCCGCCGAAGTTGCCCGACTTCAGCGCCAGGTGCATGCCGTCGGCGGCCAGCGCCGGCGCCGCGTGGCACCACGGCACGCCGGGGTCGATCTGTGCGCCGATGCGCAAGCGGGCGACGCCGAGCGCCTGCACGCACGCGCCCGAGGTCTCGCCGCCGGCGACGATCAGGCGCCGGGCGCCGCTCTCGACGAGGCCGCGCGCGACCGCCGCGAGCACGCCCTCGAGCCGCGCGCCGAGCTCGTGGCCAGCCGACTTCGCCTGCGCGGCGGCGACGTCCTGCGGCGCCGCCGTGCTGTAGACCAGCACCGGACGCTCCGGGGCCTTCGACCATTGCGCGCGGGCCCAGGCGACGATGCCTGCGACCAGCGCGCCGTCGGCACCGTCCGCGAGCGCGAGTGGATCGATCCGGCTCGCGGCGCCGCCCGCGTCGAGGAAGTTCGCCACCTGCGCGTTGGTCGCTTCCGAGCAGCTCCCGGAGACGATCGCGCGAAAGCCCGCCACCGCCGGCAGCGACGCCGCGCTGCCCGAGGACGCGATGCCGAAGTTCGCCGGCAGGCCGATCGCGAGCCCCGAGCCGGCGCAGACCAGCGGCAGGTCCCTGACGGCGGCGCCGAGGCGCAGGAGGTCGTCGTTGGCGACGGCATCGGCGATGGCGATCGAGACGCCACCCTTCGCGAGCGCGGCGAAGCGCTCGCCGATCGCCGCCGCCGAGGCGCCGACCACGCGATGATCGACGAGGCCGACCCGTCGCGGCGCCCGGTCGTCGTCGCGACGGGTCGCGAGCTGCGCCTGCAGCACGCGCACGAGATTGGCGTCGGTCATCGGCGTCAGCGGATGGTTGCGCATGCCGCTCTC
Organism: Burkholderiales bacterium; assembly: GCA_031360885.1. Lineage (GTDB taxonomy): Bacteria > Pseudomonadota > Gammaproteobacteria > Burkholderiales > Burkholderiaceae_C > Schlegelella_A. Next base: position 1,789 of record JANMCC010000113.1, on the reverse strand, counting down.
CGAGAGCAGCACGTCGCCGACGAACAGATGGCCCTTGAACACGGTGCGGCCGTTGTCGGGGAAGGCCGGCGTGGCGATCGTGAACGGGCAGTCGAGCGCGTCCATCAGGGCCTCGAGCACCGGGCCGATGTTGCCGCGCGGCGTCGAGTCGAAGGTGGAGCAGACCTTGAAGTAGATCTGGGTCGCGCCGCCCGCCTTCAGGAAGCGGCAGGCCGCGAGCGACTGCGCCACCGCCTCGGCGGGCAGGGTGGTGCGCGATTTGAGCGCGACGACGACCGCATCGACGTCCGCCTCCACCGGCGGCGCGCCGGCCCCCGGCACGCCGTTCAGCTGGACCACGCGCATTCCGGCGCGGACGAGGTTGTTGGCGAGGTCGGTCGCGCCGGTGAAGTCGTCGGCGATGCAACCCAGCCGCAGCGTCATGTCTTCCCGCCCGGCAGCGTGATGCCCGGAAAGATCTTGATCACCGCCGCATCGTCTTCCTGGGCGAAGCCCGCGGTCGAGGCCTGCATGAACATCTGGTGCGCGGTGCTTGCCAGCGGCAACGGAAACTTGGTCGCGCGCGCCGTGTCGAGCACCAGGCCGAGGTCCTTGACGAAAATGTCCACGGCCGAGAGCGGCGTGTAGTCGTTGGCGAGCACGTGCGCCATCCGGTTCTCGAACATCCAGCTGTTGCCGGCGCTGTGCGTGATCACGTCGTAGAGCGCCGCGGCATCCACGCCTTCGCGCAGGCCGAGCGCCATCGCCTCGGCGGCGGCGGCGATGTGCACGCCGGCGAGAAGCTGGTTGATGATCTTCACCTTGCTGCCGTTGCCGGCGCGGTCGCCGAGGCGGTAGACCTTCGCCGCCATCGCCTTCAGCAGCGGCTCGGCCAGCGCCCAGGCCGGGTCGCGCGCCGCGCCCATCACCGTCATCTCGCCCGAGGCGGCCCTGGCCGCGCCGCCCGAGATCGGCGCATCGACGTAGAGCAGGCCGATCGCCTCGAGGCGGCGCTCGAACGCGATCGAGACGTTCGGATCGACGGTCGAGCACATGACGAAGACACTGCCCGGGCGCATCGCCGCGGCTGCGCCTTCGCCCGCGCCGCCGTTGCCGAACAGCACCGATTCGGTCTGCGCCGCGTTCACCACCACCGAGACCACGACCGCGCAGCGCGCCGCGAGCTCGGCCGGCGTGGCGCAGGCGACGCCGCCCTGGGCGGCGAAGGCCGCGGCGACGCCTTCGCGCGCGTCGCACACATGGATGTCGCAGCCGGCACGGCGCAGCGACCCGGCCATGCCGGAGCCCATGGCGCCGAGGCCGATCAGGCCGACCTTGCGTCTGGCCAGAAAGGGATCGTCGCGCGTCGGGCTCATGGCGAGGGCGAGTGTAAATGTCGCGGCGTCAGCCGAGCCCGAGATGCTCGTAGAGGATCGCCGCGCCGATGCCGATGAGGGCAATGCCGCCGACGATCTCGGCCCGCTTGCCGGCGATGGCGCCGAGCCCGCGCCCGAGCATGATCCCGGCAGTGACCATGACGAAGGTCGCCACGCCGATCGCCGCCGCGACCGGCACGATGGCGACATCGAGAAAGGCCAGGCCGACGCCGACCGCCATCGCATCGATGCTGGTCGCCAGGCCGGTGAGGGCCAGCATCCAGAACGGGTGGCGCGTCGGTCGTTCCTCGACCGGCGTCTCCTGCGCCTGCAGCCCCGAATGGATCATCTTCTGGCCCTGCACGCCGAGCTGGCCGAACGCGATCCAGTGGTCCCTGGCTTCGAGGTAGCCCGAGGCGTGCGAGCCGAGGGCC
>JANMCC010000178.1:0-16219 GCA_031360885.1 Burkholderiales bacterium | reverse complement strand
TACGAGAGGACCGGAGTGGACGCACCTCTGGTGTATCGGTTGTCACGCCAGTGGCATTGCCGAGTAGCTATGTGCGGAAGAGATAACCGCTGAAAGCATCTAAGCGGGAAACTCGTCTCAAGATGAGTCTTGCCGGGGCCTCGAGCCCCCTGAAGAGTCGTTCTAGACCAGGACGTTGATAGGCTGGGTGTGGAAGCTGGGTAACCAGTTAAGCTAACCAGTACTAATTGCTCGTGCGGCTTGACCCTATAACTTTGATGGCCGAGGGCCTCTGAACGGGTAAGCGCGTAAGTCGTTCTTCGAGAACCGAAGGACGCGATCAAGAATCTGATTTCCCGAGCGATCGGGTCGACTCTGCGAATTGGCCCAGCTGCCGGAGTGCAGCGGGCAACGGTTATGCCTGATGACCATAGCGAGGTGGTCCCACTCCTTCCCATCCCGAACAGGACCGTGAAACGCCTCAGCGCCGATGATAGTGCGGGTTCCCGTGTGAAAGTAGGACATCGTCAGGCTATTATTCGAATAGGCCTCCGTCGTTATGACGGAGGCCTTTTTCTTTTGTTCGTCGGATTCCCTTTTCGAGTAGTTTCGGACGCGCCGTGATACTCGCCAGTTTCCAGCCATGCTCGCCCGCATACAGCAGCTGATCGTCGCCACGATAGTCGCACTCGTCGTCGGCGGCGCCATTGCGGCTGCCGGCCTCGGCCAGCCGGCCTGCGCGCTCGCCGGTCCCCTGCTCGTCGTCGGTGGATACGTCGCGGCCTTGGGGCTGGAGTTTCACTGGCTGCGCTCGTCCTACGCGACCGGGTCCGAAGACCGCCCCCGCATCGCCCAGCTTCTGTCCGCCTGGCTGGCCGAGGCCCTCATCGCGCCTCGTGTCTTTCTCTGGCGCCAGCCGTTTCGCTTTGCCGCGATTGCCGACTCGCTGCCCGCGCAAGCGCGGGGGCGGCGCGGCGTGGTCCTCGTGCACGGCTTCTTCTGCAACCGGGGCCTCTGGAATACCTGGATGAAGCGGCTGCTGGAACAAGGCACTCCGTTCGTCGCCGTGACGCTCGAGCCGCCGTTCGGCTCGATCGACCGCTACGCCGACCCGATCGAATCGGCTGTGGCCCGGGTCGAGTCGACCACCGGGCAGGCGCCGGTACTCGTCGCGCACAGCATGGGTGGATTGGCGGTTCGTGCCTGGCTGGCGCGAGGCGGCCGGGCCAGCCGCGCGCATCGCGTGGTCACGATCGCCACGCCGCATCGGGGCACCTCGCTCGCACGTCACTCGGTGACCCAGAACGGCCACGAGATGCGAATCGACAGTCCCTGGCTGGCGGCGCTGGTGCGCGCAGAAGGGGAAGGCGGCTACGCTCGCTTCACATGCTTCTGGGGCCATTGCGACAACATCGTCTTTCCGACTCGGGGCGCGACCCTCCCCGGCGCCGACAACCGACATCTCCCGCAGACGCCGCACGTCGCCATGGCCTTTCACCCCGACGTGCTCGAGCACGTCCTGCAGAGCCTGCGGCCGGCCTAGATTTCCATCAGCAGCTTCAGCGTCGCCTCGGCCGAGAGGTTGAGTAGCGTCGCGATCTCGCTCAGGTCGTCGGGCAGCGCGGCGTTGTCCCATCCGCGCGCCGTGTGTCGTGCCAGTCGCGCCGCCAGGGCGACGATCCGTGCGCTCGTCTGGCCCGCGGCCTTCGCCTCCGCCGTCGATTCGACGATCAGCGCCGGCAGCCGCCAGTGCTCGGCCAGCGCCCGCTGCAATTCCGCGAGCTCGATGTTCAGCACCGCCCGCTGTGCCACGCTCGAGCGCAACTCCGGATCCGCCTCCTGCAGCGCCTGCACCCTGCGTGCGAGCTCCGGCGCATGGCACCACAGCAGCATTTCGGCGAACTCGTGCAGCAAGGCCGCGGCATGAATCACCGCCGCGTCGGGATCGGTGCGGTGGATCGCGAACGCGAGCGCGAAATTCGCGCCGCGGTGGGCGCGCAGCAACACGGCCTGCAGACCGGCCATCGCCTCCGGCTGGCCGAGCAGGCGCTCGTCGATCGTCTGCTGCGGGCCGAAGGCGCGGAAGAACGGCGAGATGCCCATCATCACCAGGGCTGAGATGACGGTCTCGGCCGATGTGACGACGCGCCGGGAGCGGTGCCCCGACTCGTAGGCCAGCACCTTGAGCGTCATCAGCGGATCGCCGGAGATCATCTCGCCGAGGCTGTTCGCATCGACGTCGTCCTCGTTCGCCCGGAACGCCTCGAGCGCCTCGGCGGTTTCCGGCAGGACCGGAGTCTCGGCGTCGGCGAACCAGCGCGCCCAGGCGCCCAGATCGTGCGGCGCGTCGACGGGCTGCGGTGCCGGAGCGGGGCTGAAGCTCGTCATCTCACCCTTTCGCGCAGTGCTCAGCAGCGGTATCGGCCGGAGCGGGGAGAGGTTGAGTGGCGGCGCGGGGCGCCAGGCTTCAAACGGCGAGGATCCGGCCTTCGTTGGCGGGGACCGTCCCCTCGAGCAGCGCCGAATAGGTCGCTTCGACCGCCTCGCGTCCCTGGCCGGCGACCACCTGCAGCCAGGGCCGGGCCGGATCCCGCGCCCGCCGCAGGAATGCGATCCACGCGGTCGCGAGCCGGTCCTCGAAACCCCGGGCGCCCCATTCGGCGATGCGCTTCTTCGCCTGCGCCGGAGCGAAGAACAGCTGTGGGCGCGGGCCGGGAAGGCCCTTGCCGCTGCCCAGTTCTTCCCAGTGCGTGCCGCCGACCGAGCAGCTGTAGGTCAGCCGCTCCCGCCAGTGGCCGTGGATCGTCGCGCGCAGGGTCGCGTTGCCGCTCATGTCGACGTAGACCGCCGGATCGTCAGGGGCGAGGCGCGTGACGTCGGCATAGGCCAGCACCTCGTCGTAGCAGCCGAGGCCCGAGGTGAACGCGACGTTGCCCGCCGACGTGAGGCCGACGCTCGCGATCGCGGGTTCGTTGCCCCGCCGCGCCGCCAGGCAGAAGCCGAGCCCGTAGGCCGTCTTGCTCGAGGCACTGGACACCAGCACCTTGCGCGCGCCGAAGAAAGCGTTGTCGGCGAGAAAGTCGTCGATCAGGAACGAGGTCGTGAACAGCGGCCGGTAGAGCGCGAGCACGGCTTCGTCCTCGGGCCTGTACAGCGGATCGCCGCTGCAGCGCAGGTACTGGTTGTAGACGCTGTGCAGCTCGCGGCGATGCGGCGCGCCGTCGAAGAACCGGTGCGCATCGACGGCCACCGGATGCAGCACCACCTCGTCGGCCATCGGGTAGTAGCCGTAGAAGCGCTCGCCGACCGCGACGCTGCCGTGGCGTGACTCGGTCACGGTGGCGAAGCCCCAGACCGGGATGCAGCCGGTGTCCGCCTCCCCGGTCGGAAAGAAGCTCCAGTAGCTCATGCCCTCGCCGAACGCGCCGTAGGTGATGTTGTTCGAGGTCAGGGCGAAGCGGTCGATGCCGAGGCGCACGGCGCCGGCCGCGAGCGGCGCGGCCGGCGCTTCGCGCCATTGGCTGCGGCGCAAGTCTGTGCGGCCGACGATGAAGGTGGCGGTCATGTCAGATCCTTCGCTCCTGGAGGGCACGACGCGAGCCCAGGCCCGATGGTGACAGACAAGCCTGCCCGACGAAAAGCGCCGCCCACCCTGCGGTGAGCGGCGCCTCCGGGACGCTCACAGCCGGCTCACGCCGGCCAGCCAGCCGACGAATCGGCCGTCCACGTACAGCGCCCCTTCGGGCGCGCCCGCTTCGGCGTGGAACTCGAAGCGGGGTTCTGAGAGCGCCGCCGCCGGTTCGCTCGCCAGGCCCTGGGCCAGGCGGGCGAGAACGGCGCTCCCGCGTTGCAGCAAGGCCGCGGCGAGGCGTCGCCCCGCGTCGGCCACCGGTGCGGGGCTCTTCCCCCACGGCAGTTCTTTCAAGCTCATGATGGTCTTCCTGGTTCCGGCGAAGACAGCAGCGGCAGCGCTACCTTCAGTTCACGGGATGTGCTTCATTTCGTTGAGCTGACGCTTGAGCGCCATCGAGGCGCGCTGGCGTTCGCTGCGGCCGCCGGGCCGGTGCGAGCCGGCGCGGCGGAATCGGGCAACCGCGGTCAGCGGGTTGCGCGGGCGGGGGAGGTTGATTTCGATCTTCATGGTTCGGCTCCTTCGATTTCGGCGCACCAAAGCAAAACGGCCCGGTGCAGTGACGCGACCCGGGCCGTTGAACGACGTCTGTTCAGACGTTCAGCGAGGCTTCACCCGGGCGGTGCCCCCATGGCACCCAAGAGATTCGTCGATGCGGCAGCACGCCCTGCCTGGAGGCAGGTCGAGACGACGATCGAGCGGGACTTCAGCATTGCCATTGAGGTCTACGACGGGGTTGAGACGCGGGGTGTCGCCGCGCTCAGGAGCGCCGGCTTGCCCAGATGATAAACGTGTGTTTACGGATTTGGCAAGCGCCTCTCGTGGCGCCGCGCACGCCGTTCAGCGCTTTCGTTTCAGCGGCTCCACAGCGGCGGCGGCCTTCGACCAGAGCTGCGAGTCGTCGCCCGCGCCCGGGCCCGGGACCGGTGGTAGCGGCGGGACAGGCGGCACGACCGGCGGCTGCAGCGCCTCGCCGAGCAGGTCGAGCAGGCGCGCCCGGGCACGCTCGGGGTGGCGGCGGTAGTAGCTCAGCACCAGGCCGACGATGAAGCGCTCGTCGTCGTCGGCGGGCGCATCGGCAGGCGCGGCACGGCTTTGCGGGTCGTGCGGCTCGTCGAGCCAGCGGGCGGGCTTGTGGCAGCGTTGCTCGAACTGGCGCGCCAGGCGCTCGCCGATCTGTCGCGAGCGCGCCTTGATCTGGCTCCAATAGCTCGGCTGGATCAGCAGCCGTTCGGCGAAGCGGCCGTCGAGGCCGCGCAGGGCGGCGGCGTCGGGGTGCTTGATCGTCGCCCGCACGAAGTCGTCGAACAGCGCCATCGCGTTGTCGAATCGGATCTGCGCGAGATCGCGCGGCTCGGTGGGCATGGGTGCCAATGATAAAGCGGGTTTATCAATGAAGCGCCGGGGAAGCGAGAGCCCGGGCCCGAGCCGCGGCTACTGGAAAGCGACCTCGGCGAAGCTGCGCAGCTTCCTGCTGTGCAGCTGGTCGACACCCGGCTCGCGCAGCAGCTCGATCGCTCGCATGCCGATCCTCAGGTGCTGGTCGACGCGCTCGCGGTAGAAGTGGTTCGCCATTCCCGGCAGCTTGATCTCGCCGTGCAGCGGCTTGTCGCTGACGCAGAGCAAGGTGCCGTAGGGCACGCGGAAGCGAAAGCCGTTGGCGGCGATCGTCGCGCTTTCCATGTCGAGCGCGATCGCCCGGCTTTGGCTGAAGCGGCGTTCGGGCGTGCTGAGCGCGTCGCGCGAGGGCAGCAGCTCCCAGTTGCGGTTGTCGGTGCTGGCGACCGTGCCCGTGCGCATGATCCGCTTCAGCTCGTAGCCCTTCAACTGCGTCACCTGCGCCACCGCCTCCTCGAGCGCGACCTGTACCTCGGCCAGCGCCGGAATCGGCACCCAGAGCGGCAGGTCCTCGTCGAGCACGTGGTCCTCGCGCACGTAGCCGTGGGCCAGCACGTAGTCGCCGAGCTGCTGCGTGTTGCGCAGGCCCGCGCAGTGGCCGAGCATCACCCAGGCGTGCGGGCGCAGCACGGCGATGTGGTCGGTGATCGTCTTCGCGTTGGCCGGGCCGACGCCGATGTTGACCATCGTGATGCCGGCGCGGTCGGCCCGCTTCAGGTGGTACGCCGGCATCTGCGGCAGGCGCGGCGGCGCCGAGCCGAGGTCGTCGCCTTTCTGCGCCGGCGCGCCGGCCGGTCGCGCGATCACGTTGCCCGGCTCGACGAAGGCGTCGTAGGGCTGGCCCTCGGCCGCCTGGGCCATCGTCTCGTGGCCGAGGCGCACGAACTCGTCGATGTAGAACTGGTAGTTCGTGAACAGCACGAAGTTCTGGAAGTGCTCGGGGTCGGTGCCGGTGTAGTGGCGCAGGCGGTGCAGCGAGTAGTCGACCCGCGGCGCGGTGAACAGCGAGAGCGGCCGCGGCTGCCCGGGCGCGGCGACGAAGGTGCCGTTGGCGATGCCGTCGTCCATCGCGCCGAGGTCGGGCAGGTCGAACTGGTCGCGCAGCAGCAGTCGCCGCTCCTGCGTCAGGCTGCCTTCGATGTGGTCGTGTTCGGCGAACGAGAAATGCACCGGAATCGGCTGCACGCTGGTGCCGATCTCGAGCTCGACGCCATGGTTCTCGAGCAGCAGGCGGAACTGCTCGAGGTAGTAGCCGGAAAAGAGGTCGGGCCGGGTCAGGGTCGTCTCGAAGGTGCCGGGCCCGGCGACGAAACCGTAGCTGAGGCGCGAATCGGCGCGCGCCACGGTGTCGGTGTGGACCCGCACGAACGGATAGCAGGCGCGCACGTGGCCGCCGAGCGCCTCGCCGTTGACAAAGGCCTGCAGGGCATTGCGCAGGTGATCGACGCTGCTGTCGTAGATCTCGCGGGCGCGCGCGAGCGCGGCATCGGCGCTCGTGAACCGGGCCGGGGCGATGAACGGCGGGAGCAGGGCCATCTCAGGCGATCTTGGCGAAACGAATCATGTCGGAACTCCCGGGTGGACGCGGCGTGCAGAATCGACGCCACGCCGATGATGCCGCAGCCGGATGACGACACTGCCTCCCCGCCCGCTTCCCTGGCGCCGCCTCGGGTCGGCGTTCCTCGTGGCGGTTGATCGGGTCGGCTCATGAAGGTGCTGGTGCTGGGCGCCGGCGTGATCGGCGTCACCGCCGCGTACGAGCTCGCTGTCGCCGGCCACGAGGTGACCGTGCTCGACCGGCAGGCGGCGCCGGCGCTGGAGACGAGCTTCGCCAACGCCGGCGAGGTCTCCCCCGGCTACTCGGCGCCCTGGGCCGGGCCCGGCGTGCCGCTGAAGGCGATCAAGTGGCTGGCCATGCATCACCGCCCGCTGGTGATCCGCCCGCACATCGATGGCGCCTTCATCGCCTGGGTGCTGGCGATGTTGCGCAACTGCACCGCCGCCCGCTATGCGATCAACAAGGCGCGCATGGTCCGGCTCGCCGAGTACAGCCGCGACTGCCTGCGCGCGTTGCGCGCCGCCACCGCAATCGCCTACGACGAGCGGATGCAGGGCACCCTGCAGCTCTTTCGTACCCAGAAGCAGTTCGACGGCAGCGCCGACGACATCGCCGTGCTGCGCGAAAGCGGCGTTGCCTTCGAGCTGCTCGACCGCGCCGGCTGCATCCGCCACGAGCCGGCGCTGGCGCTCGTCAACGACAAGTTCGTCGGCGGCCTGCTCCTGCCCGGCGACGAGACCGGCGACTGCTTCAAGTTCACCCAGGCGCTGGCCGCCCTCGCCGCCGAGCGCGGCGTCGACTTCCGTTTCGGCACGACGATCCGCGGCCTGGTGCGCAGCGGCACGCGACTCGACGGGGTCGCGACCGACGCCGGGACGCTCACCGCCGATGCCTACCTGGTCGCCCTCGGCAGCTATTCGCCCCTGTTGCTGGGCCCGATCGGCCTGAGGATCCCGGTCTATCCGGTGAAGGGCTATTCGATCACGGTGCCCATCATCGACGCCGCCGGCGCGCCCGAGTCGACCGTCATGGACGAGACCCACAAGGTCGCGGTGACCCGCCTGGGCGATCGCATCCGGGTCGGCGGCACGGCCGAGCTCGCCGGCTACACGCTGAAGCTGCACGAGTCGCGGAAGAAGACGCTCTCCCACGTCGTCGGCGACCTTTTCCCGCGCGGCGGCGACCTGTCGCGGGCCGAGTTCTGGTGCGGTCTCAGGCCGATGACGCCCGACGGCACGCCGGTGATCGGCGCCACGCCGGTCACCAACCTCTATCTCGCCACCGGCCACGGCACGCTCGGCTGGACCATGGCCGCGGGAACCGGCCGGGTGATCGCCGACGTGATCTCGGGCCGGCTGCCGGGAATCGACCTGTCGGGCCTGACCATCGCCCGCTACCCGGGCGCAGCGGGCTGAAGCCGCAGGCTGAAACCGAGATGTCGGCGTCCGCAAGATGATCGAAGTCCGCTCTCCGCTCGCCGGCAGCGTGGTCGCGATCACCGTCGAGGCCGGCCGGAGCGTGCGCGCCGGCGCGGTGCTGGCGATCGTCGAATCGATGAAGATGGAGCACGAGGTCCGCGCGGAAGGCGATGGCCAGGTCGTCGCGGTGCGCGTGCGGGACGGCGATGCGGTGGCCGAGGGCGAGGTCCTGCTCACCCTGCGCGCACTCGCCACCGGCGGGGCGGAAGAACGCCCGTCGGAAGCGCAGTCTGGCGCCTCGGGAGCGGCCGCCGCCGGCCTGCGGCCCGACCTGCGCGAGCTGCAGGTCCGCGAGGCCTTCACCCGCGACGCGAGCCGGCCGGAGGCGGTCGCCAAGCGCCACGCGCTCGGCCTGCGCACCGCGCGCGAGAACATCGCCGACCTGTGCGATCCCGGCAGCTTCGTCGAGTACGGCGCGCTCGCCTTCGCCGCGCAGCAGACCCGGCGCAGCCTCGACGACCTGGTGCGCAACACGCCGGCCGACGGCATGGTCACCGGCATCGGCAGCGTCAACGCGCCGGAGTTCGGGGCGGACCGCTCGCGCGCCGTCGTCATGGCCTACGACGCCACCGTGCTCGCCGGCACGCAGGGCATGCGCAACCACCAGAAGACCGACCGCATGCTCGGCATCGCCCTCGAGCAGAAGCTGCCGGTGGTGCTGTTCGCCGAGGGCGGCGGCGGCCGGCCGGGCGACGTCGACATGCCCATCGTCGCCGGCCTGCACGTCGGCACCTTCGCCAGCTTTGCGCGGCTGTCGGGCCGGGTGCCGGTGCTCGGCATCGCCGCCGGCCGCTGCTTCGCCGGCAACGCCGCGCTGCTCGGCTGCTGCGACACCATCATCGCCACCCGCTCGAGCTCGATCGGCATGGGCGGGCCGGCGATGGTCGAAGGCGGGGGGCTCGGCCGGTTCCGCCCGGAAGACATCGGGCCCGGCGAGGTGCAATCGCGCTCGGGCGTGATCGACGTGCTGGTCGAGGACGAAGCCGAAGCGGTCGCCGTCGCCCGGCGTTACCTGTCGCTCTTCCAGGGTCGCGTCGAGGGCGGAACCGCCGGCGACGCATCGGCACTGCGCGACCTGCTCCCGGCCAACCGACTTCGTGTCTACGAGATCCGCACGATCGTCGAGGCGCTCGTCGACCGCGGCTCGATCGTCGAGCTGCGTGCCGGCTTCGGCGCTGGCGTGGTGACGACCCTGGCGCGGATCGCCGGCCGGCCGGTCGGCGTGCTCGCCAGCAACCCGGCGCATCTCGGCGGCGCCATCGACGCCGACGCCGCTGACAAGGCGGCGCGCTTCATGCAGCTCTGCGACGCGCACGGCCTGTCGATCGTCTCGCTGATCGACACCCCCGGCTTCATGGTCGGCCCCGAGATCGAGACCCGCGGCCAGGTGCGGCATGTCAGCCGCATGTTCGTGGTCGCCGCGCAGCTCCGCGTTCCGGTCGTCGCGGTGGTGCTGCGCAAGGCCTACGGGCTGGGGGCGATGGCGATGGCGGCCGGGGGCATGCATTCGCCGCTGGCGACAGCGGCGTGGCCGAGCGGCGAGTTCGGGGCGATGGGGCTCGAGGGCGCGGTCGAGCTGGGATTCCGCAAGGAGCTCGACGCGGCTTCGGCCGGTGCGGAGCGGGACGCGTTGCGCGAACGCCTGGTCGCCGCTCAGTACGCCAAGGGCAAGGCGCTCAACATGGCGGCCACGCTGGAAATCGACGCGGTGATCGATCCCGCCGAGACGCGGACCTGGCTCGATGCGGTGCTGAGATCGGTGAAGGCGCCGGAGACCGGCGGCCGCTTCGTCGACCCGTGGTGATCAGCGCGAGTCGCTGAAACCCTGCGCCTCGGGCCAGTTGCGGGCCTGCAGGGCGGGGTGCGCGGCTTCGTAGCCGATGAAGGCGCTCTCCGATTCGACGCCCGGTTCGAGCGAGCGCGCCGCCGACTGCGCGCCGGCGAGGTACCAGCGCTTCACGTCTTCGACCCAGTCCGCATCGTTCGTCATGACCGTTCCTTTGCGGGAGCGCCCGCCGCGTTCGTCTTCCTTGCACTGTCGCTGCGCTGCCGTGTCCTGACTATCGGCCAAGCCATCGATCGGCAGTAGGAGCGAACCTACAGGCGGCGGGAGCGAGCGCGAATTTAGTCGCGGCCGGTGACGCGTTGACGACAGGCGCCGCGTCGGCGACTTCCCACAGCGTGCTCTGCCCTCAGCCCACATCGCCAGTGGCACGCCTCGGGCAGCTTTCGCGCGGGCGCCGCGGCATCGTTGCAGGCATCACGGTCGGCGGCAGCCGTCGACCTCCGGATGCCCAGGAGTCATCGATGAAACCCACCGTCTTCCAGCCTTCCTCCCTCACCGCGGCAAGCGCCGTGGCCGCCGCCATCGCCGCCCTGACCCTGACGGCCTGCGGTCCCAACGACAGCGCCGAGACGGCGCAGCTCGCGGCCACGTCGGCGACGCAGGCACAGCCGGCGCCGACCACCGGCGCTGCCGTTCCCCCGCCGCCGCCAGTCGAGCGTCAGGGCACGCCGGTTCCGCCGACCCTCGCTCCGGCTGCGCCTTACGTGCCTGCGCCTCGGGTTCAGGTCGCCTCTGCCCAGCCTGCGCTGGCGCCGCCGCCCGCCCACCCGGCACAATCGGTCCCGCCTGTTCGCGCGCAACCCACTGGCTACGCCCCGCTTCCGACCGATGCCGTCCAGCCTCCCGCTCCCGAGCCGCGTGCCGTCGATCGCAGCCGGGTCGGCTCGATCAGCAACATCGAGCCGATCCGCGAACGGCCGCAGGGCTCCGGGACCGGTGCGGTCATCGGCGGCGTGCTCGGGGCTGTGGTCGGCAACCAGTTCGGCCACGGCGGCGGGCGCGCGGTCATGACGGGCGCCGGCGCGGTCGGCGGCGCGGTCCTCGGCAACAACGTCGAGCGCAACCAGCGCACCGCGGTCACCGGCTATCGGGTCGTCATCCGCCTCGACAACGGCACCACCCGCATGTTCGAACGCGGCCAGGTGGGCAGCCTCCAGGTCGGCGACCGGGTGCAGCTCGACGCCCGGTCCTTCCACCGCGTCTGAGATGCGCGAACTCGCGGTGCCCGCCCGATGACGCGCCCTTCAGGCGCGATCCGGGTCGGCATCGGCGGCTGGGTGTTCCCGCCCTGGCGGAACAATTTCTATCCCGAGGGCCTGGCGCAAAAGAACGAGCTCGAGTATGCGAGCCGGCAGCTCAGCGCGATCGAGATCAACGCCACCTACCACCGGCTGCAGAAGCCGGCGAGCTTCGCCAAGTGGCGCGACGCGACGCCGCCCGGCTTCATGTTCAGCGTCAAGGGCTCGCAATACGTCACGAACCGGCGTGTTCTCGGCGAGGCGGGCGAGGCGATCGGCCGCTTCATGGCCAGCGGCCTCGCCGAGCTCGGCCCCAAGCTCGGACCGATCGTCTGGCAGTTCGCCACCGCCAAGGTGTTCGACCCCGATGACTTCGGCGCCTTCCTCGATCTGTTGCCGGCCACCCTCGAGGGCCGGCGACTGCGTCATGCCGTCGAGGTCCGGCATCCCAGCTTCATGACGCCGGAATTCCTGACGTTGGTCCGCCGCCACGGCGTGGCCACGGTCTTCGCCGACTCCGACAAATACCCCTCCTTCGCCGATGCCAGCGGCGACTTCGTCTATGCGCGGCTGATGATGACCGAGTCGCGGCACAAGACCGGCTACAGCGCGGATCGCATTCGCTTCTGGGCCGAGGCCGCGCGGGCCTGGGCGGCCGGCGGCGACGCCGACGGGCTGCCGAAGATCGAGGCAACAGCGCAAGAGTCCGAGCCGCGCGAGGTTTTCGCGTACTTCATCAGCGGTGCCAAGGAACGCGCGCCGCTCGCCGCCAAGGCGATGCTCGCCGAACTCGGCTTCCAGCCGCTGCCGCTGCCCTGAGGACAAAGGAAAAGGCCTCGCCGCTGCCGGAGCAGCGCGCGAGGCCTCGTGCCTTGGATCGGAGGGTCTCAGGTGCCTCGATTGCGACCGAACAGGAAGGACGCGATAGCGAGGATGATGAAGACCACGAACAGGATCTTGGCGATGCCCGCGGCACCGGCGGCAATGCCGCCGAAGCCGAACAGCGCCGCGATCAGTGCGATCACGAAGAAAACGACGGCATAGTGAAGCATGAGGAACTCCTGGGTTATTGATCGCCGCGTCGCCTGCCTGCGCCGGCCGCTGCGGTGGAGATATCTTGGCCGCGTCGCAGCCTGGTTTCGATAGGCTGCCGGCCGGACCCGCTGTCGGGAGTACGAGTGCGGCGCTGTCGGACGGCGCTGACGGGCCGAGGCACGGCGCGGGTCTCCGTGCCACACTCGACCCTTCGTCCCTGACTCCGCCCGTCGCCGATGAGTGCCCCGACGCCCGATGCCTCGGCGTTTCCCGCCCCGGTTCCCAATCCCGCCCCTGACAGGCCCCCCCGGCCCGCCGCCACCATCGTGGTCGTTCGCGACGGTGCGAGCGGCCTCGAGGTGCTGCTTTCGCGCCGCGCCGACGGCACCGACTACACCAGCGGCGCTTGGGTATTCCCGGGCGGCATCGTCGATGCCCGCGATCGCGACGCGCACGCCGCCTGCTTCGGCCTCGACGACGCCGAGGCGAGCGCCAGGCTCGGCCTCGCGTCCGGCGGCCTCGACTTCTTCATCGCGGCGATCCGCGAGTCGTTCGAGGAATCGGGGCTGCTGTTCGGCCGCGCCGTCGGCGACAACGACGACGTGCTCGACGGCGACGCCGCGGCGCGCCTGGCCCCGTGGCGCGGGGCGATGCATCGTCGCGAGCACGGCATCGCCGAGATGTGCGCGAAGGAAGGGATCCGCCTCGACACCGGGGCCCTGGTCTACCTCAGCCACTGGCTCACGCCGCTCGGCCGCGCCAAGCGCTACGACACGCGCTTCTTCATCGCCGCGGCGCCAGCGTCGCAGGTCGCGCTGTTCGACGGCACCGAGATGGTCGAGCAGCTCTGGATCGCCCCGGCCGAGGCGCTGGCCCGCAGCACCACCCTGAAGCTGCTGACGCCGACGCAGAAGACGCTGGACCTGATCTCGCGCTTCGCCGACGTGGCCGCGCTGATGGCCTGGGCGCGCGAGCCGCGGCTCGTCCCGCTGACGATGCCGCACGTCGCGGTCGGCAGCCAGGGACCGCGGCCGGTGATGCCCGACGAGCCAAGTTACGCCGAGCTGGGCCGGATCGACCCCGCCGGCCATGGCCACGGCTCCTACGACATCGTTGCCGACCGGCCGGTGCGGCTGTCGGAGCGGGTGATCCGCGTCACCGCCGGCAACGGCAGCATCATGACCGGCCCCGGCACCAACACCTACCTGGTCGGCGGCGGCGCGAACAACGAATGGGCGGCGATCGATCCCGGCCCCGCGATCGACGCCCACGTCGAGGCGATCCTCGCCGCCGCGCCGGGGAAGATCACGCGCATCTTCGCCACCCACACCCACACCGACCATTCGCCTGCCACCGTCGCGCTGCACGCGCGGACGGGGGCGACCATCCATGGCCTGGCGGCGCGGCACCGCGAATGGCAGGACGGAACGTTCGTCCCCCACGTGACGCTGCACGGCGGCGAGCGGATCGAGCTCGTTCCCGGGACCACGCTGGCGGCGATCCACACGCCGGGCCACGCCTCGAACCATCTCTGCTACCTGCTCGAGGAGGAGAAGACGCTTTTCACCGGCGACCACGTGATGCAGATGTCGACGGTCGTGATCAACCCGCCCGACGGCGACATGCGCGCCTACATCGAGTCGCTTCGCTCGCTGCTCGGCCTCGACCTCGACTGGCTCGCGCCGGGTCACGGCTTCCTCATGACCGAGCCGCGGCAGGCGATGGAAAAGGTGATCGCCCACCGGCTCGGCCGCGAGGCCAAGGTGCTGGACGCACTGCGGGCGCTGACGCCGGCGACGACCAGCGCCCTGCTCGAGCGCGTCTACGCCGACGTGCCTGCGCGGCTGCACCCGATGGCGATGCGCTCGCTCACCGCCCACCTTCTGAAGCTGCGCGACGAGGGCGTCGCGTCCGAGCACGAGGGCGCCTGGGCCTTGCTGAGCTGACGCTCAGGGCCTGAAGCCCACGCCGAGCTCGCCGAGTTCGGCGATCGCCGCCGCGTCGAAGCCCCAGTCGTGCAGCGCCGCGGCGCCCCCTTCGCCGCGCTCGGGCGGCGGCCGGCGCACGGCCCCCGGCGTGCGATCGAAGCGCGGCGCCGGGCCCGGCTGGGCGATGCCGCCGACCTCGATCGATCCCGCGCGCCCGGCGACGTGCGGGTGCAGCCGCGATTCCGAGAACGTGAGCACCGGCGCGAAACAGGCGTCGGAGCCGTCGAAGGCGGCGCACCACTCGTCGCGCGTTCGGCTCAGGAAGGTCGCGGCGAAAAGCTCGCGCAGCGCCGGCCAGGCGGCCCGGTCGAACTGGTGGGGAAGGGTCTTCGGGTCGAGTCCCAGCCGGGCCAGCAGCTCGGCATAGAACTTCGCTTCGATCGCGCCGATGGCGACGAACTTGCCGTCGCGGGTTTCGTAGCTGTCGTACCAGGGCGCGCCGGAGTCCAGGATGTTGGCGCCGCGGTGCTCGCTCCACTGGCCCGAGGCGAGCATGCCGGAGAACATCGTCGCCAGCAGCGACGCGCCGTCGATCATGGCCGCGTCGACCACCTGGCCGCGGCCGCTGCTGCGCGCCTCGATCACGCCGCAGGCGATGCCGAAGGCGAGCAGCATGCCGCCGCCGCCGAAGTCGCCGACGAGGTTGAGCGGCGGCACCGGCGCATCGCCGGCGCGGCCGATCGCGTGCAGCACGCCGGAAAGCGCGATGTAGTTGATGTCATGGCCGGCCCGGGCCGCGAGCGGCCCCGCCTGGCCCCAGCCGGTCATGCGCCCGAACACCAGCTTCGGATTGCGCCCGAGCATGACGTCCGGGCCGAGGCCCAGGCGCTCCATCACGCCGGGGCGAAAGCCCTCGACGATCGCATCGGCCTGGTCGGCCAGGCGCAGGGCCGCGGCGGCGCCGTTCGCGCTCTTCAGGTCGAGCGTGACCGAGCGGCGGCCGCGCAGCATCACGTCGTGGCGGCGCTCGTGGCCGAGGCCCAGGTCGTTGCCGCCCGGCCGGTCGACGAGGAGCACGTCGGCGCCCATGTCGGCGAGCATCATCGCGGCGAACGGCCCGGGGCCGATCGCCTCGAACTCGAGCACGCGCAATCCGGCGAGGGGCCCCGCGGCCAGCGTCATCGCCAGGCGGGCCTACATGCTGCGGCGGTACTGGCCGCCTACTTCGAAGAGGGCATCGGTGATCTGGCCGAGCGAGCAGACGCGCACCGCGTCGATCAGAACCTCGAACACGTTGCCGTTGGCGATGACCGTGTCCTTCAGGCGCTGCAGCATCGCCGGCGACTCCGCCGCATGGCGGGCCTGGAAATCGGCGAGGCGCTGCAGCTGGCCCTGCTTCTCGGCCTCGGTCGAGCGCTGCAGCTCCACGGGGGCCGGGGCGGCGTCGCCGTGCCGGCTGCGGAAGGTGTTGACGCCGACGATCGGGTACTCGCCCGAGTGCTTCAGCATCTCGTAGTGCATCGACTCTTCCTGGATCTTGCCGCGCTGGTAGCCGGTTTCCATCGCCCCGAGCACGCCGCCGCGCTCCGCGATCTTCTCGAACTCCTGGAGAACCGCTTCCTCGACCAGCTCGGTCAGCTCGTCGACGATGAACGAGCCCTGGTTCGGGTTCTCGTTCTTCGCCAGGCCCCACTCGCGGTTGATGATGAGCTGGATCGCCATCGCCCGGCGCACCGAGTCCTCGGTGGGCGTGGTGATCGCCTCGTCGAAGGCGTTGGTGTGCAGCGAGTTGCAGTTGTCGTAGATCGCGATCAGCGCCTGCAGGGTGGTGCGGATGTCGTTGAACTGCACCTCCTGGGCGTGCAGCGAGCGGCCCGAGGTCTGCACGTGGTACTTGAGCTTCTGGCTGCGCTCGTTGGCGCCGTAGCGGTCGCGCATCGCCACCGCCCAGATCCGCCGCGCCACCCGGCCCATGACCGTGTACTCGGGGTCCATGCCGTTGGAGAAGAAGAACGAGAGGTTGGGCGCGAAGTCGTCGACCTTCATGCCGCGCGCGAGATACGCCTCGACGAAGGTGAAGCCGTTCGAGAGCGTGAACGCGAGCTGGCTGATCGGGTTCGCGCCGGCC
>JANMCC010000163.1:0-7052 GCA_031360885.1 Burkholderiales bacterium | reverse complement strand
GCTCACGACCTCGCGCCCCTTGAAGAGCTGCCGGGTGTTGCCCTCGCGCACGAACTTCGACAGGTCGGCGCCGAACAGCACGTTGAAGATCGCGTCGGGCTTGGCGTCGACCAGCGCCTGCACCACCGCGCCGGCCTCGATGCGGCCGAGGGGAGTCGCCTGGTCGGGCAGGAACTCGACGTCGGGCTGCAGCTTCTTCAGCATCGCCTTGAAGGTGGCCGCGGCCGACTGGCCGTATTCGTAGTTGGGATAGACGACCACCCACTTCTTCTTGTTCAGCTTGGCCGCCTCGGGCACCAGCATCGCCGACTGCATGTAGGTGTTGGGCCGCAACCGGAACGTGTAGCGGTTGCCGTTCTGCCAGGTGATCTTGTCGGTGAGCGGCTCTGCGGCGAGGAAGAACACCTTCTTCTGCTTGGCGAAGTCGGTGACCGCCAGGCCGGTGTTGGAAAGGAAGGTGCCGGCGATCAGGGCCACGCCTTCGCGCGACACCAGCTCCTCGGCGACGCGCACCGCGTCGCCCGGGCTGCCGTTGTCGTCGCGCGAGATCACCTGCAGCTTCTTGCCGAGCACGCCGCCGGCGGCGTTGACCTCCTCGACCGCCAGCTCCCAGCCCTTCTTGTAGGGCTCGAGAAAGGCGGGCTGCGCCTTGTAGCTGTTGATCTCGCCGATCTTGATCGTGTCCTGCGCGAGCGCCGGCAGGGGGGCGGCGAGGGCCGCGAGGGACGCGGCGAGGACGAGGCGTTTCAGCATGGGGGCTCCTGGAGCGAGAGGAAGGAACAGGCCGACCTGGTGGCAAGATGGCGCATCGCACAACGGGAAAAACGATGGACCATCCCAGCTTGACTGAATTCGAAGCCGCGTCGCGCGGCGAGGGCTATGACGAGGTCGCCGAGCGCACCTGGCCGGCGAACGCCGTGGTCGAGATGCACGAGCATCCGTTCGCCGTCAAGGCGATCGTCGTCGCCGGCGAGATGTGGCTCAGCCACGGCGGCGAGACCCGGCACCTGTGCGCCGGCGACCGCTTCGAGCTGGCGCGCTCGGTGCCGCACGCCGAGCGCTACGGCGCCGAGGGAGCCACCTACTGGGCGGCGCGCCGGCACGCGAAGGACTGAAGGGCGGCGCGGCGGCATCGAGGCTCAGACCGCGATGTCGCTCGACTGGATGCGCTTGACGCCGGCCTTGGCCATCTTTTCCCACGCCGCCTTGAGCGAGCCGTTGAGGTCGATGCCGCGCGACGCGTCCTCGATCACCGAGGCCTTGAAGCCCGCCTTCCTCGCGTCGAGCGCGGTCCAGGCGACGCAGAAGTCGGTGGCCAGGCCGCAAACGTAGACCGTGTCGACGGCGTGCGCCTTGAGGTAAGCGGCCAGACCGGTCGAGGTCTTGCCGTCGGCTTCCATGAACGCCGAGTAGCTGTCGGTCGACTGGTGGTAGCCCTTCCTGATGATGAGCTGCGCCTTCGGCAGCGCCAGCCCCTTGAGCAGCGCCGCGTCGTCCGAGCCCTGCACGCAGTGGTCCGGCCAGAGCACCTGGGTGCCGTAGGGGAGCTTGGTGGTCTCGAACGGCTTCTTGCCGGAGTGCGCCGAGGCGAACGACACGTGCCCGGGGGTGTGCCAGTCCTGGGTGACGACGACGTTCTCGAACGCCGCCGAGAGCTTGTTGATGACCGGCACCACGTCGGCGCCGCCCTTGACCGGCAAGGTGCCGCCGTCGACGAAGCAGTTCTGCACGTCGACGACGATCAGCGCGCTTTTGCTGTCGGGCTTGATCGCGCCCGCGGCAAACGCGCCCGGCACGGCGCCGAGGCCGACCAGGCCGGCGAAGCCCGCATAGCGGACGAATTCCCTGCGGTGCATGAACATCATGGCTTGCCCTCCCAGGCGATGTGGAACTGAGGCGGCCGCCCTTGCACCCATCGTGCCAAGCGCCGTCCCCCCGGACCCTAACGCTGCCCGTCGAACTTCGCAATCTCGTCTGCCCGCAAGCCGCCGACCCGGGCGTGCGGCCGCGGGCCGGTGGTCATGGCGATGACGAGCATCAATTCGTCGGGGCGCGGCGAATCGGCGATGCGCACCTCGAGCGAGTCGAAATGGCTCCGCACATAGGCGGCGACGCGGTGGTGGATGGGAATGTCGATCGCCGTGCCGGCGGGGCCGATCTTGGTCGTGGAGGGGACGATGGCGTGCGAGCCCTCGAGAAGGTCGCGCATGCCGTAGCCGCCGGGCACGTGCCAGAGGGCGCCGTGCTCGAGCTCGCCGGCCAGGCCGACGAGCGCGCCCTTGCCGTAGGCCTCGATCCGGCCGGCGCCGCCGAGCGCGGCCACGAGGCGCGCCGCCATCTCGCGGCCGAGCGGCTTCAGCGCCTCCATCATCGGCTGGATGTCCTCGACGTAGCGGCCGGCGTAGGGATTCCTCAGCACCGCGGCGGCGCTGCCGCGCAGGAGCGGCGTCGCCAGCGGCGGCCCGTTGTCGTGCCAGACGTCCTCGACCGAGAGCACGAGCTTGCGGACGGCGACTTCCGGAGGGGGGGAGGCGGGTTTCGTCATGGTGCGTCTCGCGCGGAGGGCGACGCGGCAGGCGTCGCGGCCATCGTAGCGCCTCCTCCGGCGTGCACGGGCACGGCCGTTGCCGCGGCCGGCGCATGAAGGCGCTCGAGCCCTACCTCCGCAAGCGCGACTTCAAGGTCACCAGCGAGCCCCGCGGCGGCAGGCCCGCCGGCGGGGCGCTGTCGTTCGTGGTCCAGAAGCACGCCGCCAGCCACCTGCACTACGACTTCCGGCTGGAGCTCGACGGCACGCTGAAGAGCTGGGCGGTGCCCAAGGGCCCGAGCCTGGACCCCGCCGACAAGCGGATGGCGGTGCACGTCGAGGACCATCCGCTCGACTACGGCGGCTTCGAGGGCACGATTCCCGCGGGCCAGTACGGCGCCGGCACGGTGATCGTCTGGGACCGCGGCACGTGGGAACCGGTAGGCGACGCGGGCGCCGGCTACCGCGCCGGCAAGCTCAAGTTCCGCCTCCTCGGCGAGAAGCTCCAGGGAGGATGGAACCTGGTGCGCATGCACGGCCGCGCCGACGAGCGGCAGGAGCCGTGGCTGCTGATCAAGGAGCGCGACGAGGCGGCCCGGCCGGCCGCCGAGTACAAGGTGGTCGAAGCCGAGCCGGCGAGCGTCGTCTCGGGCCGGATGATCGAGGACAAGCCGGCAAGGGCGCCCAAGGCGAAGACGATCGCCGCCGCCCGGAAGGCGGCGCCGGCCGCGGCCCGCCCGCGCGCCGCGAAGAAGGCGAGCGGCGACGCCGAGGTCGAAGGCATTCGCATCAGCCATCCCGAGCGCGTGATCGATGCCTCGACGGGCATCACCAAGCTCGACGTCGTCAACCACTACCTCGCGGTCGCTCGGCTGATGCTTCCGCATCTCGCGACGCGGCCGGTCTCGCTGGTGCGCGCGCCGGCCGGCATCGACGGCCAGCTCTTCTTCCAGAAGCATGCCGAGACGCTGAAGATCCCGGGCCTGAAGCAGCTCGACCCGGCCATCTCGCCCGATCACGAGCCGATGATCGAGGTCGACTCGGTCATCGCGCTGATCGGTGCGGCGCAGGCCAACGTGATCGAGTTCCACACCTGGAACGCGACGACGCGCGACGCGACCAAGCCCGACCGGATGGTGTTCGACCTCGACCCCGGGGAAGGCGTGAGCTGGAAGCAGATCCAGGAAGGCACGGAGCTGACGCGCGCGCTGCTGGAGGAGCTGGGCCTCGTCTCGTTCCTAAGACGAGCGGCGGCAAGGGGCTGCACGTGATCGTGCCGATCGCGCCGAAGCAGGACTGGGACACCGTGAAGGCGCTGTCGAAGGCGATCGTCGAGCACATGGCGACGGTGATTCCCGAGCGCTTCGTCGCCAGGAGCGGGCCGAAGAACCGGGTCGGCCGGATCTTCGTCGACTACCTGCGCAACAACTTCGGCGCCACCACCGCCTGCGCCTGGTCGGCGCGCGCCCGCCCGGGCCTCGGCGTTTCGGTGCCCTGCGGCTGGGACGAGCTCGGATCGCTGACCGGCGGCGCGCACTGGACGATCCGCAACCTGCAGGAGCAGATCGAGGACAAGGCGGATCCTTGGCGCGCGTACGCGAAGACGCGACAGACGCTGACGAAGGCGGGGAAGACGCTGGGCGTTCTCTGACCGCGCCGGCTGGGAGAGGGATCCTCCTCACGCATCGTCCTCGGGGCACATCGATTGCCTCGGGCCACCACCCCAGCTGCCAAGGACGCCCATGCCCGCCACCCCACCGCCTCCGGATTCGGGCAAGACCCGCGCCGCGATCGAGGGCGAGGCCGTGCCGCGCCTGCCGCACGAGCGCGACGAGTCCTCCGACAGCGGCCGGAGCCCGCCGCGCGAGATCATCCGCAAGGCGAAACAGGACGTCGATGCCGGACGGGTCGACACCGATCGCGGCCCGCCGGCCGATGCCGCGTACCAGAAGCAGAAGTAGGGCGCCCCTTCGGCACAATCGGCGACCATGATCGATATCCACGTCGTCGACACGACGATGTTCTGGAGCGCGACCGGCGGCGGCGTCCGCCGCTACCTGCTGACCAAGCACGAATGGCTGGCGCGCCGCCCCGGCTGGCGGCACACGATCGCGGTGCCCGGCGGCGACCGCGTCGCCGGCGGCGCGAACCTGCCGTCGCTGCCCCTGCCCGGCAGCGGCGGCTACCGTCTGCCGCTGGCCCGCGGCGCGGTCGCGCGCGTGCTGCGCCAGCTCGAGCCCGACCTGATCGAGGCCGGCGATCCGTACCGGGTCGCCTGGAGCGCGCTCGACGCGGCGCAGGCGCGCTCGATTCCCGCGGTGGCGACCTCCCATTCGAACCTCGAGGCGATGGCCCGCCTGGCGGCCGGCCCGCGCCTTGGCGGCGCTGCCGCGAGCGCGGCGCGGCGCTACGCCCGTCACGTGTACCGCGGCTTCGATCTCGTGCTCGCGCCGAGCCGCAGCATGCAGAGCCACCTGATCGAGTGGGGCGTCGAGCGAGTCGCCTTGCAGCCGCTCGGCGTCGACACCGTGGCGTTTCACCCCGATAGGGCGTCGCCGGGGTGGCGCGCCGAGATGGGCCTGGCCGAGGATGCGCGGGTGCTGGTCTACGCCGGCCGGTTCGCGCCGGAGAAGCATCTCGATGTGCTCGCCGATGCGGTCGCGCGCCTCGGCGCGCCACACGTTCTGCTCGCGGTCGGCGCCGGGCCGACACCGCCGCCGGCGAGCGAGCGGGTGCGGGTCCTGCCGTTCGTCGCCGGCGTCGCGGGGCTGAGCCGCATCCTCGCCGGCGCCGACGCCTTCGTGCACGCCGGCGACCAGGAGACTTTCGGCCTGTCGGCGCTCGAGGCGATGGCCTGCGGCACGCCGGTGGTGCTGCGCCGGGCCGAGGGCCTGGCCGAGCTTGCCGATGGCGCCTCGGGCATCGCAGTCGAGCACGGCAACGGCGCCGCCTTCGCCGAAGCCATCGCCGCGCTGCTCGCCGGCGACCGGCAGGCGCAACGCCGGGCGGCGCGCGCGCGCGCCGAAGCGAACGACTGGGAACAGGTGCTGCCCGCCCTGCTCGGCCACTACCAGCGGCTGCTGGCCCGCGCGCCCGCGGCCGCGACTGCGGCGCCCGGCCGGCCGCTCGAAGCCTCGGCGCTGCCGCCGGCGCGCACGTGATGCACGACACCACGGTCACGCCGAGCCGGTTCGAGAGCGAGCGCTTCGTCTGCGTCGTCCTGCACGACGTCGCCGCATCCACGCGCGCCGCCTGCGTGCGCACGCTCGCTGCCGTCGCCCAGGTCGCGAACGTTCCGGCGACGCTGCTCGCCGTGCCGCGCTATCACGGCGAAACGCCGACGCCGGAGCTGATCGACTGGCTCGGCTCGCGCGCCGCCAAGGGCGACGAGCTTGCGCTGCACGGCTGGAGCCACCGCGACGAGAGCGCCCCCGCGGGTGCGTTCGATCGCCTTCGCCGCCGCGTCTACACGCGCGGCGAAGGCGAGTTCTGGGCCTTGTCGGAACGAGAGGCGACGCGCCGCATCGACGCCGGCGTCGCCTGGTTCAGCGCCAACGGCTGGCCGCTCGCCGGCTTCGTCGCCCCCGCCTGGCTGCTCGGGCCGGGCGCCTGGCAGGCGCTGGCGACGCAGCGCTTCGAGTACACCTCGACCCTGAGAGAGCTCGTTCACTTGCCGGGACGGCGCAGCGTCAAGAGCCAGAGCGTGGTCTACAGCACCTCGAATGCATGGCGGCGGCAGAGCTCGCTGCTCTGGAACGCGGTCGTTCCCCGCCTCGAATTCCGCAACCCGCTGCTGCGCCTCGAGCTGCACCCGCGCGACGCCGATTTCAAGGCGGTGCGGCGCTCGTGGCAGAAGGTGCTCGAGCGGGCGCTGCGCGACCGCCGGGCGGTGACCGTGGCCGACTTCATGCGCCACGACCGGGCGGCGGCGCCGACGCTGGTGCCGGCGGTGACGGTCGCGCCGTCGACGCAGTGGCAGTCGACGACCGCCGAATAGCGGACCGTTGCCCTCCTAGAGCAGGTTGAAGCTGATGGCCGCGGTGGTCGCGCCGATCAGCCCGCCGACGATCACGTCGCTCGGATAGTGCAGGCCGAGGATGATCCGCGAGGTCGCGATCAGCAGCGTCAAGGGCCAGACGAAGATCGCTGCCGCCGGGTAGTAGGCGGTCAGGATGAAGCTGAACGCGACCGAGTGCAAGGTGTGGCCGCTGGGGAAGCTGAACTCGTCGAGCGCGCGCGCACACTCGCGAAAGCCCTCGCAGGCGCGAAACGGCCGCGGCCGGGCGATCCAGCGCTTGACGATCTTGTAGACCAGCAGGTTGACCAGGCCCACGCCGAGCATCCGCGCCGCCGCCGAGCCGCCCTCCGGACCGCCCCACCACGGCAGCGCGGCGATGATCGCGTACCAGATCCAGCCGTCGCCGACCAGGCTCACCGTGGTCAGCGCGCGCACCACCCAGGAACGGGTCGAGGCGCCGTGCATCCAGAGCGCGACCAGCCGCTCGCGCTCGAACCAGACGAGCAC
>JANMCC010000140.1:0-17705 GCA_031360885.1 Burkholderiales bacterium | reverse complement strand
CCCTGGTTGGCCAGGCACAGGCCGCCGGAGAAGCTGTACGCGTCGGGGTCGTCCTGGGCGAAGGTCTCGAGCTTTCGGATGTCGACCTTGCCGACCAGCGCCGAGATGTCCTGGTTGTTCTCGTCGCCAGGCTCGGTCTTGGAAACGCCGACCTGCTTGAGGACGCTGGGGTGGCGCTTCACGATCTTGAACTTGCGGATGTCGCCGCCGTACTCGTCGAGGCGCTTCACCGCCCAGGGGCTGAGGATGCGCGTCAGGTAGCGGGCCGGAATGCCGTATTCCTTTTCGAGCAGCGGCCCGTCCTCGAGCGGGTCGAACAGGCCGAGCGGCGATTCGTTCACCGGCGATCCCTTGATCGCGTAGAACGGCACATGCTCCATCAGCAGCTTGAGCCGCTCGGCGATCGAGCTCTTGCCGCCGCCGACGGGCCCCAGCAGATAGAGGATCTGCTTCTTTTCCTCGAGGCCCTGGGCGGCGTGGCGGAAGTAGCTCACGACCTGCTCGATCGCGTCTTCCATGCCGTAGAACTCGGCGAACGCGGGGTAGATCTTGATGACCTTGTTGGCGAACAGGCGCGAGAGCCTGACGTCGTTGCGCGTGTCGACCATCGTCGGCTCGCCGATCGCCTTCAACATCCGCTCGGCGGCGGTGGCGTAGGCAAGCGGGTTGCGCTTGCACTCGGCGAGGTAGTCCTCGATCGACAGCTCTTCTTCGCGGCTGCGCTCGAAGCGCGCTGCAAAGTTGCTGATCACATCCATGCTGATCTCCTGTGTGCGAAGAGGCGGCAGCGGGAGGCTTTTGGCCTCCGCGCGTCCGGGGAAGTTCTGATGGAGCCCGCCCGGCGGGGCGCCATCAGAGCTTTCCTTGCACACCAGCAGGGTGTCAGTTCAAGCTTCGATCATCGTGCCACAGACAAAGGCTGGAAAAGAGGAGCCTTTGCGGTGTTGCTCACGCGCATCTTCCAAATGCGCATGGCGAGCAGGTTAGCAAGCAACGTGCCGAAATCGCAGCCGGTTGACTGCGTGGTCCCGAAGCGGGTCGCGCGGCGTGCGAAGTTCCTCGCCGCGGCAGCTCCCGTGCACGCGGGAGCTCAGCTTCGCTCGTGCCCGAGCTTGCCGAGCAACCCGTCGAGCTCGTCGAGCGAGCCGAAGGCGATCGCGACTTCGCCGCGATGCCCCTTTGCGGCGCCCGGATCCCGCAGGCGAATCTCGACCGTGGCCGCGAAGCTGTCGGAGAGTTGCCTTTCGAGACGCAGAATGTCGCTCGACTTCTGACGTTTCGCGCGCAGCGGCGGCGTTTGCCTTGCGCTGCCAGCGGCCCGGCGGGCGGCGAGCTTCTCGGCCTCGCGAACGTTCATGCCCTTGGCGACGATCTCGTTCGCCGCCTGGATCTGCTCTGCACCGCCAAGCGGCAGAAGGGCCCGGGCGTGCCCCATCTCGATCGCCCCGCCGAGCAGGAGCTGTTGCACCGGCTCACTGAGCTGCAGCAGGCGCAGCAGGTTGGTCGTGGCGCTGCGCGAGCGGCCGATGGCGCTGGCAGCGGCCTCGTGGGTGAGGCCGAACTCCTCGGTCAGGCGCTTGACGCCTCGCGCTTCCTCGAGCGGATTCAGGTCCTCGCGCTGCATGTTCTCGATCAGCGCCATCGCCGCCGCGGCTTCGTCGGGCACCTCGCGAACCAGCACCGGCACGCGTTCGAGGCCAGCGAGGCGGGCAGCGCGGACCCGGCGTTCGCCGGCGATGATCTCGAAGCGGTCGGCGGCGCCGCCCAGACGGCGCACCAGCACCGGCTGCATCACGCCCTGCGCCTTGATGCTCTCGGCCAGCTCGTTCAGCCCGGCCTCGTCCATGCGCATGCGAGGCTGGTACTTGCCGGGCTGAAGCTGGTCGATCGCGAGCGTGTGCGGCTCGCCGTCGCCGCCGCTCGCGCCGCTTTCGGGTGCCTGTCGAACGGTCGGCCCGAGCAGGGCTTCGAGGCCGAGGCCGAGGCCCTTGGGTTTCTTCGTCGCCATCGGCGGATTGTCCTTGATAGCCCGGCGCGCCATCGCCGCCGGGGGGCGTGCCACGCGGGCTTCGGGCTGCGGCGGTATGCTTCGCCTTCAGCCCACGAGTCCCTGACATGAGCACCCGCGTTTTCGTCGACGGCCAGGAAGGCACCACCGGCCTGCGGATCCATGAATACCTCGCGCAGCGCAGCGACGTCGAGGTGCTGCGCGCCGCCCCCGAGCTGCGCAAGGACACGGCCGAGCGTGCCCGCCTGCTCAACGCCGCCGACATCGGCTTCCTCTGCCTGCCCGATGCCGCGGCGCGGGAGGCGGCGGCGCTGGTCACCAACCCGGCCACCTGCCTGATCGACGCGAGCACGGCCCACCGCACCGCCGGCGACTGGGTCTACGGACTGCCCGAGCTCGCCCCGGACCAGCGTGCCAGGCTGCGCGCGAGCAAGCGCATTTCGAATCCGGGCTGCCACGCCACCGGCTTCATCCTGCTGGTTCGGCCGCTGGTCGACGCTGGCCTGATCCCGCAGTCGGCGGCGCTTTCGGCGTCGTCGATCACCGGCTATTCGGGCGGCGGCAAGAAGATGATCGAGCAGTACGAGGCCGGCGGCGACAAGCGGCTGCTCTCGCCGCGCCCCTATGCCCTCGGCCTGACGCACAAGCACCTGCCCGAGATGACGGCGCACAGCCGGCTCGAGACCCGGCCGATCTTCATGCCGATCGTCGGCAACTTCCTGAAGGGCCTGTCGGTGACGGTGCCTCTGCCGCTCGCCGAAGCGCGCCGGGGCACGACCGCCGAACAGCTGCACGCCGCCCTGGCCGAGCGTTACGCCGGCGAGCGCTTCGTGCGCGTCATGCCGCTTCGCGACCCGGCGATCCTGGCCGATAACTACTTCGACGTGCAGGCGTGCAACGACAGCAACCGCGCCGAGCTGTTCGTCTTCGGCAGCGACACCCAGGTGCTGCTGATGGCCCGGCTCGACAACCTCGGCAAGGGCGCGAGCGGCGCCGCGGTGCAGTGCATGAACGTGCACCTCGGCATCGACGAGGGCACCGGCCTCTGATCCTTGCGGGTCGGCTTCAGCCGACCGGTGGCGAACGGTAGTGGTAGGCGTAGGCGTCGGCGAAGCCCAGGCGCTCGTAGACCCGACGCGCCGGCGCATTGCTCGCCTCGACCTGCAGGTACGCGACCCGCACGCCTTCCGCGACGGCGAGGTGCAGCAGGCGCTGGCATAGCGCACGCGCCAGGCCCCGGCCGCGCATCGCCTCGGTACTGAAGACGTCGTAGAGGCCGGCAAGATCGCCTTCGACGACGACCTGGCCGCCGGCGACCGGCGTGCCCGCGGCGTCGACGACGACGAGCGCGCGATGACGCACCGGCGATTGACGGATGCGCTCGGCATGCGCTGACCGCGCCTCGGGCGACGAGCCGCGCTGGACGCCGACCCATTCGGCGAACGTGTCGCCGTCGACCGCTTTGAACGAGATCGACCCTTCCGCCGCGTCGGGCCCGGCCCCGCCGCTCGTGCCCGGCGCGAGCGACGCCACCATGACGCGCGTGTCGTCGATCCGCTCCATGCCGCGCGCGCTCAGTTGCTCGTCGAGCCCGGCCGGCAGCGAGAACGGCGTGATCCGGAAGAAAGGGCGCAGGTTCGCCTCTGCGTAGATCGCGAAGCAGCGCTCGAGCCGCTCGTCGAGCGACAGCCGGCCGGCGGCGACCGCCTGCACGCAGCGCGCGCGCTTCGCCTTGCCGGGCGAAAACCGGACCAGCCAGCCGTCGATCCACAGCTGCTCGCACGGCGCGCTGGCGTTGATGCCCGCGTCCTCCACCCGGCTGAGCAGCCCGGGCGCGAACGCGGGACTCATGCCGGGACGCTGCGCGCGTCGGCCCGCGCCGCCATTTCCCTGGCGAAGTCGAGGAAGGCGACGGCCCCCTTGGACGCCGGGTCGAACACCAGGCCCGGCATGCCATAGCTCGGCGCCTCCGCCAGGCGCACGTTGCGCGGAATCACGGTGTCGAATACGCGCTCGCCGAAGTGCGCCTTGAGCTGCTCGCTCACCTGCGCCTGCAGCGTGATCCGGGCGTCGAACATCACCCGCAGGATGCCGATCACCTCGAGCTGCGGATTGATATTGGCGTGCACCTGCTTGATCGTGTTGACCAGGTCGCTCAGGCCCTCGAGCGCGAAGTACTCGCACTGCATCGGCACCACCACGCCGTGCGCGCACGCCAGCCCGTTGAGAGTGAGCAGGCTGAGGCTGGGTGGGCAGTCGATGAGGACGAAGTCGTAGGCGCCCTCGACCGCGGCCAGGGCGCCGCGCAGGCGCCGGTCGCGTCGCTCCAGGCCGACGAGCTCGACCTCGGCGCCGGCCAGTTCGCGATTGGCGCCGACGACGTCGTAGCCGCCTTTCGGGCTGGGCCGCTTCGCTTCGTCGATGGTCGCGCTCTCGAGCAGGACGTCGTAGACGCTTGGATCCAGCGTGCGCTTGTCGATGCCCGAGCCCATGGTCGCGTTGCCCTGGGGGTCGAGGTCGACGACGAGTACCCGGCGGCCGAGCCGGGCCAGGCCGGCGGCGAGATTGACCGTGGTGGTCGTCTTGCCGACGCCGCCCTTTTGATTGGCGATGCAGAAGATGCGGCTCATGACCGTCCCGGCAGAAATGTCATTGCAAGCGCCCACTCTCGCCAATAGTGTTCGCAGGAGCCGTCTTCCTCATCCAGATCAAGCATCGCTCGGCGTTCAGGCCGGGTACTTCCAGACGTTCCACGTGAAACGCCTGAACGTCGGCCGGCAGGGCGGACATCTCGTTCAGCGGCAACTTCCCCTTCATCGCCAGCCAGACGCCGTGGTCCTTCAGCAGGCTTCCGGTCAGGGTGACGAAGTCGGGCAGGGAGGCAAAGGCGCGAGAGGCCACGACGTCGTATGGCGGCGCGTCGAGCTGCTCCACGCGTTCATGCTTGCTGCGCAGGTTGTGAAGTTGCAGGGCCGAAGCGACCTGCTGGACGAACGCTGCCTTCTTGCCCACGCTGTCGACGCAGGTCACTTCGAGCTCGGGCTCAGCGATCGCCCAGACGGTGCCGGGCAGGCCGCCGCCGCTGCCGACGTCGAGCACTCGCTGGGGCCCGGGTAACCGGCGACGCAGGGCAGGCACCGCGGCGAGGCAGTCGACGATGTGCTGCGTCAGCATCGCCGCCGGGTCTCGCACCGCCGTCAGGTTGTAGGTACGGTTCCAGCGGGCGAGCAGGGCCACGAAGTCGAGCAGCTGCCCGGTCTGCACCTCCGACAGATGCAGGCCGAGCGTCTCGGCGGCCGAGCCGAGCTGGTCGCCGAGGGTCGGTCGCGAGGACCGAGGCGTCGGCTGAGCGATCAAGCGCTGGCGCGGAGCGCGCCGCCGTCGTTGGCCGCCGGGTCGGCCCGGCGCAGCTTTTTCAGGTGCACCAGCAACAGCGAGATCGCCGCCGGCGTGATGCCCGGCAGGCGCGCCGCCCGGCCGATCGTCTCTGGCCGGTGCCGCGCAAGGACCTGTCGCGCCTCGAACGACAGCGCCCGGACCGAGTCGTAGTCGAGCGTCGTGGGCAGTTCGACGTCGTCGGCGTTGCGGCT
Source organism: Burkholderiales bacterium (assembly GCA_031360885.1). GTDB lineage: Bacteria > Pseudomonadota > Gammaproteobacteria > Burkholderiales > Burkholderiaceae_C > Schlegelella_A. The sequence goes on along the minus strand of JANMCC010000140.1, from coordinate 12,107 downwards.
GCGCTCGACCTGCTCCTGCTGCTTGTCCAGGTATCCGGCGTAGCGGGCGGAGGTTTCGATGCTCGAAATGACCTGGTCGGCCAGCCGACGGCCGAGCTCGGTCCGGAGGGTTTCACGTGAAACCGCATCGCCACCCGCCCACTGCGTGACCTGATCGAAGCCCACGCCCGGACGGCGCAGCAGGTCGAGCATCGTGTAGTCGCGGCTCAGCTCGGGCAGGCCGTTCGCCGCCGGCGCCGGGCCGACCCGGGTCGCCTGCAAACGCGCCGTTTCACGTGAAACCCGATCCTGCTTGCGTTCGAACGCCGCCCAACGCGTTTCGGGCACGAGGCCGAGCCGGCGACCGATCGCCGTCAGGCGAACGTCGGCGTTGTCCTCGCGCAGGTGCAGCCGGTACTCCGCCCGGCTGGTGAACATCCGGTACGGCTCGGTCACGCCCTTGCTGACCAGGTCGTCGACGAGAACGCCGAGGTACGCCTGATCGCGCGACGCCACCCACGGCGCATCGCCGCGCACCGCGAGCGCTGCATTGAGCCCGGCGTGCAGGCCCTGCGCCGCCGCCTCCTCGTAGCCCGTTGTGCCGTTGATCTGCCCGGCGAAGAACAGCCCTGAGATCGACCGCGTCTCGAAGCTGGGTTTCAGGGCACGCGGGTCGAAGTAGTCGTACTCGATCGCGTAGCCCGGCCGCACGACGTGCGCGTTCTCGAGCCCGGCGATCGAATGGACCGCGTCGAGCTGCACATGGAACGGCAACGAGGTCGAGATCCCGTTCGGATAGACCTCGTGCGTCGTCAGGCCCTCGGGCTCGAGAAAGATCTGGTGCGAGTCCTTGCCGGCGAAGCGGTCGACCTTGTCCTCGATGCTCGGACAGTAGCGCGGGCCGACGCCGTCGATCTTGCCGGTGAACATCGGGCTCTCGGCGAAGCCGGTGCGGAGGATCTCGTGCGTGCGCGCATTGGTCTGGGTGATCCAGCAGGACACCTGGCGGGGATGGCTGGCCGGATCGCCGAGGAAGCTGAAGACCGGGACCTCGGTCCGCGGGTCGGTGCCCGGGACCGCGCCGTCGCCAGGCTGCTCGACCAGGCGGCTGTAGTCGATCGTGCGGCCGTCGAGCCGCGGCGGGGTGCCGGTCTTGAGACGACCCTGCGGCAGCTTCAGCTCCTTCAGGCGCGCCGAGAGCGTCACCGCCGCCGGGTCGCCGGCCCGCCCGCCGACGTGGCTCTGCAGGCCGATGTGGATCTTGCCGTCCAGGAAAGTCCCAGCCGTCAGAACCACGGCGGCGCACGAGAAGCGAACGCCCACTTGCGTCACAACCCCCGTCACGCGGTCTCCGCTGACGATCAGATCGTCACAGGCGGCCTGGAACAACCAGAGATTCGGCTGGCTCTCGAGCCGCCGCCGGATCGCCGCGCGGTACAGCACCCGGTCGGCCTGGGCGCGGGTGGCGCGGACCGCCGGACCCTTGGAGCCGTTGAGGATGCGGAAATGGATGCCGGCTTCATCGGCTGCCTCGGCCATGGCGCCGCCGAGCGCGTCGATCTCCTTGACCAGATGGCCCTTGCCGATCCCGCCGATCGACGGGTTGCAGCTCATCTGCCCGAGCGTCTCGAGCGAATGCGTCAGCAGCAGCGTGCGCGCGCCCATGCGCGCCGCGGCGAGCGCGGCTTCGCTTCCGGCGTGACCGCCGCCGACGACGATGACATCGAACTGCTGGGGAAATTGCATGCGGCCGCTCCGGCGACGGCCGATTGTATTTTTTCCCGGGCGCTCAGACCGCTACGGGGTTGCGCAGCAGCATCTCCGTGTGCTCGATGCCGTCCTCGAGATACGGCGCGCCGACGGCGACGAAGCCGAAGTCCTCGTAGAAGCGCTCGAGCCGGGTCTGCGCGGAAATGCGGATCGCGCCGCCCGGCCAGACCTCGGCCGTGTGCGCGATCGCACGCGCCACCAGTTCGCGGCCGAGGCCCCGGCCGCGCCCGGCGCCGAGGGTGATGACGCGGCCGATCGACAGCTCCGCGTACTTCACGCCCGGATCGAGCACGCGCGCGTAGGCGAGCGGCTCGCGCTGCGCAGGCGACCAGGCCGCGAGGTGCCAGGCCGATTCGTCGCAGCCGTCGGCGTCGAGGTAGATGCATTGCTGCTCGATGCTGAAGACGAGCTGGCGCGCAGCAAAGATGTGCTGCAGCTCGCGCACCGTGAGGTGGTCGAATCGGCACCAGCGCCAGGAGAGCTCGGCCGGCGCGCTCATTTCAGCGCCGCCTGGCGCAGCATGCGGGCGACGTACCACACGCCCACCAGCGTGAGCGCGACGCAGACCCCGAGCGGGATCAGCACCTGCGCGAGATTGAAGTCCTCGCCCTTCAGCACCCGCGTCATCAGCGTGTTCTGCGCCAGCGCCGGCACCCACAGGTGCCAGGGCGACTCGCCGCCGAGGCTGAACACGTTCACCAGCGGCAGCAGCGAGGTCGCGAGGATGACGATGGTCGCGCTTGCCTGCGCTTCCTTGAAGGTCTTGCAGCGGATCGCCACCGCCATCAGCACCGCCGAAAGCGCCGCGGCGAAGGGCAGCAGCAGCACCAGGAACAGCAGCGCCTCGCGCAGGCCGTACTGGAACAGGGCGGCGAGCGTGTCGCTGCGCAAGACCCATTGCCCCGGCAGGAAGCTGAACGAGCTCAGCACCGCGATCAGCATGCTCACGCAGGCGACGGCGCCCCACTTGCCGACCACCAGGGCCCAGCGCTCGGCGGGATTCATCAGCAAGGGCTCGAGCGAGCCGCGCTCGCGCTCGCCGGCGGTCGTGTCGAGGGCCGCGGTGAGGGCGCCGTAGAGCACGGCCATCATCACGAAGTACGGCACCATGCCGGTGATGCGGGTCGCCCGCGTCTGCTGGTTGGCGAGGTCGCGCTCCTCGACCCGCATCGGCTCGAGCACCTGCACCGCGACGCCCCTCAACGCCAGGTTGAGCACCGCGCGCTCGCGCCCGAAGGCGCCGAGCAGCCGCTCGATCCGCGCCGTCGCCGCCTCGGAGCGCTGGTTGGCGCTGTCGGAAACGATCTCGACCACCGGCGTCTCGCCGCGCACGAGCGCGCTCTCGAAATCGGCGGGCACGACCACCACCGGGTCGAGGAAGGTCGACTTGCGCAGCTGCGCTTCGTAGTCGTCGGGCGGCGCCTTCACCGTGTAGGTCTGCCGCTCCAGGAAGTTCTGCAGCGTCGGCGCATTCGCCAGGCCGGCGACGTAGACCTCGCGCTGCTCGGCGCGCGATTCGAGCGAGGCGACGAGGGCGGAGACGCCGAGCAGTGCCAGCGGCCCGAGCAGCACCGAAGACACCAGCACCGTCAGCAGGGTGCGCCGGTCGCGGAGCGCGTCGGTGAGCTCCTTGCGGAGCACCGTGAGCACGGCGGCGAGACTGCGCCTCATGCCCTCGCCCCGGCCGGGGCCGCCGCGCCGCGCGCCGGCGCGAACGCGAGCTGGACGAAGGCTTCCTCGAAGTCGGTCTGGCCGGTGCGCCCGAGCAATTCGGCGACCGTGCCGCTGGCGACGGTGCGGCCGTCGGCGACGACGACGACGCTGTCGCACAGGCGCTCGACCTCCTGCATGATGTGGGTCGAGAAGACGATGCATTTCGCGCCGCCCGCGGGCGTACGCAGCCAGCGCAGGCTCTCGCGCAGGGCCCGGGTGGCGAGTACGTCGAGGCCGTTGGTCGGCTCGTCGAGAACGATATTCGCGGGGTCGTGGACCAGCGCCCGCGCCAGCGCGGTCTTCATCCGCTCGCCCTGGCTGAAGCCCTCGGTGCGGCGATCGAGCAGGGCCGTCATCTCGAACATGCGCGCCAGGTCCTGGGCGCGCGCGTCGGCGGCGTCGCGCTCCATCCCTTGCAAGGCGCCATAGTAGACGATGTTCTCGCGCGCCGTAAGGCGCGGGTAGAGGCCGCGCGAATCGGAGAGCACCCCCATCCGCGCCAGCACCTCGCGCGGCCGGGAAACGACGTCGATCCCGTCGACCGCCATCGTCCCCGCCTCGGGCGTGATCAGGCCGGCGAGCATGCGCAGGGTCGTGGTCTTGCCCGCGCCGTTCGGTCCGAGCAGGCCGGTGATGTGGCCGCCGGGCGCGCTGAAGCTGACGTCGCGCACCGCATGCACGACCTGCGGCCCGGTCCGCTTCGCGCCGAGACCCAGGAGGCCGCCGAGCCCGCGCTTGCCCGAAGCGGCGGCAACGAACGACCGGGCGACGCCCCTGACCTCTATCATCGTTTCGGCTCCGAGGCCGCGGCGTGGGCCGAGCGCAGGGAAACGAACGCCGGCGGTCGCGGCACCTTGGCGGCGCAGCTCGCATCGATGGCGAGCGCCTCGGCATCGGTGCCGGCGTCGACGAAGCGGAAGACGACGTCGCGCATGCAGCCGATCGTCATCACGCCGTGGCCGGCGTTGGCAACAACGACGTGGCGAGCGAGCGACCCGAGCGCCTTGGCCACGCGCTCGCCGTGGCGGGGCGGCGTCGCCGGATCGATGCCGCCGCTGAGCACCAGCGTCGCCGACGGGGCCGTGGGCAACGTGTAGAAGCCGGCCGGCACCGCGCCGCGCGGCCAGACGGAGCACAGCTTCTCGTACATCCGCGCGAAGGCGGTGCCGAACTCGCCGCCCGGCTTGTCGGCGCTGGCGGCCAGGCGCGGCAGGTCCTCGGCGCAGACGACCGAGAAGTGCATGCCCATGGCGAGCCGACTCGACTTCGTCGCGACCTGGGTCGCGCTCAGGCCGATGAGGCCGGCGTCGTCGCCGCGCGCCGCGGCGTCTATCGCCTCCGGCAGCGCCGCGGCCAGCGGCGGCGAATAGAGTGCGCCACGCACCGCGCCGAGCACGAGCTCGCGGGTCAGCGTGAACCGCTCTTCGATCCCCGTCAGCGGGTGCAGCGCCTTCGCCTCGCGCGGCAGGCCTTGCAAGAGCGCGGCGAAGCGGGCACGCAGGTCGGGATGCGCCCTGGCACACGCCGGCTCGGCGGCGCAAGCCTCGGCGAGGCGGTCGAAGGCCGCCTGGTTGTCGGTGGAAAAGCTCGCTGGCAGCGCCATGTCGGGCGGCGCCGCGCCGTCGATCACGGTCCGCCGCACGGTCTGGGGAAACTGGCGCAGCATCTCGAGCGCGACGCGCGTTCCGTACGAGCCACCGATCAGGTCGACGCGCTCCGCGCCGAGCTGGCGGCGAACGGCGTCGAGGTCCTGGACGGCGATCGCGGTCGTGAAGAAGCCGAGGTCGCCCTCGGTCTTCAGGTACGGCTTCTTGAGCAGCGCCGCCTTGCATTCCGAGAGCAGCCGAAGCTGCCGCTCGGGCTCGGCCTGCTCGGCGAGCGTCTCGTCCTGCGGATCCTTGCAAGCCAGGGGCGCGGAGCCGCCGGTGCCGCGCTGGTCGACGAAGACGATGTCGCGCCGGTTGTTCAGGCGCGAGAACAGCGCCATCACCTGCGGCGCGAGCACCGTTGCGCTCTGCCCGGGGCCGCCGGCGAGGAAGAACACCGGGTCGGCGAGCTTGCGCCGCGCCAGCGCCGGAACGACGACGTACCTGATCTCGAGGCTGCCGCGCTCCGCGTGCTCCGGATCGAGCGGGCGCTTGACGCTGCCGCACAGCACGCCGTTGCGGAAGCCGGCGACGTGGCAGTCGCTCAGCCCCGCCAGCAGCGCGTCGGCAGCAACGGCCGGTGCAGCAGCGGCCAAGCCGGCCGCCAGGGCTGCCAGCGCCGCGAAGGCCCGCACTGCCCGCCCCTTCATTCGCCGAGCGTGCGCTTCAGCTCACCGCTGGCGATGAGGGCCTCGATCTCCTTGCCGCCGCCGACCAGCGCGCCCTTGACGAAGACCATCGGAAAGGTCGGCCAGCCGGTCCACATCTTCAGCGCATTGCGCCGGCGCCATTCGCTGAAGTAGCTACCGTACTCGAGGTAGTGGTGGGACACGCCCGCGGCCGTCAGCGCCTTGCGGGCGCGGCGCACGACCGGGTTGCCGGCCATGCCGACGACGAGCACCGGATTCGAGCTCGCCGCGGCCTGGACGTTATGGACGATGTCGGCGTTGAGCGTCGCCACCCGCTCCCTGATCGCGGGATGCAGGCGGTCTTCTTCGAGGATCGTGCGCGGCATGGATTTGGCTCATCCGGAATGCGGATTGGCGGCGACCATACCATCGCCGCGAAGACCCCGGGCCGGCGCGCTCGGCACAGCCGCGGCGCGCCGGCGCCTCAGGTGGCGAGCACGCCGCGCTGGAAGTCGCTCACCGCGCGATGCAGCTCGGCGGTGGTGTTCATCACGAAAGGCCCGTGCTGCGCGATCGGCTCGCCGAGCGGCCGGCCGGCCACCAGCAGTACGCGCGCAGGGCCGGTCGCGCCGGCGGGTGCCACCAGGCGCACTCCCGTCGCGCCGGCGTCGTTGGCCAGCACGGCCATGCGCTCGACCTCCACCCGCGTCGGCGCCGCCGGCTCGCCGATGTCGACTTCGCCGCCGTAGACGTAGGCGAAGGCGTTGTGGCCGGCCGGAATCGCGGCCTCGAACGCCCGGCCCGCGGGAATCTCCAGGTCGAGGACGATCGGCTCGGTGGTCGGCCGCTCGACCGCGCCGGCGACGCCCCGGCTGGCGCCGGCGATGACGCGCACCGACACGCCCTCGGCCGTGGTCAACGCCGGCACGCCGGCCGGGGCGATGTCGCGATAGGCCGGTGGCTGCATCTTGTCCTTCGCCGCGAGGTTGACCCAGAGCTGGAAGCCCGCCATCCGGCCGGCCTCCTGCTCGGGCATCTCCGAATGGATGATGCCGCGCCCGGCCGTCATCCACTGCACGCTGCCCGGCTCGAGCAAGCCGACGTTGCCGACGCTGTCGCGGTGCCGCATGCGGCCCTCGAGCATGATCGTCACGGTCTCGAAGCCGCGGTGCGGATGATCGGGAAAGCCGCCGATGTAGTCGGCCGCGGCATCGCTGCCGAAGGCGTCGAGCATCAGGAACGGGTCGAGCCGGCGCTGCAGCGGCTGGGTCAGCACGCGGGTCAGCTTGACGCCGTCGCCGTCGGAGGTCGGCTGGCCGCGGACGAGGCGCTCGACGCCGCGCGAGCGGGAGGAAACGGGTGCGATCGTGTTCATGGAATCAATGTAGCGCCGCTGCCGCCGGGCGCAAGCCAGGCGGTTTGCACTCGGCGTTGCACGGCGTCGAATGCACCTCGCGATGAACGGAGGTGTAATGGCCGCCCCACCGCTTGCGAGATGATTCCCATGAAGCTCTACTACAGCCCCGGCGCCTGCTCGCTTTCGCCGCACATCGTCCTGCAGGAATCGGGCCTTGCGTACGACACGGTCCTCGCGAGCACCAAGACGCACAAGCTCCAGGACGGCACCGACTACTACACGATCAACAGCAAGGGCTACGTGCCCCTGCTCGAGCTCGACGACGGCACCCGCCTCACCGAAGGGCCGGTCATCCTCCAGTACGTCGCCGACCAGGTTCCCGCGAAGAAGCTCGCGCCGCCCGCCGGCACGATGGAGCGCTACCGCCTCCAGGAGTGGCTCAACTTCACCACCAGCGAGCTGCACAAGGGCATCGGCGGCCTGTTCAATCCGGCCATGCCCGAAGAAGCCAAGGCGCTGATGCGCGCCAGGGCCCTCGACCGGTTGAAGTGGGTCGATGCCCAGCTCGAAGGCAGGTCCTACACGATGGGCGACGCCTTCAGCGTCGCCGACGCCTATCTGTTCACGGTCACCAACTGGACCGGCTCCGCCGGCATCGACATCGCGGCGCTGAAGAACCTGGGCGCCTTCATGGCGCGCATGAAGGCCCGCCCGGCGGTGCAGCAGGCGATGAAAGACGAGGGCTTGATCAAGTAGCACAGCGATGCGCCACCTCCTGCCGCTGTCGCTCGCCGCGATCGCCGCCGCAGTCGCCGCGGCGCCGGCCCCCGGCCGCTACGAGGCGACGCTGTGCGTCTCGGCCTCGGCCTCGGCGCCGCCTTCGTGCGGGGCGGCCGAGCTCGAGGTGCGCTCGACCACGCGCGTCGAGGTGCGCGTGGCCGACATCGTCTACCGGCTGAGCCTGCGGCCGGCGCAGGTCGACGTGACCACCCTGCACGGGCGGATGCAGATCGACGAGTTCAGCGCTGATTACGCGTGGCAGGGCGACGTGCTGAGCTTCGTCGACACCGACAAGCAGGCGCGCTACGAAGTCCGCACCGGCGCCCGCCTGGGCCGCGTCCGCTAGTCCGGCCCACGTGCCCGCGCTGGCCGGACCTCGCCTTCAAGCCAGGTGCGCCGCGGCGAGCAGGGCCCGCGTGTAGGGCTGGCGCGGCGCCGCGAACAGCGCTTCGGCCTCGCCTTCCTCGACGATGCGGCCGTCCTTCATCACCATCACGCGGTGCGCCACCGCTCGCACGACCGCGAGGTCGTGGCTGATGAAGAGGTAGCTCATGCCGTAGCGGCGCTGCAGGTCGACGAGCAGGGCCAGCACCTGCTGCTGTACCGAGACGTCGAGGGCCGAGGTCGGCTCGTCGAGGACCAGGATCTCCGGGCGCAGCACCACCGCCCGGGCGATCGCGATGCGTTGCCGCTGGCCGCCGGAGAACTCGTGCGGATAGCGGCCGAGCACGTCGTGCATGCCGGCCGCGGCGCCCAGGCCCACCTCGTCGAGCATCTGCGCGACCAGCGCTTCGCGCGCCGCGCGATCGAGTTCGGGCCGATGCAGCTCGAGGCCCTCGCCGACGATCCTGCCGACCGTCATGCGCGGGCTGAGCGAGCCGAACGGGTCCTGGAACACGACCTGCATGCGACGCCGCAGCGCCCGCCGCGACTCGGCGTCGCGACCGAGCGGGGCGCCATCGATCGCGACGCTGCCCTCGGCGAACGGCTGCAGCGCGAGCAGGGCCATCCCGAGCGTCGTCTTGCCCGAGCCCGATTCGCCGACGATGCCGAGCGTCTCGCCGCGGCGAAGCGCCAGGGTCGCGTCGCGCACCGCGTCGAAGCGGCGGCTGCGGAACCAGCCGAGGGGGATGTCGAAGCTGACGCGCAGGCCCTGGGCTTCGATCAGGCGCGGCGCATCCGCGGCGATCGGCTCGACCAGGCGGCGCGGCCGGCTCGCCAGCAGGCGCTGCGTGTAGGCGTGCCGCGGCGCGGCGAACACCTGCTCGGTCGGGCCGACTTCGACCAGGCGGCCGCGCTCCATGACGCCGACCCGATGCGTGAAGCGGCGCACCAGGTTGAGGTCGTGGGTGATGAAGAGCAGCGCCAGGCCCATCTCCGCCTGCAGCGCGTCGAGCAGGGTCAGGATCTGCGCCTGGATCGTCACGTCGAGGGCGGTCGTCGGCTCGTCGGCGATCAGGAGCTTGGGCCGGCCGGCGAGCGCCATCGCGATCATCGCCCGCTGCCGCTGCCCGCCCGAGAGCTGGTGCGGCCAGGAATCGACGCGCCGAGCGGGCTCGGGAATGCCGGTTTTGGCGAGCAGCTCGATCGCGCGCTCCCGCGCCTCGCGCCGGCCGAGCGGCGAATGCAGGGCGAGCACCTCTCCGATCTGCGCGCCTATCGTGTGCAGCGGGTTCAGCGCCGTCATCGGTTCCTGGAAGATCATCGCGATCTCGGCGCCACGCACCGCCCGCAGCTCGCGCTCCGAAGCCTGCCGCAGGTCGCGGCCGGCGAAGCGGATCGCCCCGGTCGTCTCGGCGCCGTCGACCAGGCCGAGCACCGACAGCGCCGTGATCGACTTGCCCGAGCCCGATTCGCCGACGAGGGCGAATTTCTCGCCTGGGGCGATCTCGAAGGAGACGTCGTCGACCACCGGCGCGGCGCCGAAGCGCACGCTCAGGTGCTCGACGGCCAGCAGCGCGGTCAGGCGCTCGCCTTCGGCGCCGGGGTGAGCAGCGCCTTGCAGGTGGCCCGGCCGGCCTCGGCCTTGACCTGGGTCGTGCACACGGTGTCGAGCTCACTGCGCAGGCGGGCCATCGCCGCGCCGTGCGCGCCGCCCTTGTTCCAGGCCTGCAGCTTGTTGCCCACCTTCTGCATCGCCCGGCCGCTGCGCTGCTCGAAGGCGTCGGGCAGGGGCGCCGCCTCGCGCCAGAACTGCAGCGTCGTCGACTCGATCGCGGCCTCGTCGGCCGGCGCCAGATCGACCAGCGCGCTCAGGTAGCCTGCCCCCCACTGCATGCGCGTCGCCGGGCCTTCGCTCTTCTCGTAGGCCTCGCGGTACCAGCGCAGCGCGCCGGCCTTGTCGCCGCGCTTCTTGGCGTTGCTCGCCAAGCCGAGCATCAGGTAGTAGGGCGAGTGGCTCTTCGCGAGGTTCGTTTCGAGCAGCTTGTCGGCTTCGCTCAGGAGACCGGCCTGGCCGAGCAGGTGCGCGGCGGAGGTGATGACCGCCTGGCGCTCGTAGCCGTCGGTGATCTCGCGGTCGGCCCGGGCAGCTTCGTCGCGCACGTGCGCGAGCAGCGCTTCGGGCATGTGCGGCAGCGGCGCCGGCTTGCCCGACGCCGCCGGCGGGTCCTCCGGCAGGTCGATGCGCACCAGGTCCACCCGGGCGATCAGCGCCTGCATCCGGTCGGCGCGCGACAGGGTCTTGTCGGCCTCGAGGCGCTGCAGCGCGGTGTCGAGCGCGGCGAGAACCTGGGTGCGTTCGGGCGTCGCGGGAGCGGCCAGGGCGCGCGCGATATCGGGCGCGGAGTTGACGAGCTGGTCGGCGACGTCGCGCGACGCCGCCGGGTCGGCGAGCGCCGCGAGCACCGCCGGTCGCGCCGCCAGGTCGGCAGGCGCCGGCGTCTTCGCGTCGCGCGCCGCCAGCGCCTTGAGGCGCAGCCGCATCGCCGTCTCGGGCTGGTCGGCCGGACAGGCGGCGGAGAGCTTCGCCAGCGTGGCGGCGACCTGGTCCTTGGCGACGACCTGGGTCTGGTCGGTCTCCCAGGAATAGAAGGCCAGCAGCCGCCAGTCGTTCGCTTTCAGGTCCTTGCCGCCGGCGAGCGCGTCGGCGAGCACTGCCTTGACCGGCCGCGTCGCGTTCATGCCCAGGTTGAGCAGTTCGCCGTAGCGCGCGGGATCGACCTCGCCCGGCAGGCGCGTCACCTCCTCGCCGCTCGGCTTGAACAGCACCATGGTCGGATAGCCGCTGACGCGAAAGCGCGTGCCGAGCTTCTGCGCGCCGGGGCTGTCGCCATCGACCGACACCGCCACGAAGGCGCGCGAGCGCTCGATGAAGTCCTGCCGGTTGAAGAGGGTCGCCTTGACCTGGTTGCACGGCGGACACCACTTCGCGCCCCAGTAGACGAACACCGGCTTGGTCTCGGCGCGGGCGCTGGCGAAGGCGGCGTCGACATCGGCGTCGCTGCTCGCCTCCTTCCAGGCGATGCCGGCCTCGGCGAGGTCGCTGGCGGCCTTGGGCTCGGACTTCGCGGCGACCGGGGTCGGGGCGACGGGAGGCGCGGCCGGCGCCGGCACGTCAGGCGCCTTGGAACAGGCGGCGAAGGCGAAGGCCGCGACGACCGCGAGGCCGGCGGCGGACAAAGAGGGCTGCTTCATCGCTTCTCCGATGCAGGCGCGATCATCGCCCAAGCCGCGAAGGCGTGGGGCGGCGGGGCCAAACCCCGGACCTGTCGACAGGCCCTAGTCGACCGGCGCCGGCGCCTCGCGCACCGGGTCGCGCGGCGACGAGCCGAACTGCGCCAGGGCGACGCCGGCGAGCGTCAGCGCCGCGCCGCCGACCTTGATCGCCGAGTAGCGCTCGCCGGTCAGCGCCCAGGCGACCAGGCCGGCGACCGGCGGCATCAGGTACATCAGCGGCGCGGTCCGGGCGACGCCGCGCACGGCGTTGATCCAGCCCCAGGCGATCCAGCCGAGAAAGGCCGAGACGATCACGGCGTAGAAGATGCCGGCCCAGATCGCCCAGCCCACGCCGGCCCACGAGACGGCGAGCCCGACGGGTAGGCTGAGCAGGACGATTGGGCCGCTGCCGAGGAGCGCCGCGTAGGTCATGACGGGGACGCCTCCGAGACGCTCGATCAGCGGCTTGGAGGCGACCGTGTAGTACGAGAAGAACGAGGCGGCGACCAGCAGCGTCAAGTCGCCGCCGCCGGCCTCCCAGTGGCCGCCGAGCAGCTTGTCGGACAGGAACACGAG
>JANMCC010000114.1:0-13955 GCA_031360885.1 Burkholderiales bacterium | reverse complement strand
ACGATGCCGCTGCTCGAGCGCTGCGGTGCGCTCACCGTGATCGAGCTCGACCGCGACCTCGCGGCGCGGCTGCGCCGCACGCCGGGCCTCGAGGTCATCGAAGCCGACGTGCTGCGCGTCGACTTCGCGGCGCTGCCGGCGGCCGCGGGCGGCGCCCGGCAGCTCCGCATCGTCGGCAACCTGCCCTACAACATCTCGACGCCGATCCTCTTTCACCTCCTGCAATCGGTGGACCACATCGCCGACCAGCACGTGATGCTGCAGAAGGAGGTGGTCGACCGGATGGTGGCCCGCCCGGGTCGCAAGGACTACGGCCGGCTGAGCGTGATGCTGCAGTGGCGCTACGAGGTCGAGCACGTGCTCGACGTCGCGCCCGGGGCGTTCGATCCGCCGCCGCGGGTCGATTCGGCGGTGGTGCGCATGGCGCCCAAGCCGGCGGCCGCCGGGGTCGACCCGAAGCTGCTCGGCGAGCTGGTGACGGTCGCCTTCTCGCAGCGGCGCAAGCTGCTGCGGCACACGCTCGGCCGCTGGCTCGTCGAGCGCGGCGCGACCGCCGACTTCGACGTGCAGCGGCGCGCCGAGGAGGTCCCGGTGGAGGAATACCTGCGGCTCGCCGCCGCGGTCGCTTAGGCGCCGCTTACGCGGCGCTTAGCCACATTGCCGTATCGAAGGCGCTGCTCATCAGCGGCATGTTCGCGCCGAAGCTGCTGTTCGCCGCGGTCTTGGCTGCCGCCTTGACGGGTTTGTCGATGCTCTTGTCGTTGCTGACGCCGGGGGCCACATCCGTCGCCCGCTCCCATGACCCTATTTCCTGGGAGCGGGCTACTGAAAAGAATAGAAGCACCGGAACGGTACTTTGCGCTCCGCCCAGTAGTCGGCGGCGTCGCGGAAGACGTCGAGCAACTGCTCGCGCGCCTCGCGGTCGAAGCGCGGGTTGTCGGGCAACTGCTCGAGGACGACGACGAAGCCCGGCTGCGAGCCCGCCTTCTGCACCAGATCCGTCATGCAGTCATAGAGCGCGTCCAGGTTCTTGCCGAAGTGGGTCGGGAACAGGAACGCTTCGGCGATGCCCTCGAGCACCTCCTGCTTGGACTGGGCCGCCGTCAGATTGGCGTACAGGAAATGCTGGTCGGCGTGGGTCGCCGCCTGCATGAGTTCATCGACCCGATAGGCTCGAATCGACTGCACGATGTTTGGACGGACTGTCTGCAAGAGCATGTCACGTTCCTCCTTGTCATTGAAATTCGCTAGCGCGCTCATGGCGTGATCCGTTTGAAGGTGGCGTAGTGATCGCCGGTGTAATAACAGGCTGCGGGCGTGACCGGATCGGCCCCGCCGCAGACGATTCGTCGCCCACCCCGATCGTGGGCGCCCGGAGTGGCCACCGTGTACTCTCGGTAGTAACCCTTATTCTGGAGAGGCAGAAGCCGCTCGCGGTTGCCGAACACCGACCCGTCCTTGGCGTACCGGAAGGGGCCGCCGGCAAGGATCGCCGTGTGCACCGCCCGCGCTTCGGCAGGCAATTGCGCGACCGCGACCGTTCCCGCAAACGGTGCCGAATCACGCGCTTGTAAGGTGCCGACTGCCAGCAGCCCTGCGACGCCGATGCCCACTCCCCACCGGAGCAAAGGCCGCCAAGGCTGCAGCCGACCCATCAAAACCACGGGAAATCCCTGAACGTTGAATCTGCAGATGTTACCGAAGTGGGGCGAAAACCTCAAGTTGCTGCCACATATTAGGGCACGAATCGCGGGGATTAAGTCAGCACATACTCTTTACAAAAGCAACTATTTTCAACAAGTCCAAGCCGTGATAACGAAGGCATCATTTAGTTTTTGCCGGCCACCGAGGTCAGCGGGCGGCGTTGGCGTCGGCAACGGTCAGCGCCGTCATGTTGATGATCCGGCGCACCGTGGCCGAGGGGGTGAGGATATGCACCGGCTGCGCCGCCCCGAGCAGCACCGGGCCGATCGCGATGCCGCCGCCGGCGGCGGTCTTGAGCAGGTTGTAGGCGATGTTGGCGGCGTCGATGTTTGGCAGCACCAGCAGGTTGGCCTCGCCGGTGAGCGGGCTGTCGGGCATCACGCCGTGGCGGTAGTGGGCGTCGAGCGCGGCGTCGCCGTGCATCTCGCCGTCGACCTCGAGCCAGGCGGCCTGGGCGTGCAGGATCGCCAGCGCTTCGCGCATCTTCACCGCCGAGGCGTGGTTGCTGGTTCCGTAGTTGCTGTGCGACACCAGCGCCGCCTTGGGCTTGATGCCGAAGCGCAGCATTTCCTCGGCCGCCATTACCGTGATCTCGGCGATCTGCTCGGCGGTCGGGTCGTAGTTGACGTGGGTGTCGACCAGCATCACCTGGCGCCCGGGAAGGAGCAGGAAGTTCATGCAGGCATAGGTCCGGGCGCCTTCGCGCAGGCCGATCACCTGGTCGATGTAGCCCAGGTGCATCGCGGTGCCGCCCCAGGTGCCGCAAAGCATGCCGTCGACCTCGCCTTTCTTCAGCAGCATCGCGCCGATCAGCGTCAGGCGGCGGCGCATCTCGATCTTCGCCAGCTGCGCCGTGACGCCCTTGCGCGCCGTCATCCGGTGGTAGGTCTGCCAATAGTCGCGAAAGCGGTGGTCGTCCTCGGTGTTGACCAGGTCGTAGTCGCGCTCGGCGACCAGGCGCAGGCCGAACTTGGCGATCCGCTGCTCGATGATCTTCGGCCGGCCGATCAGGGTGGGCCGGGCGACGTTCTCGTCGACCACGACCTGCACCGCGCGCAGCACCCGCTCCTCCTCGCCCTCGGCGAAGGCGACGCGCTTGTGCTTGGCGGTCTTGGCCAGGTTGAAGATCGGCCGCATCGTCGTGCCCGAGGCATAGACGAAGGTCTGCAGCTTGGCCCGGTACGCTTCCATGTCGGCGATCGGCCGCGCCGCGACGCCCGAGTCGGCCGCCGCCTGCGCCACCGCGGGGGCGATGCGCATCATCAGGCGCGGGTCGAAGGGCTTGGGGATCAGGTACTCGCGGCCGAAGCTCAGGTTCGCGCCGGCGTAGGCCGCGGTCACGACCTCGCTCTGCTCGGCCTGCGCCAGGCCGGCGATCGCATGCACCGCGGCGATCTCCATCTGGACCGGGATCGTGGTCGCGCCCGAGTCGAGGGCGCCGCGGAAGATGTACGGGAAGCAGAGGACGTTGTTGATCTGGTTCGGGTAGTCGGTCCGGCCGGTGGCGACGATCGCGTCGCTGCGCACCGCGTGCACCTCCTCGGGCAGGATCTCCGGCGTCGGGTTGGCGAGCGCGAAGATGATCGGGTTGGCGCGCATCGTCGCCACCATCTCGGGCTTGAGCACGCCCGCGGCCGAGAGGCCGAGGAAGATGTCGGCGCCCTTCATCACCTCGGCCAGGGTGCGCATCCCGGTCTTTTGCGCGTAGCCGATCTTGTCCTCGTCCATCAGCTCGACCCGGCCCTCGTAGACCACGCCGGCCAGGTCGGTGACCCAGATGTTCTCGCGCGGCACGCCGAGCTTGACCAGCTGGCCCAGGCAGGCGAGCGCGGCGGCGCCGGCGCCCGAGGTGACGAGCTTGACCTCGTCGATCTTCTTGCCGCTCACCGTCAGGGCGTTCAGCACCCCGGCACCGACGACGATGGCCGTGCCGTGCTGGTCGTCGTGGAACACCGGGATCTTCATCCGCGAGCGCAGCGCCCGCTCGACGTAGAAGCAATCGGGCGCCTTGATGTCCTCGAGGTTGATGCCGCCGAAGGTGGGCTCGAGCGCGGCGATCAGGTCGATCAGCTTGTCGAGGTTCTTCTCCGCGACCTCGATGTCGAACACGTCGATGCCGGCGAACTTCTTGAACAGCACGCCCTTGCCTTCCATCACCGGCTTGGCGGCGAGCGGGCCGATGTCGCCCAGTCCGAGCACGGCGGTGCCGTTGGTGATGACGGCGACCAGGTTGCCGCGTGCGGTGTAGCGGAACGCATTCGCCGGGTCGGCGACGATCTCCTCGCACGCCGCGGCCACGCCCGGCGAGTAGGCCATCGCCAGGTCGTGCTGGTTGACGAGCTGCTTGGTCGCGGCGATCGCGACCTTTCCCGGCGTCGGGAACTCGTGATAGTCGAGGGCGGCTCGGCGCAGCTCGGCGGCGCGCAATGCGGAAGTGGGCATGGTGGGCTGGACAGGCGTCCGGGTCGCGGCGCGGCCGCAGCGCATTGATCATTGCAGCGTTTCGCAGCCGCCGACCCCGATATTTCCCCGGGGCAGGCTGCGCGCCCGAGCCGCCGAGCCGCCGCCTATGATCGGCGCCTCCCATGGCCCCGCTCGGCGAGTTCGACCTGATTGCCCGCTACTTCACGCGGCCGGTGCGCCGGGCCGCGCTCGGCGTCGGCGACGACTGCGCCCTGCTCGACGTCGCACCGGGGATGACGCTCGCCGTCTCCAGCGACATGCTGGTCGAGGGTCGGCACTTCGTCTCCACGGTGGCGCCGGAGCGGCTTGGCCACAAGGCGCTGGCGGTGAACCTCAGCGACCTCGCCGCCTGCGGCGCCCGCCCGCTCGCCTTCACCCTGGCGCTCGCCCTGCCCGCGGCCGACGAGGCTTTCCTCGCTCCGTTCGCCCGCGGCCTGCTGGCGCTGGCCGAGCGTCACGACTGCGAGCTCGTCGGCGGCGACACCACCCGCGGCCCGCTGACGATCGCCATCACCGTGCTCGGCGAGCTCGTCCCCGGCAGCGCGCTGCTGCGCTCGGGCGCGCAGGCCGGCGACGACCTGTACGTCAGCGGCACGCTCGGCGACGCCCGCCTGGCGCTCGAGGTGCTGCGCGGCAAGGCGACGGCGCCGGGCGAAGCGTTCGCGCGGATCCGCCGGGCGATGGAGGAGCCCGAGCCGCGCGTCGCCCTCGGTCGCGCGCTCGTCGGCATCGCCAGCAGCGCGATCGACGTCTCCGACGGGCTCGCGGGCGATCTCGGTCATGTACTGCGCCGCTCCGGTGTCGGTGCGGTGGTCGAGGTCGACGCGCTGCCGCGCAGCGCCGATCTTGCCGCGCAGCCTGAAGCGCTGCAGCGCGAGTGTCTGCTCGCCGGCGGCGACGACTACGAGCTCGTCTTCACCGCCCCGGTCGGGCGCCGCGACGCCGTCGCCGGCGCGGCGCGAGCGGCGGCCACCCCGGTGACGCGGATCGGCCGGATCGAGCCGGGCCTCGGCCTTCGTTTCGTCGACGCGACCGGGCGCGCGCTGCGCGGGCCGGCGACGTCCTTCGACCACTTCCGGCCGGACCCGCCGCTGTCGTGAGCGCCGAGCCCGCCCTCAATCCGCCCCTGCGCGGCGCCGGGCGCCGGCCCGACTGGCGCTTTCTGCTCGCGCATCCGGCGCATGTCGTCGCCCTCGGTTTCGGCGCCGGCCTGTCGCCGGTGGCTCCCGGGACGGCGGGGACCCTCTGGGCCTGGCTCGCCTGGGCGGCCCTGCAGCCGGCGCTGAGCGACGGCGTTCGCGCCGCGGTGCTGCTGGGATCGACCCTCGTCGGCTGGTGGGCGTGCACGGTGACCGCGCGCAATCTGGCGCAGGCCGATCCGTCGGCGATCGTCTGGGACGAGATCGTCGCCTTCTGGCTCGTGCTCTGGCTGGTCACGCCTGCCGGCCTCTGGGGCCAGGCGGTGGCGTTCGCGCTGTTCCGCTTCTTCGACGCGGCCAAGCCCGGTCCGGTCGCCTGGGCCGACCAGCTGTTCAAGCTGCGCCGCGGCCGGACGATCGGTTGGGCCCAGGGCTTCGGCATCCTGTTCGACGACTTCGTCGCGGCGCTGTGCACGCTGCTCGTGATCGCCTTGTGGCGGTTCGTGTGAGCCACGCTGACGAGAGCGCGGCGTCGGTCGAGCGCCTGGCTGCGGCGCTGCGTCGCCGCGGCGCCTCGATGGCGACCGCGGAGTCGTGCACCGGCGGCCTGATCGCCGCCGCCTGCACCTCGCTCGCCGGCTCGAGCGACTGGTTCGAGCGCGGCTTCGTCACCTACTCGAACGAGGCCAAGACCGACATGCTCGGCGTGCCGGCGACGCTGATCGCGGCGCATGGCGCGGTCAGCGCCGAGGTCGCGTGCGCGATGGCCGAAGGCGCGCTCGTCCATTCGCGCGCGTTGTTCGCGGTCTCGGTGACGGGCATCGCCGGGCCGGGCGGCGGGTCGATCGCCAAGCCCGTGGGAACGGTCTGGATCGGCGTCGCCGCATCCGGCGAAAAGGCCGTCGCCTCCCTGCTGCAGGCGACCGGCGATCGGGCCGCGATCCGCCAGGCGTCGGTGGCCCGCGCGCTGGCCCTGCTGCTCGCGCGCTGCGAGGCCGGCTGAGGGCTCAGGCGGTCAGCGCCATGCGGGTGGCCGGCTTGCCGCCGACCCGCGCCGTCTCTTCCACCAGCATCAGCATTAGGCGCTTCAGCCCCTGCCAGGGGTCGTGCGGCCAGTCGGGATGCTTCAGGCCCTTGACCAGGCCGTCGCAGATGTGCGCGGCTTCGAGCAGGTGGGCGAGCGCGGCGTCGCTGAGGAGCGCCAGGGCGCGCTCGAACACGCGCTCCTTCGCGCCCCAGACGCGCGCCTCGCGCAGGGCCAGCGGCATCGGCTTGCCGGCGCCCAGCGCGTCTTTCACCCGCTTCAGGCCGCGAATGTCCTCGGCCAGGGTCCAGTGCACCAGCACCGCCGCCTCGCCCTCGGCCTCGAGCCCTTCGAGCATGCGCAGGGCCCGCGCTGCCTGCCCGGCGAGCACCGCTTCGCCGAGCTTGAAGACGTCGTAGCGGGCGACGTTGAGCACCGCCGCCTCGATCTGCTCGAAGCTGAGCTCGCCCGGCGGATAGAGCAGGCCGAGCTTTTGCACCTCCTGGTGCGCGGCGAGCAGGTTGCCCTCGATCCGGTCGGCGAAGAAGGCCAGCGTCTTCTGGCCCTCGGGGCCGGAGCCGACGCCCTGGCCCTGCGCCGCCATCCGCTCGACGATCCAGGCCGGCAGCGCGGCGCGCTCGACCGGATAGACCCGGATCGAGACGCCGGCGCGGTCGAGCGCGGCGAACCAGGCGCTCTTTTGCTGCATGCCGTCGAGCCGGGGCAGCTGTACCAGCGTGATCACGTCGCGGCCGCCGCCGGCGACCGCCGCGTCGCAGTAGCGCT
Source organism: Burkholderiales bacterium (assembly GCA_031360885.1). Lineage (GTDB taxonomy): Bacteria > Pseudomonadota > Gammaproteobacteria > Burkholderiales > Burkholderiaceae_C > Schlegelella_A. Next base: position 6,839 of record JANMCC010000114.1, on the reverse strand, counting down.
GCAGCGCCTCGGAGCCGTCCTTGCCCGGCTTGCCCGAGGGGATGCGGATCTCGACCAGCTGCCGGTCGGCGAACAGGCTCAGTGCCTGTGCCGCGCCGAGCAGGCTCGACCAGTCGAAGTGCTGGCCGGCGACGGTGTGCACCTGGCGCTCGCTGCAGCCGGCGGCGCGGGCCGCGGCGCGGATCGCGTCGCAGGCCTCCTGCACCAGCAGCGCCTCGTCGCCCCAGACGGTGTAGAGCGGCGCGAGGCCGCGCTTCAGGTGGGACTCGAGGGCGTCGCTGCGGATCTGCATCGCGGCGTCGGGTGATTGGCTAGAGGACCTGCACCGACGCGAGCCGGCGCAGCACCTGGGAGACGATGTCGGACTGCATCGCGCGATAGAGGAAGGCTTCCTCCTGCTCCTTCGGCAGCGCCGCGCTCTCGGTGTAGGTGAGGTCGCGCTTGAGCAGGATCTCGCTCGGCGGAATCAGCTCCTTGCCGCCGATCGTGCGCAGCGAGAAGCGAAAGCGCAGGCGCAGCTCGAACTCGCGGATCTGGTTCGCGGCGGTGACGGCGACGCTGCTCTTCTGCCGTTCTTCGGCCAGCGCTTCCAGCACCACCTCGGCGTCCCTGGCGGTCTCGACCACCTGCGTGGTCGTGCTCGAGTCGATGTTGCGCTTCAGGTCGGCGGCGAGCGCCGAGCGGGGCGGAAAGCCGGTGAGCTGGATCGTCTTGAAGCGCATCTCCGGTGCGCGGCGCAGCTCGAAGCCGCAGGCGGAGAGCGTCGATGCGGCGAAGGCCAGGAGGAGCGCGCGCCGTCCCGTCATCAGACGACGATGTTGACCAGGCGGCCCGGCACGACGATGACGCGCTTGACCGGCGCGCCCTCCGAGAACTTGGCGAACTCGGGCGTCGCCAGCGCCGCCGCTTCGATGCCCGCCTTGCCGGTGGCCGCGGGAACGCGAATCGTGCCGCGCAGCTTGCCGTTGATCTGCAGGGCCAGCTCGACCTCGTCCTGGACCAGGGCGCGGTCGTCCACCGTCGGCCAGCGCGCGTCGAGCAGCGGCCCGAGCTGCTTGTCGTAGCCGAGCTCGCCCCAGAGCATCCAGGTGGTGTGCGGGCACACCGGGTAGAGCGTGCGCAGCAGGATGCCGAAGCCCTCGCGCAGGCTCGCCGCATCGGCCGCAGGATGCGCTTCGAGCGCGTTGAGCAGCTTCATCGCGCCGGAGACGACGGTGTTGTATTGCATCCGCTCGTAGTCGTAGCTGACCTGCTTCAACACGCTGTGGATCTCGTGGCGCAGCGCCGAGCTGCCGCTCGCCTTGCTGCCTGCGGCCGCGGCGATCGTCTCGGCGTGCTTCGCGCCGAACTTCCACAGGCGCTTGAGGAACCGGTTGGCGCCTTCGACGCCCGCGTTGTTCCAGTCGAGCGTCTGCTCGGGCGGCGAGGCGAACATGACGAACAGGCGCGCCGTGTCGGCGCCGTAGCGGTCGATCTGCTCCTGCGGGTCGACGCCGTTGCGCTCGGTCTTGCCCATCTTCAGCATGCCCCGGTACTCGACCATGCTGCCGTCGGCGAGCTTGCCGCCGGTGGGCCGGCCTTCGTCGGCGCCGATCGGCGTCACCTGGTCGGGCGGGAAGTAGTCGACGCCGCCCTGCTCGGTCGGCCGGGCCCAGACGTGGTTGAGCACCATGCCCTGGGTCAGCAGCTTGGTGAACGGCTCGTCGAAGTCGCTCAGCAGCTTCAGGTCGCGCATCACCTTGGTCCAGAAGCGCGCGTAGAGCAGGTGCAGGATCGCGTGCTCGATGCCGCCGATGTACTGGTCCATCGGCATCCAGTACTTCGTGCCCTGGCCGACCATCGCCGTCTCGAGCGTCGGGTCGCAGTAGCGCATGAAGTACCAGGCGCTGTCGACGAAGGTGTCCATGGTGTCGGTTTCGCGCCGACCCGGCTTGCCGCACTTCGGGCAGGCGACGTTGAGAAAGGCCGCGCTCTTGTTCAGCGGGTTGCCGGAGCCGTCGGGAATCAGGTCCTCCGGCAGCAGCACCGGCAAGTCCTTCTCCGGAACCGGCACGACGCCGCACGCCTCGCAGTGGACGATCGGGATCGGCGTGCCCCAGTAGCGCTGCCGGCTGATGCCCCAGTCGCGCAGCCGCCACGCGGTCTGCTTCGCGCCCAGGCCGCGCTGCTCGAGCGCGCGGGCGACCGCGTCGACCGCGGCGGTATAGGACAGGCCGCTGTAGACGTCGGAGTTGATCGTGACGCTGCAGCTCGTGTCGGCGTACCAGTCCTGCCAGTGGTCGTAGGTGAAATGCTCGCCGTCGACGTGGATCACCTGCAGCAGGTCGATGCCGTAGCGCTTGGCGAACTCGAAGTCGCGCTCGTCGTGCGCCGGCACGCCCATCACGGCGCCATCGCCGTAGCCGATCAGCACGTAGTTGCCGACCCAGAGCGGAATCGGCAGGTGGCTGAGCGGGTGCTCGACCATCAGGCCCGTGTTCATGCCCTTCTTCTGCTGAGTCGCCAGCTCGGCCTCGGTCGTCCCGCCGGCCTTGCACTCCTCGAGGAACGCGGCCAGCGCCGGGTTCGACGCCGCCGCATGCAGGGCGAGCGGATGCTCCGGCGCGACCGCGCAGAAGGTCACACCCATGATCGTGTCGGCGCGGGTGGTGAAGACGTACAGCCGCCCGCCGCCGATCGGCGCCCCGTCGGCGCCGCGGATCGCGTGCGGGAAGGCGAAGCGCACGCCCTCGCTCTTGCCGATCCAGTTCTCCTGCATCGTCTTGACGCGATCGGGCCAGCCCGGCAGGCTCGACTTCACGCTCTCGAGCAGCTCGTCGGCGTACTTCGTGATCTTCAGGTAGTAGCCGGGGATCTCGCGCTTTTCCACCAGCGCGCCGGAGCGCCAGCCGCGGCCGTCGATGACCTGCTCGTTGGCGAGCACGGTCTGGTCGACCGGGTCCCAGTTGACGACCTGCGTGCGCCGCTCGGCGATGCCCGTCTCGAGCATCTTCAGGAACATCCACTGGTTCCACTTGTAGTAGCTCGGGTCGCAGGTCGCGATCTCGCGGCTCCAGTCGATCGCCAGGCCGAGCGCCTGCATCTGCCCCTTCATCGCCGCGATGTTCTGCCGCGTCCACTTCTCCGGCGGCACGCCGTTCTTCATCGCCGCGTTCTCGGCGGGCAGGCCGAACGCGTCCCAGCCCATCGGCATCAGCACGTTCATGCCGGTCATGCGCAGGTGGCGCGTCAGCATGTCGTTGATCGTGTAGTTGCGCACATGGCCCATGTGCAGCACGCCGCTCGGGTACGGCAGCATCGAGCAGGCATAGAACTTGGGCCGGCTCGGGTCTTCGCGGACGCGATAGACGTCGCCCTCGCGCCATGCCGACTGGGCGGCTTGCTCGATTTCGCGCGGCTCGAAATCGGGGTTCATGCGAGGACCAGGCAACGAGAAGGCATCGATCGATTATAGAAAGCGATGCCTCGCTCGCCCGGGGGAAGGGTGCACTCGACGGAGGCTCTAGCCGCCGCCGCGCGGGGCGTGGAGCATCGCTGCACCTGCGCTACGCAGGCATTTAGCCCGGAGATACCGATGTTCGACCTTTCGCCCGCGCTGCCGCGCCGCCGTCTCATCGTCGCCACAGCGGCGGCGACCTTTGCGTCCTGGGTCGGCGCGCGAGCCCGCGAACCGTGGGCGGGCGGCGATTTGCCGGCCGAGCCGCTGCTCGCCACCCTATACACCGGCCAGGTCGATCCGGCCGTCTGCCTGGTGAGCGAGAAGTACGACGGCGTGCGCGCCGTCTGGGACGGCCGGCTGCTGCGCCATCGCAGCGGGCGCGAGGTCGCCGCGCCGCGGAGCTTCCTTGCCGCGCTGCCGGCCGAGCCGCTCGACGGCGAGCTCTGGCTCGGCCGCGGCCGCTTCGAGGCCCTGTCGGCGATTGTCCGGACTGCGGCGCCGCGCGATGCCGACTGGGCGCGCGTCCGCTACATGGTGTTCGAGCAACCCGGGGGCGCCGGCAGCTTCGCCGCGCGGGCGTTGCGCCTCGCCGAGCTCGCGAAGCGCGCAGGCATGGCGCAGCTCGTCGCCGCGCCGCAGGAGCGGGTGGCCGATCGCGCCGCGCTGCAACGCCGGCTCGAGTCGGTCACCGCCGCCGGCGGCGAGGGGCTCATGCTGCATCTGGCGACCGCGCCGGTCGCCAGCGGCCGCAGCGACACGCTGATGAAGCTCAAGCCGCACCTCGACGCCGAGGCCGTCGTGGTCGCGGTCCGCCCGGGGACCGGCAAGTACCGGGGCCAGGTCGGCGCGCTCGAGGTCGAGAACGCCGAGGGCCGGCGCTTTCTGGTCGGCAGCGGACTCACCGATGCGCTGCGGCGCGAGCCGCCGCCGCCGGGCAGCGTCATCACCTACCGCTACCGCGAGCTCACTTCGAGCGGCCTGCCGCGCTTCGCGACCTATCTGCGCCGGCACGAGGCTCTGTGAAGCGGCCCGGGCGGGTCCGGCGTCTATAGTGATGGCTCGATCGCCGACACGCCGCGCGCTCAGCGGCCCGAAGCCATCACCGGTTCGCGCATCCCGAGCAAGGACCCGCTGCCGGGGCAGAGCGACGCCGAGCGCGAGAAGACGGTCGAGCGGATGAGAGAGCTGCAGAAGACGAGCACGCCCGTCCAGACCCGGCCCGCCGGTACCTGAGCCGGGCGGCCGGAGCCGGCCCCTCAGGATCCGCTGGCCGCGGCCGCCGGCTCGGTGACGAAGCCGATCCGGCTGAGCCCTGCCTTCTGCACGATGCCGATCAGCTCGGCAACGCGCCCGTAGGGCACGCTCCGGTCGGCACGCAGCTGCACCTCGGTCTGCGGATTGCGCTGCGCCGCCGCGGCAACGCGGGCGGCGAAGGCCGCCGGCTCGAGCGCCTCGTCGCCGAAGAAGGTGCGGCCGTCCTTGTCGAGGGCCACGGCGATGGACTGCGGCGCGTCGCTGGGCTGGGCCGCGTCGGTCTTGGGCAGGTCGAGCTTCAGGCTCGAGGTCATCAGCGGCGCGGTGATCATGAAGATCACCAGCAGCACCAGCATCACGTCGATCAGCGGCGTCATGTTGATGTCGCTCATCGGCAAGGCGCCGGGGGTTCGCTCGAGGCGGCCGAATGCCATGTCAGGATGTGTGCTCGCGCCGCGCGGGCTTCACGAAGCCGTATCGACGATCATCTCGCGCAGGTCGTGCGCGAAGCCTTCGAGCTCGGCCTCGCTTGCCGCGACGCGCTTGCCGAAGACGTTGTAGGCGAGCACCGCGGGAATGGCGACGGCCAGGCCCGCGGCGGTCATCACCAGCGACTCGCCGACCGGGCCGGAGACCTTCTCGATCGTGATCACGCCGGCGGCCGAGATGCTCAGCAGCGCGTGGTAGATCCCCCAGACGGTGCCGAACAGGCCGATGAAGGGGGCGGTGCTGCCGATCGAGGCGAGCAGCACCTGGCCGAACTGGAGCTGGCCGAGCACCGCGTGGAGCGCGTCGCGCAGGCGCCGCGTGAGCTGCGAATCGGCATGGCCCTTGGCTTCGAGGGTGCCGGTCGGCGGCACGGTGAGGGCCGCGTCGAGCAGGGGCTTCAGCACCTCTTCCCGATCGAACGCGGCGAGCTGCTCGCGCCCGCTTTCGAGCGAGGGCGCAGCCCAGAACGCCGGCACCGCGCGCTGCAGGTCGATGTGCACCCGGCGCAGCAGCCAGCCCTTCCAGAAGATCACCACCCAGGCGCTGATCGACATCGCCAGCAGCAGGATCGCGACGCCGCGGGTGATGGCGTCGCCCTGCGACCAGAAGGCCTCGAAACCGGTCATGCGTTCGCTCCCGACGGCGCCGCGTCGAGGCCGAGCACCTGCGCCATGCCGAAGAGACCCGCCTTCCTGCCCTTGAGGAAGCGCGCCGCGCGCAAGCTGCCCTGCGCGTAGTTGGACCGGCTCGACGAGCGGTGCGTGACTTCGATGCGCTCGCCGCCGCCGGCGAACAGGACCGTGTGGTCGCCGACGATGTCGCCGCCGCGCAGCGAGGCGAAGCCGATCGTGCCGGTGCGGCGCGCGCCGGTGTCGCCGTGCCGGGCGTGGACCGCGGCGGCCTCGAGCGTCGTGCCGCGCGCGGCGGCGACCACCTCGCCCATCTGCAGGGCGGTGCCGCTGGGCGCGTCGACCTTCAGGCGGTGGTGCGCCTCGACGATCTCGATGTCGTAGCCTTCGTCGAGGGCGCGGGCCGCGACCTCGAGCAGCTTCATGACGACGTTGACGCCGACGCTCATGTTCGGCGCCATGACGATCGCGATCCGCTCGGCCCGGCCGGCGATTTCCGCCTTCTGCGCCGCGCTGAAGCCGGTGGTCCCGATCACCGCGTTGACGCCGAGCTCGCGGCAGACCGCCAGATGCGCGAGCGTCCCCTCGGGCCGGGTGAAATCGATCAGCACGTCGGCGCCGGCGAGGCCGGCGCGCAGGTCGGCCGTGACGGCGACGCCGCTCTTCTTGCCGAGGAATTCGGTCGCGTCCTTGCCGATGTCGCTGCCGCCGGCGACGTCGAGCGCGCCCGCCAGGGCGAGATCGGGGCTGGCGGTCACCGCCTCGATCAGGGCGCGGCCCATCCGGCCCGAGGCGCCGGCGATGGCGACGCGCAGGCGCTCGGGCAACCCTGTCATTCGTGCACCCTCGCGCTGCGCGCGGTCCCGCCGAGCGGGACGGAGCGGCCTCTTCGGAGCGGCCGGGCGGGGCCGCTCATGTCCGCGGCTCGAGCGGCGGGTAGCTGCGCTGCGGCGCCGGCGGCACCGGCTCGGGCGGCGGCGGTCGCACGGGGACCGGCAAGGCCTTGAGCTGCGCTTCGGTGAGCTCGA
>JANMCC010000049.1:0-11205 GCA_031360885.1 Burkholderiales bacterium | reverse complement strand
CGTGGCGCTGACCGGGTCGTAACCCGGCGTGTCCATGAACACCAGCCCGCGCGTCGTCACTGGCTGCGCGTACTCGAACACGTCGGTCAGGTTGGTGGTGCCGCTCTTTGCGATCGCACCCAGGCTCTTCTCGAGGATGGTGGTGAGGCCCCCGGCCTTGTTGCCGGCCGAAGGGTTGTTGTCCATCTCCTGGTCGTTCTTCGCCGTGTAGTTCTCCCACCAGCGAATGCGCTTGATCAGCTTCTCGGCGATCTCGGGCGAGACCGCGCGTCGCGTCAGCAGGTGCTCGCCGCCGTAGATCTCGGGCGTTTCCGAAAGGATCGCGGTGCCGCCGTGGCGCACCAGCCGGTCGACCGCCGCGCCGAGGGCCGGGTTGGCGCTGATGCCCGAGTAGCCGTCGGAGCCGCCGCACTGCAGGCCGACCGTGATGTGGCTTGCCGGCACCGGCGTGCGCTTCACCCGGTTGGCCTCCTCGAGCAGCCACTCCACCAGCTCGATGCCGTGCGCCACCGTCTTCTTCGTGCCGCCGGTTTCCTGGATGTTGAAGGCATGCAGCGAGGCGGTGACCGAGTGCGCGGCGCCGAGCTTTTCCTGCTCGAGCAGGCCGCTGATCTGGTTGGTCTCGCAGCCGAGGCCGACGACGATGATCGAGGCGAAGTTCGGGTGTCGCGCATAGCCGCCGAGGGTGCGGCGCAGCACCTGCAGCGGCTCGCCGGCGCTGTCGGTGGCGCAGCCGGCGCCGTGCGTCAGGGCGATCACGCCGTCGACGTTGGCGAAGCGCTCCAGCGCCTTCGGATTGGTGTCGCGGCGAAAGTGGTCGGCGATGGCGCGGGCCACCGTCGCCGAGCAGTTCACCGAGGTCAGGATGCCAATGTAGTTGCGGGTCGCGATCCGGCCGTCGTTGCGGATGATGCCGTCGAAGGTGGCGGGCGTGTCGACGTAGGCGGTGGGCTTCGCGCCGCTCGCGGCGGCGTAGTCGCGGGCGAAGCTCGAGAACTCGAGGTTGTGCGTGTGCACGTGCTGGCCCGGGGCGATCGCGACCTTGGCGCTGCCGATGATCTGGTCGTAGCGCCGCACCGGCTCTCCCGCGGCAATGGCCCGCGTGGCCACCTTGTGCCCGGGCGGGATCAGGCCGACGACCGTGATCCCTTCGCTCTCGATTCGCGTGCCGCCGACGAGCTGCTGCCGGGCGATGACGACGTCGTCGTGCGGATGGATGCGGATGACGAGGCCGCTGTTCGCGGCCGCCGGGCTCAGCCTGTCGTTCATCGCGGTCCGATCAGTCGTCGATCAGCTTGGGATCCCAGGCGTGGACCGTCTGCTTCTGCTCGCCGAGGCCGGCGATGCCGAGCTTCATCTCGTCGCCGGCCTTGAGGTAGATGGGCGTCGGCTTCATGCCGAGCGCCACGCCGGGTGGCGTGCCGGTGGTGATGAGGTCGCCGGGCCAGAGCGTGGTGAAGCGGCTGCAGTAGGCCACCAGCTCGGCCACGCCGAAGATCATGGTCGCGGTGCTGCCGTTCTGCATGCGCTTGCCGTTGACCTCGAGCCACATGGCGAGCGCCTGCGGGTCGGCGACCTCGTCGCTCGTCACCATCCACGGGCCGACCGGGCCGAAGGTGTCGCAGCCCTTGCCCTTGTCCCAGGTGCCGCCGCGCTCGAGCTGGTATTCGCGCTCGGAGACGTCGTTGACGACGCAGTAGCCGGCGACGTACTTCAGCGCGTCGGCCTTCTCGACGTAGCGCGCCTTGCTGCCGATGACGACGCCGAGCTCGACTTCCCAGTCGGTCTTCAGCGAGTCCTTCGGCAGCACGACCGGGTCGTTGCAGCCGACGAGCGCGCTGGTCGGCTTGCTGAAGATGATCGGCTCCTTCGGGATCGGCGAGCCGGTCTCGGCGGCGTGGTCGGAGTAGTTGAGGCCGATGCAGATGAACTTGCCCATGCCGCTCCACGGCGGCGCGATCCGGCCCGGGTTGGCGACGGCGGGCAGCCTCGAAGCGTCGAGCTCGGCGAGGCGCTTCAGGTTTTCCGGCCGCAGCGTCTCCGCGGTGATGTCGGGGATCACGCCGGAGAGGTCGCGCACCGTGCCACCCGCATCGACCAGGGCCGGCTTTTCCGCGCCCTTGGCGCCGTATCGCATCAACTTCATGACGTGCTTTCGTGAGAAGAGGGGAAGGGGAAGGCGAGGGCCTAATTGGACCACCCGCCGTCGATGACCTGCGCGGTGCCGGTGGTGAAGCCCGCCTCGTCGCTGCCGAGGTAGACCGCGAGCGCAGCGATCTCGGCGGTGCGGCCGACCCGGCCCATCGGCTGGCGGGCGACGAACGCCGCCTGCACCTGCGCCTCGGACTGGCCGCTCGCCTGGGCCTGCGCCGCGATCCGCTCGCGCAGCGACGGCGACTCGACCGTGCCGGGGCAGATCGCGTTGCAACGGATGCCTTTGGTGATGAAGTCGGCGGCGATCGACTTGGTGAGGCCGATCACCGCCGCCTTGGTGGCGCCGTAGACGAAGCGGTTCGGCGCGCCCTTGATGCTGCCCGCGACCGAGGCGACGTTGATGATCGAGCCGCCGCCGGCCTCGAGCATGGCCGGCAGGAAGGCGCGGATCATGCGGTACATCGAGCGCACGTTGAGGTCGAACGAGAAGTCGAACGCGACCTCGTCGCAGTCGAGGATGGTGCCGGCGTGCACGTAGCCGGCGCCGTTGAAGAGGATGTCGACCCGGCCCTTGCCGGTGGCCTCGGCCGCCGCGGCGAGCACCGCGCCGGCGTCGGTGACGTCGAGGCGGCGGGTGCTGCAGCCGGTCGTCCTCGCCAGGTCGGCGAGCAGGCCTTCGTTGATGTCGGTGGCGATGACGCGGGCGCCTTCGCGGACGAAGGCCTCGGCGGTGGCGCGGCCGATGCCCTGGCCGGCAGCGGTGATGAAGGCGGTCTTGCCCGCGAGGCGATCGGTCATGGGAGTCCTCTTTCCGCAAACGTGAGGTCAACGCGGCGTGAAGGCCTCGACCGGACGGGTAAAGAATAGTTTCCCCCTAAAGCCCGCGTCAACATCGGGTTTGCCCATTGCGCAACCGCCTTTTCCGAGTGAGCAGGCAGTCTCCGCGCAGGCCTCGGCGCTCGGCGCGTGGCGCGCGCTGGTGCAGGTGGCAGTCAATCGTCAGATCGCGACGATCGCGCTGATCCAGGCCCTGGGCGGTGGCTGGGAGCGTATCGAAACACCCTAGGTTCCGCCTGTCGGCCCTCCCTCAGAATCCCCGCTCACCCGAGGGAAGAGCGAGCGTGGAGCGATGGAAAGAACCTGGCTGAAGCAGTACCCCGCCGGCGTGCCGGCCGAGATCGATGTGGCGCAGTACTCGTCGCTCGTGGCGCTGCTCGACGAGAGCTTCCGCCGCTACGCGAGCGCGGCGGCCTACAAGTTCATGGGCAAGTCGATCAGCTTCCGCCAGGTCGACGAGGCCTCGGTCGCGTTCGCCGCCTGGCTGCAGGCGCAAGGCTTCGCCAAGGGCGACCGGATCGCGGTGATGCTGCCGAACGTGCCGCAGTACCCGGTGGCGATCGCCGGCATCCTGCGCGCCGGCCTGGTGGTGGTGAACGTCAACCCGCTCTACACGCCGCGCGAGCTCGAGCACCAGCTCAAGGACTCGGGCGCCAAGGCGATCGTCGTCATCGAGAACTTCGCCAGCGTGCTGGCGCAGGTGATCTCGGCGGTGCCGACCAAGACGGTGGTGATCGCCGCCATGGGCGACATGCTCGGCTTCCCCAAGGGCGCGATCGTCAACTACGTCGTGCGCAACGTGAAGAAGATGGTGCCGGCGTACGACCTGCCCGGCGCCGTGCGCTTCAACGACGCGCTCTCGGCCGGCCGCGGCAAGCCGTTCAAGCCGGCGCAGGTCGGCGCCGACGACATCGCCGTGCTGCAGTACACCGGCGGCACCACCGGCGTCAGCAAGGGTGCGGTGCTGCTGCATCGCAACCTCGTCGCCAACATCCTGCAGGCCGAGGCCTGGTACCAGCCGGCGCTGAAGAAGGTTCCCAAGGGCGAGCAGGTGGTGACGATCTGCGCCCTGCCGATTTATCACATCTTCGGCTTCAACACGAACATCATGCTGTCGATGCGCATGGGCGGCGCCAACATCCTGGTGCCGAACCCGCGCGACCTGCCGGCCGTCTTCAAGTCGCTGCAGGGCGAGAAGTTCCACAGCTTCCCGGCGGTGAACACGCTGTTCAACGCGATGGCCAATCACCCCGACTTCGGCACGGTCGACTGGAGCGGCCTGGTGATCTCGGTCGGCGGCGGCATGGCGGTGCAGAGCGCCACCGCCAAGCTCTGGCTGGAGAAGACCGGCTGCCCGATCGTCGAGGGCTACGGCCTCTCGGAAACCTCGCCCTCGGCGAGCTGCAACCCGGTCGACAGCACCGCGTACAGCGGCAACATCGGCCTGCCGATGCCCAACACCGACATGAAGCTGCTCGATGACGACGGCAACGAGGTGGCGCAGGGCGAGCGCGGCGAGATCGCGATCAAGGGTCCGCAGGTGATGGCCGGCTACTGGCAGCGCCCCGACGAGACCGCCAAGGTGATGACGGCCGACGGCTTCTTCCGCAGCGGCGACATCGGCGTGGTCGACGAGCGCGGCTACTTCAAGATCGTCGACCGCAAGAAGGACATGATCCTGGTGAGCGGCTTCAACGTCTATCCGAACGAGGTCGAGGACGTGGTGACGCAGATGCCCGGCATCCTCGAATGCGCCGCGGTCGGCATTCCCGACGAGAAGGCGGGCGAGGCGGTGAAGCTCGTCATCGTCAGGAAAGATCCTTCGGTCACCGAAGCGCAGGTGCGGGCGTACTGCGAGGCGAACCTGACCGGCTACAAGCGGCCCAAGGTCATCGAGTTCCGCACCGACCTGCCCAAGACGCCCGTCGGCAAGATCCTGCGTCGGGAATTGCGCGACAAAGCGTGAGATTTCAGGGAGCCGGCCCGCGCCGGGTGCTGATACATTTCGCCCCATGTCAAAGCGCGCGGTCATGAGCCGCCGCAGCACGGGAATGGGGCCGAACGGGTGATTTGGGTCAAGACCGACGCAGGGCGCGCCGAAATGCAGTCGCGGGCGCTGATCAAGGAGCGCGCTCGGCGAAATCTGCTGTTGCTGATCGACGGCACGAAATCCGAGGAGATGCTGCTCTCCAACCTGGCCGGCATCTCCGCCGAGGATTTCCAGGAACTGCGCAAGCTCGACCTCATCGCCCCGGCCGCAGGCGCGGTGACGGTGGGCAGTTCCGCTCGCACCTCCAGCCCCGACTCCTCCCGGCCGACGGTGCCGCAGCAGCTCGGCCCTGCCGCCGCGACGCCGGCCACCTCGCCGCTCGACTACAGCCAGTTCACCGCGGCCCTGACGCAGCTGATCTCGGGCAACCTCGGCCTGCGCGGCTTCACCCTCACGCTCGCGGTCGACAAGGCCTCGACCATCGAGGAGCTGCGCGAGGTGGCGCAGCGCGTGATCGAGCAGATCCGCGAACGCAAGGGCGAGGCCGCCGCCGCCGAGGCGCGCAAGACGCTCTACGGCGGCTGACGGCCGCCTGCCGTCGAGCGAGACTTCCTTCATCGTGAAGATCGCCACCGCGCCGTGGCGGGTGCTGCGTGGCTTGGGCCTCGTTCTCGCCGCGATCGTCATCTTCTTCGAGGAGTGGGGCTGGCGGCCGCTGACCGCCGGCGCCGCCTGGCTGGCGCGCCTGCTTCACCTGCAACGGCTCGAGGCGCTGATCTCGGCCTCGCCGCGCTGGGTCGCGCTGTTGCTCTTCCTGGCGCCGGCGGTGCTGCTGTTTCCGGTCAAGCTGGCCGCGCTCTGGCTGATCGGCGAGGGTCGCACCGGGATGGGCGTTGCCGTCATCGTCGCCGCCAAGGTACTGGGCACCGCCTTCGTCGGCCGGCTTTTCATCCTGGTCGAGCCGCAGCTGATGACCTTTGCCTGGTTCGCCCGCGCCCTGAACTGGTGGCGCCAGACCAAGGCGAAGATCGTCGAGGCGGTTCGTCGCTCGGCGCCGTGGCGAACCGCGCGCGCCCTGCGCAAGCTCTGGCTCGACAAGCTGAAGAAGGCGAGGTCCTGATGGCGCTGCGCATCCACCTGCCGCGCCGCTGGGCCGAGGGCGAGACCGTCGTCCTGCCGCCGGCCGGGTCGCGCCATGTGCAGGTGCTGCGCAAGCAGCCGGGCGACGCGGTGCTGCTCTTCAACGGCGACGACGGCTTCGAGTGGCCTGCGGAGATCGTCCGAATCGGCCGCAGCGAGGTCGAGCTGCGAATCGCCGGCGCGGCGCGCGAGGTCGAGCGCGAGCTGCCGGTCGCGGTCACGCTGGCGATCGGCATTCCGGCGAACGAGCGCATGGACGGCCTGGTCGAGAAGGCCACCGAGCTCGGCGCCGCCGCGATCCAGCCGCTGCTCTGCGAGCGCTCGGTGGTGCGCCTGGCCGGCGAGCGCGCCGAGGCGCGCCAACGCCACTGGCAGGCGGTCGCGGCCTCGGCGAGCGAGCAGTGCGGCCGGACGCGCGTGCCGCGGATCGCGGCGCCGGTGCGCTTCGACGCCTGGCTGCGTGAAGCTGGCACCGCGGGCCCGGCCTGCGCGGCGGGCGAGGCTACCGGTCCCTCGGCTCGCTGGGTGCTGAGCCTGGCCGATACGGCGCGGCGGCCGGCCGCCCTGCACGACCCCGCGCGCGAAGAGATGCCGGCCGGCCTGGTCGTGCTCAGCGGCCCCGAAGGCGGTCTTTCGCCCGACGAGGAGGCTGCCGCGATGCGCCACGGCTTCGCCCCGGTCTCGCTCGGACCGCGCGTCCTGCGCGCCGACACCGCGCCGCTGACGCTGCTGGCCTGGCTCGGGCTCGCAGACCGGCGGCGGCGCGAATGAACCGCCGGCTGCTGCTGCTCGTGCTGTGTCAGGGCTTCTTCCTGACCAACAACGTCACCTTCATCACGATCAACGGCCTGGTCGGCCTGCGCCTGGCGCCGAACGCCTGGCTGGCGACCCTTCCGGTCACCGCCTACGTCGCGGGCGGCGCGCTGTTCGCCGGGCTGGTGGGGCGGCATCAGCGCGCCTGGGGCCGGCGGCGCGCGTTCCAGCTCGGCCTGGTCGTCGCGATGGCGACGACCGCGCTCTGCGCCTGGGCCGCCTGGCAGGGGCACTTCTGGCTGCTGGTCACCGGCGCCACTCTCGCCGGCTACTACAACGCCAACGCCGGGCTGTACCGGTTCGCCGCCATCGAGCTGGTCGAGCCGAAGTTCAAGGAGAGGGCGATCTCCTGGGTGCTCGCCGGCGGCATTCTCGGCGCCGTCGCCGGTCCGAATCTGGCGCGCTGGACCCGCGACGCGCTGCCGGCGGAATTCGCCGGCGCGTATGCGGCGCTCGCGGTCGTCGCCCTGGCGTCGCTGGTCACGGTCTCGTTCATCCGCTTCCCGCCGCTGCCGCTGCCGACGCCTGCGGCTCCGGGCCGACCGCTCGCCGAGATCGCGGCGCAGCCGGTATTCATCGTCGCCGCCGTCGCCTGCGCCCTCGGCTACGGCGTGATGAACCTGCTGATGGCGGCGACGCCGATCGCGATGGCGATGTGCTCGCATCCGTTCGACAACGCCGCACTGGTGATCGAGTGGCACGTGCTCGGCATGTTCGTGCCGAGCTTCTTCACCGGCAGCCTGGTCCGCCGCTTCGGCGCCCCGCGCGTGATCGCCGTCGGCCTGCTGCTCGAGTGCGCCTGCGTCGCGGTGGCGCTGAGCGGGGTCGACCTGATGCGCTTCCTGGTCGCCCTGTTCGCCCTCGGCGTCGGCTGGAACTTCCTCTTCATCGGCGGCACGACCCTCTTCACCAAGGCCTACCGGCCGGAGGAGCGGACCACCGCGCAGGCGGGTCTGGACACGATCATCTTCGCGACGATGACGATCACCTCGTTCAGCTCGGGCGCGCTCGTCACCACCCAGGGCTGGACCCTGCTCAACCTCGGCTCGATCGTGCCGCTGGCGCTGATCGGCGCAACGCTGCTCTGGTACGCGGCGCAGCGGCGCGCGGCGCTGCACACCTAGGCGGGCTTCGTCGCGGCCTCCGCCTTGCGCGCCGAGCCGGCGACGAGATCGAAGCGGAACAGCCGGCATTCGATCGGGCCGTTCCAGAGAGGAACGCGGCGCGATTCCTTGAGGCGCATCGCGCTCGGCAGGCGCATGTCGGGGCTCAGGATCCAGGCCGTCCAGCCGGCGGGATGGCGGGTGTAGGCGTGCTTCCAGTGCGTGGCCAGGCGAGGGAAGAAGTCGCTGGGCGTCGCCCGGTCTTCGGCCGAGTCCCGCGTCGCCCTGGCGGCGGACTTGCCGCCGACCTCGATCCGCTCGCCGTACGGCGGGTTGAGCATCAGCGTGCCGGGCAGCTCGGCGGGCAGGTGGGGCGCGGGCCTCTCCAGCGCGTCGCCGCCGTTGAACTGGATCGCGTGGGCAACGCCGGCGCGCTCGGCATTGCGCCTGGCGAAGTCGACCATGCGGAACGACAGGTCGCTGGCGAAGATCGGCACCTCGGGCGCGTGCAGCCGCTCCTTCGCCCGGCTGCGCAGGCGCTGCATCTCGGCGCGCATCTCGACGCTCGTGAACGGCAGCAGCCGCTCGCAGGCGAAGCGGCGCAGCGCCCCGGGGGCGATGCCGCAGGCGATCTGCGCCGCCTCGATCGCGATCGTGCCCGAGCCGCAGCAGGGGTCGTGCAGGGCGCCGCCCGCCGCGGGCGTGCCGCGCCAGCCGGCGGCGGCGAGCATGGCCGCGGCCAGCGTCTCCTTGAGCGGCGCGTCGCCGGTGTCGGTGCGCCAGCCGCGCTTGAAGAGCGACTCGCCCGAGCTGTCGACGTAGACCTGCGCGCGTTCGGGGCCGACGTGCAGCACGACCGTGAGGTCGGGCCGGGCGACGTCGACGCTGGGCCGCTCGCCGGTCGCCTCGCGCAGCTGGTCGCAGACCGCGTCCTTGATGCGCAGGGCGGCGAAGTTCAGGCTCTTCAGCGGGCTGCGCTGCGCGGTGCTGTCGACGCGCAGCGTCTGCTGCGGCGTGATCCAGTCGCCCCAGTTGACGCCGCGGGCGAGCGCGTTGAGGTCGTCTTCGGTGCGGTACTCGCCCTCCGCGACCTCGATCAGCACGCGCTGCGCGAGCCGGCTTTCGAGGTTGAGGAGCATGACCTCGCGCGGATCGCCGGCCAGCGCCACGCCGCCGCGGCGCGCCTCGACCCGGGCTTCGGGCAGCAGGGCGCGGACCTCGGCCTCGAGCAGCGCCTCGACGCCGGCGGCGCACGGCAGGAAGATCGGCAACGGCATGGGAAGGAGGCGGCGGCTCGCTCCGCTACATCGCCTTGCGCAGCTGCGTCGGCGCGATCTTCAGCGCTTCGCGGTACTTGGCGACGGTGCGGCGCGCGACATGGATGCCCTGTTCCTCGAGCATCAGCGAGATCTGGCTGTCGGAGAGCGGCTTGGCCGGGTCCTCGGCGGAGACGATCTGCCGGATCAGCGCCCGCACCGCGGTGCTCGAGGCGTTGCCGCCGGCCTCGGTGGCGAGTGAGGAGCCGAAGAAGTACTTGAGCTCGAAGGTGCCGAACGGCGTCGACATGTACTTGGCGGTGGTCACGCGCGAGATCGTCGATTCGTGCAGGCCGAGCTCGTCGGCGATCTCGCGCAGCACCAGCGGCTTCATGGCGATCGCGCCGTGCGTGAAGAAGCTCTTCTGCCGCTCGACGATCGCCTGCGAGACGCGCTGGATCGTGTCGAAACGCTGCAGGATGTTCTTGACGAACCAGCGCGCCTCCTGGAGGCGCGTGTTCAGCCCGGCGGCGGCCCCGTTGTGCGAGCCGCCGCGCCCGCCCGGGCCGCGCTGGGCGCGGATGGCGTTGGCGTACAGGTCGTTGATGCGCAGCTTGGGCATCACGTCGGGGTTGAGCGTCACCTTCCAGCCGCGGCCCGACTTCTGCACGATCACGTCGGGGACCACGATGTTCGCCTCGGCCCGGGCGAACGGCCGCCCGGGCTTGGGCTCGAGCGCGACGATCAGCGCCTGCGCCTCGCGCAGCAGCGTCTCGTCGGCGCCGGTGACGGCCATCAGCTTCTTCAGGTCGCGCCGCGCCAGCAGCTGCAGATGGCTCTTGCAGACGATGATGGCGATCGCCTGCGCCTCGCCGCGCTCCAAGGTGCGCAGCTGCAGCGTCAGGCACTCGGCCAGGTCGCGGGCGCCGACGCCGGTCGGCTCCATGCTTTGCAGGAAGCGCAGGCCGCAGCGCAACTGGGCGAGGATCGGATCGCCCGGCTCGTCCTCGTCGGCGCATTCGTCCGCGGCGTCGCGCTCGAACTCCATGCCGCCTTCGCGCAGGCGCTCGGCGATGTCCTCCAGCGAATCGGCCAGGTAGCCCTCGTCGTCGAGAGAATCGATCAGCACCAGCACCGCCGCCGCGTCGGCGTCGCCGAGTCGCATGCTCGAGAGCTGGCTGCGCAGGTGATCCTGCAGGCTGGTGGTCGGCGTGTCGCGGTCGGAGTCGTCGAAGTCGGCGTCGTTCTGGGTGCGGGTCTTGCCCGGCGTCTCGCGGATACCGTCGAAGTCTTCGCGCTCGGTGCCGTTTTCCCAGTCCTCGCGCTCGGTGCCGCCGAAGTCGGCCGCGCCGTCGATCGCCGGCACGTCGTCGCCGCCGCCGCCGTGGCTGGTTTCCGCGGCCCGCTCCGACTCGCGCTCGCCGGCGCGCTCGGCGCTCGAGAGCCGCTCGGCGAGCGGCTCGAACGCGGGTGCCGCCTCCTCCTCGGCCTCGAGGAAGGGGTTCTGCTCGAGCATCTGCTCGACTTCCTGGTGCAGCTCGAGCGTCGAGAGCTGCAGCAGCCGGATCGACTGCTGCAGCTGCGGCGTCAGCGCCAGGTGCTGCGAGAGGCGAACCTGCAGGGATGGCTTCATTCCCTACATCCGGAAGTTCTCGCCGAGATAGACCTTGCGGACGTCCGCGTTGGCGACGATCTCGGCCGGCGTGCCTTCGGCGAGCACCCGTCCCGCACTGATGATGTAGGCACGGTCGCAGATGCCGAGCGTTTCGCGCACGTTGTGGTCGGTGATAAGCACGCCGATGCCGCGTTCCTTGAGGAAGCCGATGATTCGCTGGATCTCGATCACCGCGATCGGGTCGATGCCGGCGAACGGCTCGTCGAGGAGGATGAAGCGCGGCTGCGTCGCCAGCGC